>DXAM01000141.1 GCA_019117025.1 Candidatus Microbacterium stercoravium | reverse complement strand
ACGGGCAGCGAGGCGAGCGCGGTGACGCCGGAGACGAGCAGCGGCGTCGCGGATGCGCCGCTGTCGGTCATCGTGCGCCACGCGCCGAGGAACGGCGCCGGGTTCTCCGGCGGGGCGGCGTCGGAGCCGAGCGTCATGAGCGCTCCGGAGGAGATGCCGTTGCCGATGCCGATGACCACCGCGAACACGGCGAAGGCGATCTCCGGGGCGCCGATGTCACGCGTGAATGACAGCGAGAGGAACGAGGCGCTCATGAGAACCGCCGACGGAACCGTCGCCCAGATGCGTCCGAATCGATCCATGACCTGCCCGCTGGCATAGAACAGCGAGAACTCGGCGGCGCCGGCGAACCCGATGATGAGCGAGATCTGCCACGACTCGAGACCGATCGCGAGCCCCCACAGCGGCAGGATCGCCTGGCGGCCCGCGCGCACCGCCGCGAGGGACGCCGCCGACAGCCCGAGGCGCGCGAGCACTCCGCGGTGCCGCCGGATCGTCGCGAACAGGCCGTGCCGCTCCACCGCCGGGATCGAGCCGGAGACGGGTTCGCC
This sequence comes from Candidatus Microbacterium stercoravium, assembly GCA_019117025.1. Classification (GTDB taxonomy): domain Bacteria; phylum Actinomycetota; class Actinomycetes; order Actinomycetales; family Microbacteriaceae; genus Microbacterium; species Microbacterium stercoravium. The sequence continues at coordinate 9,410 of DXAM01000141.1, read as the reverse complement.
CGTGTCCTCGCGATCCGTCTCGGGCGTCCGGGAGCGGCGTGCGCGCTCCGCCGCCGCGGCGTGCGTCTCCGGGTCCGGCCCGAACGCGACGAGGAGGCCCATCGCGAGCAGGCAGAAGGCGAAGAACCACAGTGTGGAGTTCTCCGTGCCCGTCAGCCAGATGAGCCCGGCCGCCATGACGGGACCGGTGAACGTGCCGAGCCGGAAGGATCCGCCGATGAGCGCGAGCGCTCGGGCGCGGAACGCGAGCGGCGCGCGCGTCGTCATGAAGGCGTGGCGCGCGAGGGCGAAGATCGAGGCGCAGACGCCGATGAGCAGCGCACCGAGCCCGAGTACGGCGATGTTCGGGGCGAGCAGCATGACGGTGATGCCGATCAGCGATATCGCCGCCGCGGCGAGCATTGTCAGCCGCTCTCCGAAGCGCGCCACGAGCACGCCGGACGGCAGGTTGCCGCACAGCTGGCCGACGGGGATCATCGCGGCGACGAGCGCCGCAGCGGGCAGCAGCACCTCCGGGGCGAGGCCGCCGGCGTGCTGCTCGGCGATCTTCGGCAGCACGGGAATGATCGCGCCCTGCCCCATGGAGTAGATCGCGGTGGGAGCGTAGATCATCGGCCAGTACGCGCGAAGGGCCTGCACTGCTGCGCCGCGCGCCGCGGATCCGCTGCTCATCGTGATCCAGGTTACTCGTCGTGCCGTCGCGCGCCGTGCGAGCAGGATAAGCTTCTCTCGACATGCTTGAACTCGATCTCTCCGCCCAAATCCACGCCCTGCGCACCACCTTCGACAACATCAGCGAGGTGGTCGACCTCGAGGCGCAGCACGCTGAGGTCGCGAAGCTCGAGGAGCGCGCGGCCGACCCCGATCTCTGGAGCGATCAGGACAACGCGCAGAAGGTCACGAGCGCGCTGAGCCACCGCAAGGCTGCGATCCGCAAGATCGAATCGGCGGGGTCGCGCCTCGATGACCTCGAGGTGATGGTCGAACTCGCCAACGAGATGGACGACGAGGACGCGGCGGACGAGGCGCGCACCGAGCTGGCCGAGCTCGAGAAGACCATCCAGGACCTCGAGGTGCAGACGCTGCTCGACGGCGAATATGACGAACGCGCGGCCGTGGTGACGATCCGTGCGGGGGCCGGCGGCGACGACGCCACCGACTTCGCCGAGATGCTCCTGCGCATGTACCTGCGGTGGGCCGAGCGCAACGGCTACCCGACGAAGGTGCTCGACACCTCGTACGCCGAGGGCGCCGGCATCAAGTCGGCCACGTTCGAGGTCGATGCTCCGTACGCCTACGGCGTGCTGTCGGTCGAGGCCGGCACGCACCGCCTCGCGCGCATCAGCCCGTTCGGATCGGCTGATAAGCGCCAGACGAGCTTCTCCGCCGTCGAGGTCATCCCCCTCATGGAGGAGGCCACCGAAGTCGACATCCCGGAGAACGACATCCGTGTCGACGTGTTCCGCTCGTCCGGCCCGGGCGGTCAGTCGGTGAACACGACCGACTCGGCCGTGCGGCTCACGCACATTCCGACCGGCATCGTGATCTCGATGCAGAACGAGAAGTCTCAGATCCAGAACCGAGCCGCGGCCATGCGCCTGCTGCAGACGCGACTGCTGCTGCTGCAGAAGGAGCAGGAGGCCGCGAAGAAGAAGGAGCTCGCCGGGACGATCACGGCCAGCTGGGGCGATCAGATCCGCTCGTACTTCCTCTACGGCCAGCAGCTCGTGAAGGACCTGCGCACCGGATTCGAGATGACGCAGCCCGACCAGGTGTTCGACGGCGATCTCGAGGGACTCATCAACGCGGGCATCCGGTGGCGCAAGCGAGCGGACCATGACTGACCCGACGTCGCCCGACGACGACGCCCTCCGCTGGGACGGCGATGACGACCCGACCCTGCGCGCGACGCCCGACGACGACCTTCCGCGGCCTCCCAGCGCGGCTCTGCCGGACAGGCAGCCGGTCGTCACCGCGCGAGAGGACGAGCCGCCGGTGGGCGCCGGGAACGTCGCGCTCGTCGCGTACGGCGTCATCGGCGGCATCTATGCGCTCTGGACGGTCGGCTGGGTGCTCGGCGCGATGCGCCTGCGTGCGCGCATCGAGGGGGCAACGGGCGCCGTCGCCGACTTCATGTTCCTCGGCAGCATGGTGCTCGCGGTCGCGGCACCGGCCGTCTGGTTCCTGGTGGCGATCGTCGGCACGCGGGGAAAGCGCCCGTGGCAGCGGTTCCTGTGGCTCGGGCTCGGCGTCCTGCTGCTCGTGCCGTGGCCGTTCGTGATGGTGGGGGTGCTCGGACAGTGACTCGTGAAACCCCGACGCATACGTCGGCTCCCGCGTGGCTGGTCGCGGTCGTCGCCGGCCTGTTCGGCCTGCTCTACGCGTACGCGGTGTGGGCAGGCGTGCAGTATCTCGTCGTCACACTGCAGGAGATCTCGCGGCAGCAGGAGCTGCTCGGCGCTGAGGTCGCGCTGACGCCCGTGGCATGGATCGCGCTCATCATGGCGATCATCGTTCCGCTCGCCGCGTTCGCGGTCGCGATGGTGCTCGGCCGGAGCAGAGCCGTCTGGAAATTGGCGCTTCTGCTGCTCGCGGGACTCGCGCTGACGTCGGTCTTCTGGCTCGACGTGCAGGCGTTCACCATGACCGCGCGCATCATCGCCTGACCGGGCGATGTTCAGCCGCACTGCTCGCGGCGACTAAGCTGGTGCGCACGGCGGCGCCGTGTGCGCGGCCGTTCCCGTGTGCAGCGCCGTCTCTAAGGATCCACTTTGTCGAAGCCCGTCGTCCTTCTCGCAGAGCAGCTTTCCCCCGCCACCGTCGATGCCCTCGGGCCCGACTTCGATGTCAGATCGGTCGATGGAACCGACCGTTCGGCGCTGTTCGCGGCGCTCGCCGATGCGAACGCTGTTCTCATCCGCTCGGCGACGAAGATGGATGAGGAAGCGATCTCGCATGCGCCGAACCTCAAGGTCATCGCGCGGGCCGGTGTCGGCCTAGACAACGTCGATATCAAAGCCGCCACGACCGCGGGCGTCATGGTCGTCAACGCGCCGACGTCGAACATCATCTCGGCCGCCGAGCTCACGTGCGGACACATCATCAGCCTCGCGCGCCACATCCCTGCCGCCAACGCCTCGCTGTCGGGCGGGGCATGGAAGCGCAGCTCGTTCACCGGCACGGAGCTCTTCGAGAAGACGCTCGGCGTGATCGGCCTCGGCCGCATCGGCGCGCTCGTCGCCGCTCGCATGCAGGCCTTCGGCATGCGCGTGGTCGCCTTCGACCCGTACGTCACGCCCGCGCGCGCCCAGCAGCTCGGCGCTGAGCTCGTCTCGCTCGACGAACTGGTCGCCCAGGCCGACTTCCTGACGATCCACATGCCGAAGACGCCCGAGACGACCGGCATGATCGGCGAGGCTCAGCTGAAGGCCATGAAGAAGACCGCGTACGTCGTCAACGTCGCCCGCGGCGGCCTCATCGACGAGCAGGCTCTCGCCGCGGCGCTCGAAGCCGGCGAGATCGCCGGAGCCGGCATCGACGTGTTCACGCAGGAGCCGCCGGCCAACGATGACATCACGCGTCAGCCGAGCGCGGTCGTCACGCCGCACCTCGGCGCCTCGACCGCGGAGGCGCAGGAGAAGGCGGGCGTGTCCGTCGCCCGCTCGGTCAAGCTCGCGCTCGAGGGCGACCTCGTGCCCGACGCCGTCAACGTCGCGGGCGGCGCGATCGACCCGTTCGTGCGCCCCGGCATCTCGCTCGTCGAGAAGCTCGGCCAGGTCTTCAGCGGCATCTCGCACGGCCCGCTCACGAGCCTCGAGATCGACGTGCGCGGCGAGCTCGCCGACTACGACGTGAGCGTCTACAAGCTCGCGGCGCTCAAGGGCATTCTCGGCAGCGTCGTCAGCGAGAAGGTCTCGTACGTCAACGCGCCCGTGCTCGCCGAGCAGCGCGGCATCGAGACCCGCCTCAACGTCGAGAAGGACAGCCCCGAGTTCCGCAACCTCACGACGCTCACCGGCACGCTCTCCGACGGCACCGTGATCTCGGTCGCGGGAACGCTCGCCGGTACGCGCATGGTGCAGAAGCTCGTCGGCATCAACGGGTACGAGCTCGACGCCCCGCTCGCCGATCACCACCTCGTGATCCTCTACAAGGACCGTCCGGGCGTCGTCGCCATCTACGCCGAGCAGTTCGGCGACAACGGCATCAACATCGACGGGCTGCAGGTCGCCCGCGGCACCGGAGAATCGGCCGAGGCGCTCTCGGTCATCACGGTCGACAAGCGCGTGCCCGACGACGTGCTCGATCGCATCGCATCGGCGATCGATGCGCGTATCATCCGACAGATCGAGATCGTCGAGGCATAGCGCTTCCTCCCTGCCGCGCCCCTCGCCGACAGGCGGGGGGCGCGGTCGTCTCGCCATGAAGAGAACAGGATCCATGCCGTGAGCCTTTCGACAGATGCGATCGCCACTGACGGGCCGCGGGCCGGATGGCGGGCCTGGGTCGCGCTCGTCGTGCTCCTGCTGCCCGTGCTCCTCGTCTCGATGGACAACACGATCCTGAACTTCGCGCTGCCCGCGATCGCGCAGGAGCTCGAGCCGACGAGCGCCGAGCAGCTCTGGATCATCGATGCGTACTCGCTGATGCTCGCGGGCCTCCTCGTGACCGCGGGCTCGCTCGGCGACCGGGTCGGCAGGCGGAAGATCCTGCTGATCGGGGCGGTCGGCTTCATGCTCACCTCCATCGCGGCCGTGTTCGCCCCGACCTCGGAGTGGCTGATCGCGGCGCGAGCGGGAATGGGCGTCTTCGGTGCGACCCTGATGCCGTCGACCATGTCGCTGCTGCGCACGACCTTCCGGCACCGCGGTCAGCGCCGCATCGCGATCGCCGCCTGGGCGGGCGGCTTCGCCGCCGGCGGGGCCCTCGGCCCCGTGGTCGGCGGCTTCCTCATCGAGCATTTCCCCTGGCAGAGCGTCTTCCTGCTCGCCGTTCCCATGGTCGGGCTGATGCTGATCGGTGCGCCGATCTTCGTGGCCGAAGGCCGCGACCCGCATCCCGGACCGATCGACGGATGGGGCATCGTGCTGTCGATGCTCGCGCTCGCCCCGCTGGCCTACGGCATCAAGGAAGCCGCCGTGACGGGATGGCCCGGCGCCATCGGCATCGTGACCGGCCTGGTGTTCGGGTGGCTGTTCGTGAGGCGCCAGCTGCGGATCCCGTACCCGATGCTCGACATGTCGCTGTTCCGTCGGAGCAAGTTCTCCGGCTCGCTCGCCGTGAACCTGTGCTGCATCATGTCGTACATCGGGTTCCTGTACTTCGTCTCGCAGCACCTGCAGATGATCGTGGGGCTCACCCCGATGGCCGCGGGCCTCGCGCTCGTTCCCGGGGCGGTCTGCTCGGTCGTGGCCGGCTTCGCCGTCACGCCGTTCGCGAGCCGCTTCTCGGCCGCCGTCGTCGTGCCGATCTGCCTGGCGATCGGTGCGGCCGGCCTCGTCCTCGTGGCGTTCGCGGGCGCCGGAGACGTCTGGATGCTCGTCGTCGCCTTCGTCATCATGGGCGGGGGAACGGCGGCCGCGCAGACGGTGTCGGGCGAGCTGATCATCTCGTCCGCGCCGTCCCACCGGGCGGGCGCCGCGAGCGCGATCAGCGAAACGGCGTACGAGTTCGGCGCGGTGCTCGGCACATCGATCCTCGGAGGGATCCTCACGGCCTGGTACCGCGCGGCGCTCGAGATCCCGTACGGCGTTCCGGAGGATCTGGCCGCGCATGCGAGGGAGACGCTCGCCGGAGCGATGAACGCCGCGGACGTCCTGGGAGGAGCTCCGGGCACTGCGCTGGCGGATGCGGCGGCGAGGGCGTTCGACGGCGGGATCACCGCCACGAGCCTGATCGGAGCGGCGCTGCTCGTGATCGCATGCGTCGTGTCTGCGACTACGCTGGGACGAAGCCGCACGGTGGTGTCGCGGTGATTCCCCTTCCCTCCCGAGTCAAGGAGCATGAATGTCGCGCGTCGTGAAGTTGGCCATCATCCCGGGCGACGGGATCGGTCCCGAGGTCATCGCCGAGGCGGAGAAGGCGCTCGACGCCGTGACCGCGAACAGCGACGTGTCGTTCGAGAAGACCGAGTTCTCGCTGGGCGCCGACCGCTTCCTGCGCACGGGCGACGTGCTTACCGACGACGACCTCGCCGCCCTCGCGGCGCACGACGCGATCCTGCTCGGCGCGGTCGGCGGCACGCCGAACGACCCCCGCCTCGCGGATGCGAACATCGAGCGCGGCCTGCTGCTGAAGCTGCGCTTCAGCCTCGATCACTACGTGAACCTGCGCCCCTCGAAGCTGTTCCCGACCGTTTCCGGGCCGCTGAAGAACCCGGGCGAGGTCGACTTCGTCGTCGTGCGCGAGGGGACGGAGGGCGCCTACGTCGGCAACGGCGGCGTGCTGCGACAGGGGACCGACCACGAGATCGCGAACGAGCTCGGGGTGAACACGGCGCACGGCGTGCGGCGCGTCGTCGAGTACGCGTTCGACCTCGCGGCGAAGCGCCGCGGCCGGCTCACGCTCGTGCACAAGACCAATGTGATGGTCAACGCCGGCAAGCTGTGGAAGCGCATCACCGATGAGATCGCCGCGGAGCGCCCCGACGTCGCCGTAGACTATATGCACATCGACGCGGCAACCATCCACATGGTCGACAACCCGAGCCGCTTCGACGTCATCGTCACCGACAACCTCTTCGGCGACATTCTGACGGACCTCGCCGGGGCGATCACCGGCGGCATCGGTCTCGCGGCCTCAGGGAACCTCAACCCGTCGGGCGCATTCCCCTCGATGTTCGAGCCCGTGCACGGTTCGGCGCCCGACATCGCGGGAACCCAGAAGGCGGATCCGACCGCAGCGATCGGATCCGTCGCCCTGCTCCTCGATCACCTCGGTCTTGCGGCCGAGTCGGCGCGCGTGACCCGCGCGATCGAGGACGACCTCGCCGCACGTGACGGCGGGGCACGCACGACGACACAGGTCGGCGACGCCATTGCGGCTCGCCTCTCCGCCTGACCCCACGGATTTCGCGCACCGCCCCCGCGCAGACAGGAAACGCACATGACCACCACCGACCCCGACCTCACGACGCTCGACTTCCAGGTCACGAAGAACCTCGCGGCGAAATCGCCCGCGGAGCGCGAGCAGCTGCTCGCCGATCCGGGCTTCGGCAGCGTCTTCACCGATCACATGGTCGATGTGTGCTGGTCTGAGAAGGGCGGCTGGCACCGCCCGCGCGTGCAGCCCTACGGCCCGATCTCGCTCGACCCCGCTGCTGCGGTGCTGCACTACGCGCAGGAGGTCTTCGAGGGGATGAAGGCGTATCGGCACGCCGATGGATCGATCCACACGTTCCGCCCCGATCAGAACGCCCGCCGCTTCAACCGCAGCGCGCGCCGGCTGTCGATGCCCGAGCTGCCGGAGGGCGTGTTCATCCAGGCGCTGCGCGAACTCATCGCGGTCGACGGCGCGTGGGTGCCGTCGGGCGATGACCAGACGCTGTACCTGCGCCCGTTCATGTTCGCCAAGGAGGCGTTCCTCGGCGTGCGCCCTGCGAAGAAGTACGGCTTCTACGTCATCGCGAGCCCGGCGGGCGCCTACTTCACGGGCGGTGTGAAGCCGGTCTCGATCTGGCTGAGCGAGACGTACGCGCGCGCGGCCGAGGGCGGCACGGGCTCGGCGAAGACCGGCGGCAACTACGCGTCGAGCCTGCTGCCTCAGTCCGAGGCCTTCGACCAGGACTGCGACCAGGTGGTCTTCCTCGATGCCGACGGCAACGTCGAGGAGCTCGGCGGCATGAACATCGTGTTCGTGAAGAAGGACGGCACACTCGTGACGCCCGCGTCCGAGACGATCCTCGACGGCGTCACGCGCAACTCGCTGCTGCAGCTCGCGCAGGACCGCGGCCACGTCGTCGAGCGCCGCCCGATCTCGCTGGCCGAGTGGCGCGACGGCGTCGCCTCGGGCGACATCGTCGAGGTGTTCGCCTGCGGCACGGCCGCGGTCGTCACGCCGATCGGCGTGCTCAAGGCAGCAGGGTTCCGCGATGAGCAGCCGATCGGGTCGCTCGCCCTCTCACTGCGCGAGGAGCTCACGGACATTCAGTACGGGCGCCGCGAGGATCGTCACGGCTGGCTGTACGAGCTCTCCTGAGCCCACGCGACCTCGGGCGACGGGTGGAATCGGATTCCGCTCTCGTGCCAAGCCGGCCCCCGGCGCCCGAGCCGGTCGCGGAACGCGGCCCAGTCGCGCTGGACCGTGCCGAGCGGCGCTGACCACGCGGCCTCGGCGGCGGAAGCGAGACGAGGGAACACCATCGTCTCGATTTCGGCCGCATCCGCGATGGTCTCGGTCCACAGCGCGGCCTCGACTCCGAGAACGGCGCCGTCTGCGAGACCGGGGATGATCTCGCCCGGGTCCCACACGTACGAGCGCTCGACGCTCGTCGGTCCGTTGGCCCAGGTGAGTCCGGCGGGTGTCGTCTCGTCGTATTTCATGTCGAGATAGATGGCGTCGGCGGGGGAGAGGATCACCCGTGCGCCCTGCGCGACGGCGTGCGTCACGCGCTCGACGTGCTCGGGCTCGGGGTCGAGCAGGCCCCAGAACTGCACGACCGACCCAGCCGGAAGGTCCGCCTCGCCGGCCTCGTGCCAGGCGACCGGAGTCTTGCCGGTCTCGGCGACGATGCGGGCCGCGAGCGAGACCATCGCGCGGTAGTCGTCGGGCGCGGTGCCGAGGGCCTCATCGCCGCCGAAGTGCAGGTACGGGCCGGGCGTCATCGCCGCGACCTCGCCGAACACGTCGCGCAGGAGCGGCTCGGTGCCGGGGGCGTCGGCGCGGAGCGAGGAGAATCCGACGCCGAATCCCGTGTAGGGAGCGCCGGCGCGCGGCAGGTCACCGCCGTACGCCTCCGTCACCGACACGACCTCGTCTCCGATGACGGGGTCGGCCACGAGCTCAGGATGGCTGAGGCCGAGCGCGTGCGTGTGGCCCGGCACGTCGATCTCGGGCACGACGGTCACGTGCACGCGCTCCGCGGCCTCGAAGATGCGGCGCATGTCGTCGCGCGCGAAGAAGCCGCCGGGGCCCCCGCGCATGCTGGTCGACGACCCGTGGGCCGTCAGCTCCGGATGCTGCTCGAGGGCGATGCGCCAGCCCTGGTCGTCGGTCAGGTGCAGGTGCAGCGCGTTGAGCTTCAGCGCGGCGGCGCGCTCGATGAGCGTGATGACGGTATCCGCGTCGGGGAAGTTCCGGGCGACGTCGAGCATGAGCCCGCGATAGGAGAAGCGCGGTTCGTCTCGGTGAGCGTCTGCGCGCCCCCGTGCTGCGCGAGCTCGAGCGCGCAGCGGAGGGATCCGCGTTCCTGG
>DXAM01000140.1 GCA_019117025.1 Candidatus Microbacterium stercoravium | reverse complement strand
CCCGCCGATCGCGCGGCGAGGATGAGCATGACGAACGTGACGACGGCGGGAACCGCGAGCGTCGCGGCGATGCCCCAATGCCCCGCGCCGCCCTGCACCGATCCGAGCGCGACGGCGAAGATCAGCACCTGCGCCACGATCCCGCCGGAGCGCCCCCACGACCTGGCCTGCCAGACTCCGCCGGCGAAGGCGAAGACCGCGGCCGCGCCGACGAGCGTCATGACGATCAGGGCGATCGAGGTCGCGATCGACGCGGGCTCGCTCGTGACCAGCTCGACGATCTGCCATCCGGCCAGTACGAGCACACCGAGCGCCTCGAGCGCGAGCAGCACGGCGGCGGCCCGAACGACAGGAGTGCGGTCGATCGAATCGGACGACATGCGCTCCTCCTCGGCGGTTTCGGCCCCGTTCAGCACGGAAATCCTGGATTTTTGCCAAAACCCTTGATCAAGACAACCGCCTGTACGACAATTGTTAACGGTGTGTTTCCCACAGCGTGGTGGGGTGCGGGGCGATCGCCCCGTCATACATCCAGCGTAGTTCACACACCGAGCGGCGCTGTCACCTTCAACCCCACCACCTCGCAAGGAGCATTCCGCATGGATTGGCGTGATAAGGCCGCGTGCCTGACGGTCGACCCCGAGTTGTTCTTCCCCGTCGGCAACACCGGACCGGCCGTCGACCAGATCGAGAAGGCCAAATCTGTCTGCGCCCGATGCACCGTGACCGAGGTGTGCCTGCAGTACGCGCTCGAGACCGGTCAGGACTCGGGCGTCTGGGGCGGACTGAGCGAAGACGAGCGCCGTGCACTGAAGCGCCGCGCCGCCCGCGCGCGCCGCGCCGGCTGATTCCGCGACGGAGGAGGTGCGCTGCCGGCCGGCAGCGCACCTCCTTCTGCGTCACCGGGCCCAGCGCAGCGGGATGTCGATCGCGACCTCGGTGCCGCCGTGGAACTCGCTGTCGGCCTCGCCGATCGTGCGCCATTCGATCGATCCGCTCAGCTCGCCCTCGACGAGCGTGCGCACGATCTGCGTGCCGAGGCCCCGCCCGACCTTGCCCTCGGGCAGGCCGCTGCCGCTGTCGCGCACGCGCACGCGCAGCTGCTCGTCGTCGCGATCGGCCACGATCTCGACGTGGCCCTCTCGCCCCGCGAGCCCGTGCTCGACGGCGTTGGTGACGACCTCTGTGAGGGCGAGCGCGAGCGGGTTCGCGTATTCGCTCGGCAGCGTGCCGAAGGTGCCCGTCTTGCGCGTGTGCGCCACCGTGTTCTGCGCCGCGGCGACCTCGGCGACGAGCCGCAGCACGCGCGAGAACACCTCGTCGAAATCGGCCTTCTGGCTGAGCCCCTCCGACAGGGTGTCGTGCACGACCGCGATCGCGGCCACGCGCTGCATCGCCTGCAGCAGCGACTCCCGCGCCTCCTCGCTCGAGGTGCGGCGCGCCTGGATGCGCAGCAGTGACGCGACCGTCTGCAGGTTGTTCTTGACGCGGTGGTGGATCTCGCGGATCGTCGCGTCCTTCGTCAGCAGCTCCTGCTCCTGGTTGCGCAGCTCGCTGACATCGCGGCAGAGCACGACCGCGCCGATCCGCTTGCCGTCGCGCCGCAGGGGGATGATGCGCAGCGCCACGGTGACCCCGCGGGCCTCGATGTCGGCGCGCCACGGCGTGCGCCCCGTGAGCAGGACAGGAAGGGAGGCCTCGTCGGCCGAGGCATCGCGCTGGGGCGGCATGATCTGGCGCGCGACGTCGGAGAGCGTCTCGCCCTCCAGCTCATCGACGAACCCGATGCGGTTGAATGCGCTCAGCCCGTTCGGGCTGGCGAACGTCACGACGCCGTCGACGTCGAGGCGGATCAGGCCATCGGCCGCGCGCGGCGCCCCGCGACGGGGACCCATCGGCGAGGCCTCGTCGGGATAGTCGCCGGTCGCGATCATGCCGAAGATCGCGTTCGCGCATTCGTCGAAGGTGAGCTGCTGCCGCGAGGGCGCCCGCACCTCGCTGAGGTTCGTGTGGCGCGTCATGACGCCCAGCACGGTCGTCCCTTCGCCCTCCGTGCGGCGCACGATCGGCACCGCCTTCACCCGCGTGGGCGTCTCCTCGAACCACTCAGGGCTCGAGGAGTCGACGATCTCGCCGCTCGCGAACGCCTGGCGCACCTGGCTCTGCCACTGCGGACGCACCTTGTCGCCGACGATGTCGCGGTAGAACAGCGTCGCCGCACCCGAGGGCCGCACGTGGCCGACGGCGCGGAACGACTCGTCGGATGTGCGCCCCCAGATCACGATGTCGGCCGAGGCGAGGTCGGCGAGCAGCTGACCGTCGCCGTGAACGCGATGGATCCATTGGATATCGGTTTCGCTCAGTTGGTTCTGGGCATTGAGGAGATCGCTGAGAGTCGACACCCTTCACAGCGTAGCGGCGAGCGCGCCCAATGCCGGCGCGAAACCGGCCCGCCGGCGCGAAAGGATCGGCGCCGCGCCCCGCAGCGCCTCGTCGGCCGCGCGCGGATCGTCCGGGAGGAACCAGACCTGCTCCCCCGCCGCGTACTGCTCGAACGCCCGTCCGACCTGCCGGCGCGCATCGATGCCGAACGGCGCCCGGCGCATGCGGTTCACGAGCACGTGCCGGGGCGAAGCGGGCGAGACCTCGTCGAGGCGCGCGAGCCCGCGCACCATCCGCGCGATGCCGACCGGATCCGCGGCGGCGACGGCGAGGACGGTGTCGGCCGCCGCGAGGGCGGCGAGAGCCGCCTGGTTGCGCCGGGGCGCATCGATGTCGCTCACGATCTCTTCGTCGGTCTCGAGCGGCGCGCCGACATCCACGATGACATGGTCGGACCAGTCGCGGGCCACGTCGAGCGCCTCGGCGACCCGCCCGGCCGACAGCTCGGGCCATCGCGTGGGGCGGTTGATGCCGGTGAGCACCTCGATCGTGTGATCACCGATGTCGACCGGAACGCTCAGACGGGTCAGCTCCGGCCCGTCGAGCACGCCGTAATCCGTCTGCCGGCACGCCGCGGGAAAGCCCGGGGCCTCTTCGGGCAGGTCGAGGCGCTGGGCGATCGACGGTGCGTGCGTGTCGGCGTCGATGAGCGCCGCGCGCGAGCCGCGGGCCGCCAGCGATGCCGCGAGCGCGAGCGCGACCGTCGTGCGGCCCGGGGCACCGTGCGGTCCCCACACGACGGTGACGGATCCGCGGGTGCGCTCGGTCGTCTCGGCCCCGGCGCCCAGCGCGTATGACTCGATCGCGGCGAGGAGATCCTCGGGGCCGCAATCGAGGCCGAGCGCGGCGGGGAGGCCGAACGCCGCGACGGAGCGGCGTTCGGCGGCGCGGTCGGCGAGCGCAATGATCCTCGCCCCACTGCGATCGCACATCGCGATGACCTCGGGGACCACGACCGCTCGCGTGGCATGCAGCACGACGGAGTCGGACTCGCGCAGCGCCTGCCAGACCGACGACGACGCGTCGCTCACCGCGGCCAGGAGGTCGGCTGAGCGCACGAGGGCGACGACCTCGACGCCCGCATCCGCGAGCGCGGCCGCGATGCGAGCGCCGTGCGGCTCGTCGGCCGCCACCATCGCCGCCATCATTCCTCCGACTCGGCGCGGGCCGCGCTCGTCGGCTCGGGCGTCTCGGGCGCCTCGGAAGCCTCGCGCGGCACGGGCGCGAGCACCGCCGACAGCGCGGACCCCGCCGCGACGTGCTGCAGCACATCTGCGACGTCATCGCGCGGGACGGTCAGTTCGAGCGTCGCTCCGGTTCCCGTGACGACGCCCTCGTCCTCCCTGACGCCCGCGACGATCGCGGCGGGTGCGATCACGAGGGGCTCGCCGAACTCCTGCGGGCCGACGATCGGCGCCGCCCACAGCTCGACCTGCGCTCCCGGGGTGATGCCGGTCGGCACGCCGAGCGCGCTGCGCACGACCACGGTGGTCTGCGACGCCTCGTCTGCTTCTGCGATGGCCGAGGCCGGCACCATCTCCCCCTCGGCGACGACGCGCGTCGACACCAGGCCGTCGTCGAGATCGTCGGGCACGAGGTAGCCGCCCTCCGCGGCCCCCAGATGCGCGTCGATCTCGACGACGTCCGATGCGGTGAGGGCCTGCCCCGGCACGAGGGCGTGCGCCGCGGCGAGGACCGGGGTCGTCTCGCGGGCGGCGCTGACGACGGTCCACACGCCGGCGATCGACCCCGCGATCAGGATCGCCCCGATGAGGAAGCGGACGTCGAGCCACGATCGGCCGCCCGAACGGGCGATGCGCGCTGAAGGTGCCATGCACGAGATGGTGGCAGAGAATCGTCGATCGCCTCGAAAGTTATCCACAGGGCGCCCTCGCCCCGTCGCCGCCGGACCATAATGGAAGCATGTCCACGGATCCCGGCGAGCAGTTCTTCACCCCCGCCCAGGTGGCGGAGCTGCTGTCGATCACGCCCGACGAGGTCGTGGCCCTCGTCCACGAGGGGCGTCTGCGCGGCGCGCGGCTCGGCGCGCCCGAGGCGTGGCGCATCGAACGCGCGAGCGTGAGCGACTATCTCGATGATCAGAACGAGCTGAGCCGCCGCCACGCGCTGTGGCGGCAGTCGAACGCCGCGAGCCTCCCCGAGGTGTGGGGCACGCACACGCGGTTCTAGCGCGTCGTCCGCGGTATCACGGTTCCGAGCCGCGACCCCGGCGAGAACGCCCCGGCATCGGACCGAGCCCTCGTGCGCGCCCACTCGATCGCCCGGAACGGGATCGTCTGCACCCCGCGCACCTCGGATCCGCGGGGCGCCCCGCCCGCGTCGTGCAGCGCCAGGTCGACGTGATCCGCCCCGGCGAGCATCGGTGTGCCCGCCACCTGTCCTGCGCGAACGAGCCCCAGGGATATCGCGACGCGGCGCCGCGCGAGCGCGCGCAGCACGAAGCCGAACGTCATGCGCCGCTCGAGCGGATCGCCGCCTCCGCCGGCGAGGGTCGTCTCGCGCTCCTCGCCGGCGAACTGCACGCTGTCGAGGGCATCGATGCGCGCGACGAGGAAGCCGGGGTGATCCTCCTCGGTGCCCGCGATCCAGTCGGCCCCGACGGCGTCGACCCGCATGCGGTGCGTGCCCGAGGCCGCGCCGATGACGATCCGGCCGCCCGTGCGCACGGCGCTCAGACGGTCGCGGAGCGTCAGCCCGGCGATGCGCACGCGCTCCTGCTCGCTCGCGAGCCCGTCATGGGAGATCTCGCGGCCGGCGGCGAACTGCTGCTCCAGATCCTCGAAGAAGGCATCCCAGCGCTCAGGGAACATGCCCCCGAGCGTACAGCTCGCACTCAGTGGTCACTCAGCGAGTGCACAGGCATATATTCCGCTACCGCGCGCCGCTCCCCCGCGGCGACCATGGGTGACATATCAGACAGCTCCCCGCATCGAAACCAGAAGATCCCATATGTCGCCTCATCTCGCCGTACACAAGACGCAAGACGTGCATGACCTGTTCGCTCGGCAGCATACGAGTTCCGCCGATCTTCCCGATCCGCGGCCCCTGGTCTCCACGCTCGCGGGCGGCGTGCTCGAGGTCCTCGCGGGCGTGCGGGAGGTCGACCAGCTCGCGCGATGGCTCGACGAGGAGCCGTACGAGACGCTGGTGCTCCGGGCGAACCTCGCTGTGCGGGCCCGCAGCGTCCGCGGCCGCCCGGCGAAGCAGCCCGCCTACATGGTGCGCCGCGTGCTCTGCTCCTCGCCCGCCGACGGCGTCGTCGAGGCGACCGCGATCATCACGACGCCGGTGCGCACGCGCGCCGTCGCCATTCGCCTCGAGGGGTACGACGGGCGCTGGCGCGCGACGTCGCTCGCGATGCTGTGAGGCGCGCTACTGCCGGTACGAGGCGAGGAAGTTTCCGAGCCGCTCGATCGCCTCCGCGAGCACGCGCGGCTCGGGCAGGTTGACCACGCGCAGGTGGTCGGGCGTGGGCCAGTTGAACCCCGTGCCTTCGACGAGGAGGATGTGCTCGGCCTTCAGGAGGTCGTAGATGAGCTTCTTGTCGTCGCGGATCTCGTGCACCTCGGGATCGAGCCGCGGGAACGCGTACAGCGCCCCTTCGGGCTTGACGCAGCTGACGCCGGGGATCGCGTTGAGCCCCTCCCACGAGGTGTCGCGCTGCTCGTGCAGGCGCCCCGACGGAGCGATGAGCGCGTCGATCGACTGCGCGCCCGTCAGCGCCGCGAGCACGGCGTGCTGGCCCGGCGCGTTCGGGCTGAGGCGCGTCGAGGCAAGCAGCTGCACGCCCTCGAGGAACCCCTCGGCGTGCGCGCGCGGGCCCGTGATGACGAGCCAGCCGGCGCGGTAGCCGGCCACCCGATAGGTCTTCGACAGACCGTTGAACGTCAGGCACAGCAGGTCGGGGGCGACCTGCGCCATCGAGGTGTGCACGGCCCCGTCGTAGAGGATGCGGTCGTAGATCTCGTCGCTCAGGACGAGCAGCGAGTGCTCGCGCGCGATCTGCGCGATGCCCTCGAGGATCTCGCGCGAGTACACGGCGCCCGTGGGGTTGTTCGGGTTGATGACGACGATCGCCTTGGTGTGCGGCGTGATCTTGGATCGGATGTCGTCGAGGTCGGGCTGCCAGCCGTTGCCCTCGTCGGCGAGGTAGTGCACCGGCGTGCCGCCCGACAGGCTCGTCATGGCCGTCCAGAGCGGATAGTCGGGCGCCGGGATCAGCACCTCGTCGCCCTGGTCGAGAAGCGCCTGCATCGTCATCGTGATGAGCTCGGAGACGCCGTTTCCGAGGTACACGTCGTCGACGTCGAAGCAGGGGAAGCCCTCAACGTTCTCGTAGCGGCTCACGATCGCGCGCCGCGCCTCCACGATGCCGCGGGCATCGGTGTATCCATGCGCGGTGGGCACGGCCCGCAGCATGTCGCGAACGATCTGGTACGGCGCCTCGAAGCCGAAGATCGCCGGATTCCCCGTGTTCAGCTTGAGGATCGTGTGACCGTCGGCCTCGAGCCTCGTCGCCTCCGCCAGCGCCTCTCCGCGGATCTCATACAGGACGTTCTGCAGCTTCGAGGACTGGTCGAGGTGGCGAAGTGGGCTCATCGATTCAGCATATGCCCGCGCGCCGGGCGCCCGCACACGGCGCGCGCCCGACGACCGGACCGGTCAGCGGTTGCGCTTGGCCTGCTTGCGGCGCTCCTCGCGGTTCTGCGGGCTCGCCTGCGCGCCGCCCTTCGCCGCGGATCCGCCCTGCACGTTCCCGCGCGCATCGTGCACCTCGACGTCGCCGTCCTCGGCGGGAGCCGAGAAGGCGAGCTTCTGCTGGCCGTCGTCGGGCGCGCCCGACAGGCCCTTCGCCTCGACCGTCTGCGCGGATCCGTCGCCCTGCTCGTTCACCTTCACCTCGAGATTGAAGATGTAGCCGACGGTCTCCTCCTTGATCTGCGACATCATCGACTCGTACATCAGGTGCCCCTCGCGCTGATACTCGATGAGCGGGTCGCGCTGCGCCATCGACCGCAGTCCGATGCCGTCCTTGAGGTAGTCCATCTCGTAGAGGTGATCGCGCCAGCGGCGGTCGAGCACCTGCAGCACCACGCGGCGCTCGAGCTCGCGCATCGCCTCGCTGCCGAGTGCGGCCTCGCGCTTGTCATAGGCGATCTTCGCATCGGAGAGGATCTCGCGGATGAGTCCCTCCTGGTCGATGCCGCCCTTGCGCGTGCGCGCATCGGCCGCGACCTCTTCGATCGTCACGTCGACCGGGTACAGCGACTTCAGCTCGGTCCAGAGCGCGTCGAAGTCCCAGCTCTCGTCGTGGCCCTTCGCGGTGTGATCGCGGATCACCTGCGTGATCGCATCCTCCATGAAGTGGCTCACGCGCTCGGCGATGTTGTCGCCCTCGAGGATCACGCGGCGGTCGGAGTAGATCGCGAGACGCTGCCTGTTCAGCACGTCGTCGTACTTCAGCACGTTCTTGCGCGAGTCGGCGTTGCGCGCTTCGATCTGCGCCTGCGCGTTCTTGATGAGGCCGGTGAGCGTGCGGCCCGTGATGACCTGCTCGTCATCGAAATCGGTGCGTGCGAGCATCGCATCGGCGAGCGGCGACCGGAAGCGGCGCATCAGGTCGTCTTCGAGCGACAGGTAGAAGCGGCTCTCGCCGGGGTCCCCCTGACGGCCCGAGCGACCGCGCAGCTGGTTGTCGATGCGGCGCGACTCGTGGCGCTCGGTGCCCAGCACGTACAGGCCGCCGACCTCGCGCACCTTGTCGCCCTCTTCGTCCACGCGCGCCTTCACATCGGCGAAGACCTCGTCCCACGCGGCCTCGTACTCCTCCGAGTTCTCCTCGGGGTCGAGCCCGCGCGCACGCATCTCCTGCACCGCGAGGAACTCGGCGTTGCCGCCGAGCATGATGTCGGTGCCGCGGCCGGCCATGTTCGTCGCGACCGTGACGGCGCCGAGGCGACCGGCGACGGAGACGACCTCGGCCTCGCGCGCGTGGTTCTTCGCGTTCAGGACCTCGTGCCGGATGCCCTCCTTGCGCAGCAGCGCTGAGAGCCGCTCGCTCTTCTCGACGCTCACCGTGCCGACGAGCACCGGCTGGCCCTTCTCGTGCCGCTCGGCGATGTCCTTCACCAGCTGGCTGAACTTGCCGGCCTCGGTGCGGTAGATGACGTCCTGCTGATCCTTTCGGATCATGGGCCGGTTCGTCGGGATCGGGAACACGCCGAGCTCGTACGTCGACATGAACTCGGCGGCCTCGGTCTCGGCCGTACCGGTCATGCCGGCGAGCTTGTCGTAGAGGCGGAAGTAGTTCTGCAGAGTGACGGTCGCGAGCGTCTGGTTCTCGGCCTTGACCGGAACGTTCTCCTTGGCCTCGATCGCCTGGTGCATGCCCTCGCTGTAGCGGCGGCCCGCGAGGATGCGGCCCGTGTGCTCGTCGACGATCTGCACCTCGTCGTCGATGACGACGTAGTCCTGATCGCGGTTGAACAGGGCGATCGCCTTGATCGAGTTGTTGAGGAAGGAGATGAGCGGCGTGTTCGCCGACTCGTAGAGGTTCTCGACGCCGAGGTGGTCCTCGACCTTCTCGATGCCGGGCTCGAGCACGCCGATGGTGCGCTTCTTGAGGTCGACCTCGTAGTCGACGCCCTCTTCGAGCACCTTCGCGATCTTGGCGAACTCCGTGAACCAGCGGTTCGCCTCGCCGGCGGAGGGGCCGGAGATGATGAGCGGCGTGCGCGCCTCGTCGATCAGGATCGAGTCGACCTCGTCGACGAGCGCGAAGTGCGGCTCGCGCTGCACGAGGTCTTCCTTGCGCCAGGCCATGTTGTCGCGCAGGTAGTCGAAGCCGAACTCGTTGTTCGTGCCGTAGGTGATGTCGGCGGCGTACTGCTCGCGCCGCACCGTGGGGTTCTGGCCCGAGACGATGATGCCGGTGGTCATGCCGAGCGCGCGATAGATGCGGCCCATGAGCTCGGCCTGGTAGCTGGCGAGGTAGTCGTTCGTCGTGATGACGTGCACGCCCTTGGCGGGGATCGCGTTGAGGTACGCCGCGAACGTCGCGACGAGCGTCTTTCCCTCACCGGTCTTCATCTCGGCGATGTTCCCGTCGTGCAGCGCCGCTCCGCCCATCACCTGCACGTCGTAGGCGCGCAGGCCGAGCGTGCGCCGGGCGGCCTCGCGCACGGCGGCGAACGCCTCGGGCATCAGCTGGTCGAGGGTCTCGCCCTTCTCGTGGCGCTCGCGCAGCACGGTGGTCTCGTTGCGCAGATCCTCGTCGCTCAGCTTCTCGTAGCTCTCCTCGAGGTCGTTCACGGCGTTCACGACGCGCTGCAGCTTGCGCCGCAGGCGCCCCTCGCCCGCGCGGAGCAGCTTCTCGAACGGATTTGCCACGTGATACTCCCAACTCGGCCTCGGCGAGTGCGTCGGCGACTCGCCGGATGCCGTCCGTCAGGCGACGGAAGACATACCCGCCCATGTTATCGGCCGAGGGCTATGCGCGCGCTCAAGCAGGCGGAAGCGGTTCCGCGGCGGATGCGCATCGCACGTCGCATACTCAGTATGTATATACTCGAGATTCACATACTCGGTATACATGGAGGGTGACCATGTCGGTCAGACAGAGCCTGCTCGCGATCCTCGACCAGGGCGCGTGCTACGGATATCAGCTGCGGGCGGAGTTCGACCGCCGCACGGGCGGCACCTGGCCCCTCAACGTCGGGCAGATCTACGGCACCCTCGACCGCCTCGAGCGCGACGGCCTCGCCGAGCGCGCGGAGGTCGACGACGAGGGCCATGTGTTCTGGCGGATCACGGCGGCCGGAAGCGCCGTCGTCGGCGAGTGGCTCTCCTCTCCCGTGCAGCCGGCGAACGGCACCCGCGATGAGCTCGCGATCAAGCTCGCCCTCGCGGCCACGCTGCCGGGCGTCGACATCGGCGGCGTCATCCAGACGCAGCGATCGGCGTCGCTCGCGCACCTGCAGTCGCTCAACCGGGCGAAGTACGCCGGGACGGCGCCCGACACGGCCGAGGAGCTCGCCTGGTCGCTCGTCGTCGATTCGATGATCTTCGCCGCCGAGGCGCAGGTGCGCTGGCTCGACCACACCGAGCAGCGGCTGCGCATGACGCCCGCCGCACCCCTGCCCCTCACCGACGAGCCGGTCAAGCGCGGCCGACCCGCCAAGGCGGCGACCGCGTGAGCGGCGACCTGCGCGGGGGCCGTCGGCGTCGGCGCGCCGACGAGGAGCGCATCGACGCCGCGGCCCGCAGCGCCTCCCGCCCCGAGCCGGCATCCGACGCCGTCCTGCGGCTGGTCGGCGTCTCGCGCGTGTACGGATCCGGCGAGCAGACCGTCACGGCGCTCGCCGACGTCGATCTCGCGGTCGCGCCCGGCGAGCTCGTCGCGATCATGGGGGCGTCCGGATCGGGCAAGTCGACGCTGCTGTCGATCGCGGGAGGCCTGCAGCAGCCGACCTCGGGCGACGTCGTCGTCGAACAGCGCGCACTATCGGCGCTCGATGCCCGAGAGATGGCACGGCTGCGCCGGCGCTCGCTCGGCTTCGTCTTCCAGGACTTCAATCTCATCCCGACGCTCACGGCCGCCGAGAACGTCGCCCTGCCCCTCGAGCTCGACGGCGCCGGGTCGCGGAGCGCGCGCCGGATGGCCGAGGCCGCGCTCGACTCGGTCGGACTCGGGCCGAGGGCGGATACGTACCCCGACGAGCTCTCGGGCGGTCAGCAGCAGCGCGTGGCGATCGCGCGCGCCGTGGTCGGCGGGCGCCGGCTCATCCTCGCCGACGAGCCGACCGGCGCCCTCGACTCGGTCACGGGCGAAGCCGTGATGAAGATGCTGCGGTCGCGCATCGACGACGGCGCGGCCGGACTGCTCGTGACCCACGAGGCGCGGCACGCGGCCTGGGCCGACCGCGTCGTGTTCCTGCGCGACGGCCGGATCATCGACGAATCGCGCCGCGACGGCGCCGACGAACTGCTTCGAGGAGTGCGGTGATGCAGCCCGCGGGCCCCCGGATCGCGCGGTCCACCTGGCCGCGGCCCCTGCCGCCCGAGGCACCGGAGCGGCGCGGGCTCGCGCGCTGGCGCATCGCGGCCACGATGGCGCTGCGCCAGTCGCTGAGGTCGTGGCCGTCGACGGTGCTCGTCGTGCTGCTCGTCCTGCTGCCGATGGCGGCGGTCTCCGCGGCCGCGGTGTATGCCGCGAGCCTCGAGCCCTCCCCCGCGCAGCGCGCCGAGGCCGAGCTCGGCGGCGCCGACGCGTGGCTCGAGCCGATGGGAGGCATGGCCGGCGTGCGGCAGTACCTCGACGATCCGCACGGACTGTTCCTGGTGGAGGAATCCTCCGACGAGCCCGCCGCCGTCGAACCGCCCGATTCGGTGGATCAGCTGATCGACGCGGAACGGGTAATCGCGATCCGGCACGCCCTCGCGTCCGTCACGACCGCGCACGGCACCGGCTCGTTCACCGTGGTCGCCGGCGACGCGTGGGATCCGCTGCTCGACGGGCGCTATGCGCTCCTCGAGGGGCGCGCCCCCGACGCGCCTTCCGAGGTGCTCGCGACCCCGGCATCGCTCGAACGGCTCGGGGTCGGGATCGGAGACGAGATCGAGGTCGTCGACCCGGTGGGGCGCGCGACGGTCGTCGGCACCATGACCAGCCGGCTCGACCCCGATCGGGCGAGCATGCTGTTCGCCCCCGCAGACAGCCCGCTGCTCGACGGCGAGATCCCCCACGTCTCGACGTGGTACGCCGAGGGCTGGCACCCGACTGCCGCAGAGGTGTACGACCTCAACGCCCAGGGCGTGATCGTCTTCGACCGCGCACTGTCGCAGCACCCGGGCGACGGCGGGGCACCGGCGCTGGAATCCGCGAGCGGAACGTCGTGGGCCCTCTACTCGGCCGCCGCCGCCGCGCTCGTGTTCTGCACGTATCTCGTGCTGCTGCTCGCCGGATCCGCGTTCTCGGTGAGCGCGAAGCGCCAGCAGCGATCGCTCGCGGTCGCCGCGAGCCTCGGAGCCTCCCGCGGCGACGTCTTCCGCATCGTGCTGTTCCAGGGTGCGCTCATGGGCCTCGCGGGCGGGATCGCCGGCTCCGCCGCAGGCATCGGGCTCGCGGCGATCGCACGCGCGGCGTTCGACAGCGGGCAGCTCGAATACACGTGGGGGCTGAAGGTGCCGTGGCTCGCGATCATCGGACTCGTCGTGTTCTCCGCCCTCGTCGGGACCCTCGCCGCGGCCCTGCCCGCGCGCAGCGCGACGCGGGGCGACACGCTCGAGGCCCTCCGCGGATCCCGTCGCCCGGTCGCCGTCTCCGCTCGGAGGCCGCGCATCGGCGCTGCGATGATCGTCACCGGCCTCGTGCTCGTCACCGGCAGCGTCATCGCGCTCGTGAGCACCTACAACTCGCCGCTGCACGGCACCGAGGCGAGCGAGCCGATCTATTCGGCGGCGATGATCGCCATGATCGCCGGTCCTCTCGTGCTGCAGATCGGCGTCGTCCTGGCCGGGCACTGGATGCTCTCGCTGGCCGCGACGATGCTCGCGCGTCTGGGCGTCGGCGCGCGGCTCGCGGGGCGGGACGGCGTCGCCAATCCGGGCCGATCGGTTCCGGCGTTCGGAGCCATCGCCGCGTGCGCGTTCCTCGCGACCGCCTCCTTCGGCGGCGTCGCCGTTCTCACGGACATGCGCGCGGAGGCCGAGCAGTCCGCCGCGCCCGCGGGGGCCGTCTACGCGTCGGTCGGCGTGGACGCAGAAGCGCTCCCGGGCGACAAGACCGATCTCGCCGCCCACGCGCAGGAGGCCGCGTCCCGGGCCGATGAGATGCTGATCGCGGCCGGGGCCGCGTCGACGGCCGTCGTGCGCGAGGCGGTCGGCGCCGATGTCGACCCCGAGACGGGCGAGATCATCGACGACCCCGAGCAGACCCTGATCTCGCCCGAGGTGCAGGTGCCCGCATGGTGCGAGCAGGACGACGCGTCGTGCGAACCGGCGTTCCACGACATCACGGGCAACGGCGCGCAGCCGATCGTCGTCGCCCCGGCCGACCTCGACACCGCGCTCGGAGCGCCCATATCCGACGACGACCGCCGCGCGTTCGCCGCCGGGTCCGCGATCGTCACGGATCCGCAGTGGCTGACCGACGACGGCGCCCTGCGCCTCAACGAATGGCGCCCGGCCGATCTCTTCGACGAACGGATCGACGAGACCGGCACGGCCCCCCTCTCGACGGCCACGCTCGACGCGCGACTCATCACCGGCGCGCAGAGCCTCGACGCGTGGCACCAGGTGTATCTCGCGCCCGAGACGGCTGCAGGCCTCGGCATCGAGACGATTCCGTCGCGCGTCATCGCCGCCTTCGACGAGGTCACGACGGCGCTCCTCGACGGGCTCGCGGCCGATGCCGAGACGATCACGGCATCGTCGCGCGCCGAAGAGGTGCCGCTGTTCGTCACCGCCGAACGCGCGGATCCGCCGCCGGACGCCGCGCCCTGGCTCTGGCTCGTGCTCGGCGCCGTCAGCGTGCTCGTGATCGCGGCGAGCGCCGTCTCCCTCGGGCTGTCGCGCCACGAGCGCGGACCCGATGACGCCACGCTCGCCTCCGTCGGCGCGCCCGGGCGCGTGCGCCGCAGCGTGAACGCGTTCCAGGCGCTCGTGGTCGCCGGTTTCGGGTGCCTCACCGGCACGGTCGCGGGCCTCATGCCCGTGCTCGGCGTCGTCGTGATCCTGCGGATGACCACGGGCGACGGGCCGACGCTCCTCGAGGTGCCGTGGAGCTTCTACGGCCTGCTCGCGGTCGCGCTCCCGATCGCGATCGCCCTCGTGAGCGGCGCCGTGCCGCCGGCACGTGCGGATCTCACGCACCGCACCGCGATCGCCTGACCGGTAACGTAGACGCGGTCGCGCGTGCGGCCCGCACGCGAAGGAGACGCATGTTCGGCTGGACGCTGCACGGAGACGGTCGGGATGTCGCACCGGGCGAGGTCGTCGCCCCCGGCGAACGCCTCCGCTGGCCGGCCACAGCGGCGATGGGCGTTCAGCACGTCGTCGCGATGTTCGGCGCGACGTTCCTCGTGCCGACGCTGACGGGGTTCCCCGTGCCCACGACGCTGCTGTTCTCCGGGATCGGAACGCTGCTGTTCCTCGTGATCACGCGCAACCGCATGCCCAGCTATCTCGGCAGCTCGTTCGCCTTCATCGCTCCCATCACCGCCGCGACGGCGACGGGAGCGATCGGATCCGCGCTCGCGGGCATCGTCGCCGTCGGACTGCTGCTGACGGTCGTCGGCATCGTCGTGCAGGTCGCCGGTGTGAGGTGGGTCGACACGCTCATGCCGCCGGTCGTCGCGGGCGCGATCGTCGCGCTGATCGGCTTCAACCTCGCGCCGACGGCGTGGGGCAACTTCCAGGCGGATCCGGCCGCCGCGACCATCACTCTGGCCGCGACGATCCTCGGCGCCGTGCTGTTCCGCGGATTCCTCGGCCGCGTGTCGATCTTCCTCGGCGTCGCGGTCGGCTACGTCTGCGCGATCGCTGCGGGGGCCTTCGACGTGCCGAACTCCGTTACGGGGATCACGCCGGCGCAGGCGATCGCAGATGCGGCCTGGGTCGGTCTGCCCGAGTTCCACGCGCCCGATTTCGCGGAGCCCGGCACCTGGTCGACGCTCGCGATGTTCCTGCCCGTCGTGCTCGTGCTGGTGGCCGAGAATGTCGGCCACATCCGCGGCGTCGCCACCATGACGAACGATCCCTCGCTCAACGCGCACACCGGCCGCGCGCTGATCGCCGACGGGCTCTCGACGACGCTCGCCGGCGCGGCGGGCGGAAGCGGCACGACCACCTACGGCGAGAACATCGGCGTCATGGCGGCCACCCGCGTGTATTCGACCGCCGTCTACTGGGTCGCCGGGTTCGCCGCGATCCTGCTCGCGTTCTCCCCCAAGATCGGGGCCGTGTTCAATTCGATCCCTCCCGGGGTGCTCGGCGGCGTCACAACGGCGCTGTACGGGCTGATCGGCATCATCGGCATCAAGATCTGGGTCGACGGCCGCGTCGACTTCTCGCGCCCCGTCAACCAGTACACGGGCGCGGTGTCGCTCGTGATCGGCATCGCCGGGTTCTCCCTGCAGATCGAGGGATTCGAGTTCGGCGGCATCGTGCTCGGAACGGTCGCGGCCCTCGTGATCTACCACCTCGGCAACTTCATCGCCCGCGCCCGGAGGACCGGCGCCGATGACCGTCCGGTGCTCCCCGCGCCGTAGAATCGACCCATGGCGTTCTGGGGCAGGCGAAAGCGCGACGAGCAGCAGCGGCAGGACGCCGCCGACCAGGTGCTGCAGACGAAGGCGCAGAAGGCGCTCGTCGCCGCCGACGAGCGCATCCGCACGACCCGAGACGAGCTCGCGTTCGCATCGGCGGAGCTCGGCGACGAGGCGACGACCGACCTGCGACAGGGACTCGAGGCCGTCGCCCGGCACATGCGCGAGGCGTTCGAGCTGCACCAGCTGAACCACGATCACATCCCCGACACCGCCGAAGAGCTGCGCACGCGCAACGCCCGCATCGTGCAGCTGTGCGACTGGGCGCAGGACGTGCTCGATGAGCGCACCGAGGCGCTGAAGGATCGCGTGGCGAAGGTGCGCGAGGCGCCCGCCGTGCGCGAGCGCACCCGCCAGGAGGCGGACCGCATCGCGGAGCGGCTGCCCCTCGCGGAGGCGACCGTCGAGCGCCTGGCGACGCGATACACGCCCTCGGCCCTGCAGCGCATCGGAGCGAACCCCGCCGAGGGGCGCCAGCTCGTCGACTTCGCCCGGCACTCGTGCGACGTGGCCGAGCGCCGCCGCGAGGCGGGACGCAAGGACGACGCGCTCGTCGCCCTCGAGGCCGCGATCGAAGCGGTGCGCCGCGCGCAGGCGATCCTCGATGCCGTCGACGACTTCGAGATCGAGGCCATGCGCGCGCAGAACACGCTGTCGCAGGTCGTGGCCGACTCGCGGGGCGACATCAGCGCAGCGCGCACCGAACGCCGCACCGAGGGCGTCACCCGCGCGATCGCCGAGCTCGAGAGCGCACTGGGTGAGCTCACGCCGCCGGGCTCCCCCGGCGACCCGTTCACCGAGCTCGCCCGGATCAGCGAGCTGAACGCCGCGCTCGACCGGGCCCGCGAGCGCGCCCAGCGCAACATCCCCTCGATCGAGCACGTCTCGCACGACCTCGATGCGGCCGATCGCACGATCGGCGCCGCACGGGGACTGCTCGACAGCCACCGCGGCATGATCGGCGCCGACGCCCGCACGCGCCTCGCGGAGGCCGAGCGGCTGCGCATCGACGCCGGCACCCTCGTCAGCGATGAGGACACCCGTGAGCGCGCCCGCGACATGGCCCGCCGAAGCGCGCAGCTCGCGCACGAGTCGCTGCAGCTCGCGCAGCGCGACATCGATCAGGCGCGCCGCGACGACTGGGGCGGCTCGGGCTGGGGCGGCGGAATGGGCGGGCGCCGCGGCGGCGGCGTGGGCGGCGGCGACATGCTCGGAGGTCTCATCGGCGGCGCGATCCTGGGCGGGATCATCGGCGATATCTTCGATTGAGTACGCGCCCAGAGACCGACCATAGGATCATTCATATGACTGCATCAACCGCGACCGAGGCGTGGCGCGACTGGCACACCGCGCGCATGGCCGCCCTCGTCGGCCCGACCGGCAACCTCGCTCTCGTCGAGACCCGATGGCTCTCCGACGGCGAGGCGCCCGACCTCGCGGCAGAGCGCGCCGATCTCGCCGCGACGAAGACGGTGACGACCCTCGAGCGCGAGAACATCGACACGGGCGCGGTCGAGCACGGCGTGCGGGTGTGGGATGTCGCGAGCGACGCGATCGCGCGCTTCGAGACGGTCGACGTGTTCGGCTACGACCCCGAATGGGTCATCGAGGCGGCCTACGAGCCCGCGCCCGACGGCCACACGGTCGCGTTCGAGCACATCCGCGACAACGGCGGATCCCGCGAGAAGGCCGTGCCGGGCACCATCACCGCGACGATCGCGGGCGTCGAGTACCGGCTCAGCGCGTTCGACGACGACGGCCGCCTGCTGCTGGTGTTCGGCGACCCCACGAACCGGCACGAGACGTACGGCGCCGGGCGCTTCCTCTTCGTCGACGCGCCCGTGAACGGCCGCGTGACGCTCGACTTCAATCGTGCGTTCGTGCCGCCGTGCGGCTTCAGCGACCAGTTCAACTGCCCCATGCCGCCGCCGCAGAACCGTCTGCAGGTCGCCGTCAGCGCGGGCGAGAAGCTGCCGCGCTTCCACGACTGATCCTTCCCCTCCCCTCATCACTAGGACCCCGATGCGCACCCTGAAGTTCGCGACCGCGACCGTCATCCTCACGGCGGGACTCGCGCTCGCCTCCTGCTCCCCCGCGGCCGAGACGCCCGCCGGCGGACCCGACGAGCTGCCGGCCGGCGCTCAGGTCGATGCCGACGCGACGATCAGCATCGGCTCGATGTACGAGCCGCAGAACCTCGACAACACGTCGGGCGGCGGCCAGGGCGTCACCGAGGCGCTGACGGGCAACGTCTACGAAGGCCTGTTCCGCCTCGCCGACTCGGGCGAGGTCGAGCCGCTGCTCGCCGCCTCGCACGAGATGAGCGAGGACGGCCTGACCTACACGTTCACGCTGCAGGAGGGCGCGACGTTCGCGAGCGGCAAGCCGCTCACGGCCGACGACGTCGTCTACTCGCTCGAGAAGGTCACGGCCGACGACTCCCAGTCGGCGCGCAAGAGTCAGCTGGCCGTCATCGACCAGGCGGTCGCGGTCGACGACCAGACGGTCGAGGTGACGCTCTCCGAACGGTCGATCTCGTTCATCTACAACCTGACCTACGTCTGGATCGTCAACAGCGAGTTCTCGGGCGACCGCAAGGCCGAGGCCGACGGCACGGGGCCCTACGCGCTCGGACAGTGGACCCGCGGTTCCGCCCTCAGCCTCGAGCGGCGCGACGACTACTGGGGCGAGCCCGCGAAGAACGCCGAGGTCGTCTTCCAGTACTTCAGCGACGCGACCGCCCTCGGCAACGCTCTGCTGACGGGCGCGGTCGACGTCGTCACCAGCCAGCAGTCGCCCGACACTCTCGCGATGTTCGAGACGGGCGGCGACTTCGTGATCAACGACGGCGACTCGACGACGAAGCTGCTGCTCGCATTCAACGACGCGGCCGAACCGTTCGATGACGTGCGCGTGCGTCAGGCCGTGTCGTACGCGATCGACGATGAGAAGCTGCTCGAATCCATCTGGGGCGAGTACGGCACGCTCATCGGATCGATGGTGCCGCCGACCGACCCGTGGTATGAGGACCTCACGGCGCTCGACGCCTACGACACCCAGAAGGCCGCGGAGCTGCTCGACGAGGCGGGCTACCCCGACGGCTTCACGTTCACGATCGACACGCCGAGCTACGATCCGCACCCGACGGCGGCGACCTTCATCCAGTCGCAGCTCGCCGACATCGGCGTGACGGTCGAGATCAACACGATCACCGCCGATGAGTGGTACACGAAGGTCTACCAGAACCATGACTTCGAGGCGACGCTGCAGGAGCACGTCAACGACCGCGACCTCGTCTGGTACGGCGACCCCGACTTCTACTGGGGCTACGACAACGCGCAGGTGCAGGAGTGGGTCGCACAGTCGGAGCTCGTCGCGAGCGAGGCCGAGCAGACCGAGCTGCTGAAGCTCGTCGCGCAGACGACCGCGGAAGAGGCCGCGAGCGAGTGGCTCTACCTCTATCCGCAGATCGTCGTCGCGACGAACGCGGTCTCGGGCTACCCGCTCAACGGCCTGAACTCGCAGTTCTTCGCCTACGACATCGAGAAGTCGGTGTGACGCGCACCGCGCACGCCTCATGACCCGGTACCTGCTGCGCCGGGCGGTCTTCCTCGTCGTCTCGCTCGCGCTCGCGAGCGTGGTGCTCTTCCTGCTGCTGCGCGTGCTCCCGGGCGATCCCGCGAACGCGCTCGTCTCCGTCGGCGCAACCGACGAGCAGATACGGGCGGCGCGCGCACAGGTCGGCTCGGACCAGCCGCTGTTCGCCCAGTTCTGGTCGTGGCTCGGATCCGTCGCCACCGGCGACCTCGGCACGAGCTTCGTCAGCGGGCTGCCGGTCGGCGATGAGGTCGCCACCCGGCTCCGCGTGACGCTGCCGCTGACGCTCATCGCGTTCTTCGCGGCGGTCGTCATCGCTGTGCCCTGCGGCTATATCGCTGCGACGCGTGCGCGCACCTGGTACGGGGCGGCGCTGAACGCGATCGCCCAGCTGGGCATCGCGGTTCCCGTCTTCTGGCTCGGCATGATCCTCATCGTGATCTTCGCGCTGAACCTCCGGATCCTCCCCGCGGGCGGGTTCCCGCTCGGCGGCTGGGCCGACGTCCCGGGCGCGCTGACGAACCTCGTCCTTCCCATCGCGACCGTCGCGATCATCATGAGCGCATCGCTGATCCGCTATGTGCGCTCGGCCGTGCTCGACGTCGCCGGCAGCGACTTCGTGCGCACCGCGCGCGCCATGGGATCCTCGTTCGGCGGCGCCATGTGGCGCCACGGGCTGCGCAGCGCCGCCGTGCCGGTGGTCGCCGTCATGGGGATGGAGCTCGCCTCGACGCTGCTCGGCGCCGTCGTGGTCGAACAGGTGTTCGCCCTGCCGGGCCTCGGGTCGATGCTCGTCACCGGCATCTCCGAGCACGACTACCCCGTGATCCAGGGCGTGCTGGTGATCTCGACGCTCGCGGTTCTCGTGATCGGCTTCGCCGCCGACATCGCGCAGCGCATCATCGACCCGCGCCTGCGCGAGAAGCTCTCGGAGGCGAGCGCATGACCCGCCGCACCGCGCCCCTCGGCGTCGGCATCGCTCTCACCGCGCTCATCGCGCTCATCGCCCTCGTCTCGCTCGTATGGCTCCCGCACGGCGTGTCAGACACCTCGGGCGGGCGGCTCGCGCCTCCCGGCACCGAGGGGTACCTGTTCGGCACCGACCGCCTCGGCCGCGACCTCGCGAGCCAGTTCATGATCGGCGCACGGATCGCCATGATCACGGGCATCGGCGCGGTCGCGATCGCCGCGATCGTCGGCATCGTCTGCGGGATCGTCGCGGCATTCGCCGAGGGGTGGTTCGACGACACGCTCGCGGGCCTTCTGGACGTGCTGATCGCCTTTCCGACGCTTCTGCTCGCCATGCTGATCGTCGCGGCCCAGCCCGCCACGATCTGGACGGCCGTGCTCGCCATCGGCCTGGCGCAGAGCGCGATCATCGCGCGCCTGACCCGCATCCTCGCGAAGCGCGTCCTGCAGTCGAGCTTCGTGACCGCGGCGCGCACGTCGGGGACCGGCCCCGTGGGGATCGTCGTCGGCCACGTGCTGCCCAACATCTGGACGACGCTCGCCGTGAGCCTCGCGCTGCAGTTCGGCCTCGCCGTGCTCGCCGAGGCGAGCCTGTCGTATCTCGGTCTCGGTGCCCCGCCGCCGAACGCGTCGTGGGGGCGCCTGCTTCAGGAGGCCCAGCAGACCGTGCTCGTCGCGCCGATGGGCGCCATCGTTCCCGGCCTGCTCATCGTCGTGCTCGTGATCGGCGTGAACCTCATCGCCGACGGTCTGCGAGACGCACTGGACCCGACCGCGCGGAAGAGAGGCATCGCATGACGCTCCTCGCACTCGACGGCCTCACCGTGCGATCCGGCGACACCGTGCTGGTCGACGACCTGTCGTTCTCCCTCGATGAGGGCGAGCGCATCGGGCTGATCGGCGAATCCGGTTCGGGCAAGTCGCTCACCGCCCTCGCGATCCTGGGGCTGCTGCCTCCCGGCCTCACCGCAGCCGGCTCGATCCGCCTCGACGGCACCGAGGTCGTCGGCGCGCGCGAGCGCACGCTGAACCGGATCCGCGGGCGCGCGGCGGCGCCCGTCTTCCAAGAGCCGCGCACCGCGCTCGACCCGCTGATGCGGGTCGGAAAGCAGATCGCCCAGCCGATCAGGCGGCGCGGGGTGTCCGGCGGCGCGCTCGAAAAGGCCGTGCGCCGCTTGCTCGCGCAGGTCGCGCTCGACGACGGCGACCGCATCAACCGGGCGTTCCCGCACGAGCTGTCGGGCGGCCAGCGCCAGCGCGTCGCGATCGCGATCGCCCTCGCCGCCGAACCGAAGGTGCTGCTCGCCGACGAGCCGACGACGGCGCTCGACGTGTCGGTGCAGGCGGAGATCCTCGCGCTGCTCGACGAGATCGCCGCGGCCCGCCGCATGGCGGTCGTCTTCGTCAGCCACGACCTCGCGGTCGTCTCGCGCGTGGCCTCCCGGGCGCTCGTGATGCGGCGCGGGCAGGTCGTCGAGCACGGGGGGATCGAGCAGCTGCTGGCCGCACCGCGGCACGACTACACGGCGGGACTCATCGCGAGCGCGCGGCGGTTCGAGAACGCTCTGGAGAGGCGGATGCGATCATGACACTGCTGTCGCTCGAGGACGCGACCGTCTCCTACGGGCGCGATGCCCCTGCGGCCCTCGCGAACGCGTCGCTCGAGGTGAATGCGGGCGAGAACCTCGCGATCGTCGGCGAGTCGGGGGCCGGCAAGTCGACCATCCTGAGCCTGCTGCTCGGGCTGCGCGCCCCGACAACGGGCCGCGTGCGGTACGGCGACCGGCCGCTCGCCCGCCGCGACCGCACGATGATGCGCGCGTTCCGCCGCGACGTGCAGTGCGTGTTCCAGGATCCGTACGCGTCGCTCGATCCGCGCCGTCGTGTCGCGGCGATCGTCGGCGAGCCGATCCGCTCGCTCGGCATCGCCCGCGGAGCCGCGCGGGCCGAACGCGTCGGGGCGGCCCTCGAGCGCGTCGGGCTCCCCGCGGATGCCGCGGCGCGGTTCCCGCACGAGTTCTCGGGCGGCCAGCGCCAGCGCATCGCGATCGCACGTGCGATCGTCTGCGAGCCGCGCGTGCTGCTCGCAGATGAGCCGGTCAGCGCGCTCGACGTCACGACGCGGGTCCGGGTCGTCGATCTGCTCGCGGAGCTCGTGGCCTCGAGCGACATGACGCTCGTGATGGTGTCGCACGACATCGGCGTCGTCGCCGAGCTGTGCGAGCGGACGATCGTGCTCGAGCGCGGTTCGATCGTGGAGCGGGGCGCGACGAGCGATGTGCTCGGCGCGCCCCGCCACCCCTATACGCGGAAGCTGATGTCCGCGGTCCCGCGTCTGCCCTAGCCCGCGAGCCGGCGGGCCGGCGGCGCCTCGGTCTCGAGCTCGATCACGCCGTAGTCCCAGCCGCGGCGACGGTAGACCACGCTGGGGCGATCGGTCTGCACGTCGATGAAGAGGAAGAAGTCGTGCCCGACGAGCTCCATCCGATCGACCGCCTCAGACACCGTCATCCACTCGGGCTCGAACGTCTTCGTTCGGATCACGACCGGCGAGTACTCCTCCTCGCTCTCCTGCTGCGAGATCGGCACCGCGCCCGTCGCGACCGCCTCGAGCGTGTCGGCGTCGACGGGCGTGATGTCGAGGCCCTGCAGCGACGACTCGGCGCCCTTCGCGTGGCGCGCGCCGTGCGGACGCTGTCGCGCGGTCACGCGCTTGTCCTTCGCCCGGCGCAGCTGCGTCGTCAGCTTGTCGAGCGCCATCTCGAGCGCCTGGAACTTGTCCTCCGCGCGAGACTCGGCTCGGGCGACTCTGCCCTTGCCCCTCACCGTGAGTTCGACCTTCGCCTCTTCGACGCGGCCGCGGTTGTGCGCTGACTGCGTCACCTTCACGTCGAATGACTCAGCGCGGGGGGCGAGAGTCTCAACGCGCGCGAGCTTCTCATCGACAACGGTCCGGAACCTCTCGGTGATGCTGACGCCCACACCGACGATGCTCGTGTCCATCTTGTGCCTCCCATTCCGGTTCGCCCGGAGTGAGCGAACCACGTCGCTTCTGGCCTCCCACCGTATGCCCCGCACGCCCTCGTGTCACCCATTTCGCCGTACGCGGTTCTCGGGCGTGTCACCGAGCGTTCATCTTCGTGCGCAGCGGCGTGTGCGCGAGCACGGCCGCGCCGACCACGACGGCGCCCGCCTCGACGAGGGCGCGGCGCGCCTCGACGAGCGTGGCGCCCGTCGTGGCGACGTCGTCGACGATGACGACCCGAGCGCCGGAGCGCACGGAGCGCGACACGAGAGCGCCGCGGAGGTTCGCGATGCGCTCCTCGCGCGTGAGCGCGCGCTGATCCTCCGCGCGGCGGGCCCAGCGCAGCGCGCGGTCGGGGCGCACCCCGGCACCGCGCAGCAGCTCGTCGACGACGCGATACCCGCGACGCCGGGATCTCGCCCGGCCGCCCGGCACGGGAACGGCCAGCAGATCGCGCTGCCCTCCGGAGGCCGCCGCGAGCGCCGCGCGGAGCGCGGTCGCGAGACGGCGGCGCTGATCTGTTCGGCCGTCCTCTTTGTACGCGCGCACGATGCGCGCGGCGACGCCCTCGTAGCGCAGCGCGGCGCAGACCGTGAGCCCGTGCAGGTCGATCACGCGCACGCACGGTTCGATCGCCTCAGCGCAGGCGGTGCAGAGGGAGACGCCCTGCTCGCCGCATCCGGCGCACGCGACGGGAAGCGCGAGCGCGAGCGCGCCGGAGAGCGCGCGCACGAGCCGAGGATGCATGCGCTCATCCTGCCGCGGTCGGCGCGCGGCGAACGGGGGTGTGGAGAGGATTCGCCGCTCTGCGGGGGTGTGAGCGGCGTCACCCGCCGGTCGAGGCGACCGGCGGAGCACCGATCTGGGTGGCGAGCACGACGACGCCCGAGCCCGCCTGCTGCCAGGTCGTCGCGTTGCGCACGTAGAGCGAGCCGTCTGCCGCCAGCAGCCGCTCGCGCGACTCGGGGTTGCCGTACGTGATGGCGGACGCCACGAACGACGCGGTCGGGTTCTCGGCCGTGCCGCCGACCTGCTGCTCCCGGATGAGGGTGCGCTCGTCGCCGGCCATCATCGCCGCGACCATCGTGTCGGACACCCACGCCGCCGACGTCGCGCGCTCGGGCAGGTAGGAGACGACCCGGGCCCCGGTGAGCGCGATCGGAACGCCCGTGGCCTCGTCGCGCCGGATCCCCGCCGCGATGAGCACGGCCTGATCGTCGATGCGTCCCGCGATCGCCACCCGGGCGCCGTCGCGGGCCACCTCGATCGCCGAGACCTGCGTGAGCCGTTCGACGCCCGCGATCTCGTGCGGCTCTCCGTCGGCGTCCCACACGATGATGCGCTTCGGCTTGTCGGTCGGCACGGCCCACGCGTTGCCGAACGGATCCAGGGCGGGCGGGACCCAGTCGGTCTCGTAGCTGAGCGCCTCGAACTCGGCGGTCTCGGCGTCGATGCGCCATATCTCGCCGCCCTCGGTCTGCACGACCGCATGGCTGAGGTCGGGGGCGACCGAGATCGTGCTCGCCGGATCCTCCTCGTCGGCCGCCGGCGTGAACCGGGCCGTGATCGCATCGGTCAGGCCCGTGATCGGGGTGATCTCGCCGTTCGTCAGGTATCCGAAGTCGTCTTCGGTCATCACGAGCGCCCGCGCGTCGGGCTCGGTCGAGACGATGGCGTCATCCGGCGCGGTCACGCGCGTGCCGTCGACCGTCATGCGCACCTGGGCGATGCCGAACGATGCGAGGGTCTGCTCGAGCTGCGTCTGCATGCGCGCCCGCCGCACGGGGTCGGCCTGCTCGACCTCTTCGGAGAGATCGACCGTCGCGGTGCCGTTGCCGTCGACCGTCACCTGATTGAGCATGACCCCGGTGAAGGCCGACGAGACGGCGAGATCGAGCCATGCCGCGGGCCCGCCCTCGACGAGCTCGCGCACCACGCGGGTCACGAGCCCGCTCGAGTCGGGGAACCACCGCAGATCGGGCGCGAGCCGGTCGCCGGGCGCCGAGAACATGAGCTTCTGCGGGGTGTAGATGCTCGAGAAGGTGCCGCTCTGCACCACCACGCCGTCGGGCGCCGACGAGATGCGCCATTCGCCGTCGACGAGCACCAGTTCGAAGTCGAACGACCGCACGGAGGTGTCGGCGAGCTCGTAGCGCCCGGTCTCGTCGACGGTCGCGGTCGGGGCGACCCGCACGCTGAGCTCGCCCGTCTCGCCCCCCTCGTCGGCGAGGAAGTCGCCGATCTCGCGGTCGTTGACGCTGTCGATCGTCGCCCGTGCGTCGGGGTTCCACGTCGAACGCGCCTGCGGGGCGAGGAACTCGCGCGCGACCTCCCAGTCATTCGCCGGGCTCTCCCCCGCGTTGATGAATCCGTACACGATCTCGATGGGCTTCGCGCCGTCTTCGGGTCCGTCGGGGCTGAACTGCCAGCGGATCGAGGAGGCCGGGTCATCGGCCTTGAGTCCGGCTTGGAACGCGCCGTCGGTGGGCAGCCCGGCACAGCCCACGAGGCCGACGGAGAGCACCGCGCCGAGCGCGATCGTGCGGGCGAGGCGTCTCATGAGTCGTCCTCCGGCCGGTGCATGACCACCAGCGTCTCGGTATCGGATCCGTTGCCGGCGCGCAGGTCGCCACGGGTCAGCTGGTCGGTCGGCTGGGCCGTGATGGGCGGCACCACGTCGCCCGCATCGGGCGTGCGCGGCAGCGTCAGCACGAAATGCGTGCCCACGCCGACCTCCGACCAGACGTCGATCCCGCCGTCGTGCAGTCGGGCATCGCCGAGTGCGATCGCCAGCCCGAGGCCCGTGCCGCCGAGCGTGCGCTGGCGCGACGGATCGGCCCGCCAGAACCGGTCGAAGACCCGCTCGACGTGCTCGGGGCGCATGCCCAGGCCCTGATCGCGCACGCCGACCGACACGGCCGTGTCGTTCTGCGCGACCGTGACGAAGACCGCACGATGCTCGCCGTGCTCGATCGCGTTGCCGACGAGGTTGCGCAGGATGCGGCGGATGCGGCGCGGATCCATCAGGATCACATCGTCGCCGTCGGCGCCGCGGAAGCGCAGCTCGGTGTCGTTCTGCCAGGCGATCTGCCGCATCGACTCCGCGACCTGCTCCGCGACATCGCTCATGCTGATCTCTTCGCGCTCGAGCTCGACCGACCCGGCGTCGTACCTGCTGATCTCGAGCAGGTCGGTGAGCAGCTGCTCGAAGCGGGCGACCTGGTCGTGCAGGAGCTCGGCCGACCGCGCGGCGATCGGCTCGAACGTTTCGCGGTCGCCGTGCAGCACCTCGGCGGCGAGCTGGATCGTCGTCAGCGGCGTGCGCAGCTCGTGGGAGACGTCGGAGACGAATCGCTGCTGCACGAGCGAGAGGTCGGCCAGCTCGCGGATCTGGTTCTCGATGCTGTCGGCCATCTGGTTGAACGATCGCGACAGCACCGCGAGCTCGTCCTCGCCGCTCTCGACCAGCCGCGCCGACAGGTCGCCGTCGGCGAAGCGCGCGCTCGCGCGCGAGACGTCGACGACGGGCGCGACGACCGACCGCATCACGAGCCACACGATCGCGCCCATGATCACGACGAGCGCGATGCCGGTGAACGCCAGCGCGCCCTGCACGAAGGCGAGCGTCTCGACGACGTCGGTGAGCGGGTAGGCGAAGTAGATCTCGTACGACCCGACGGGCGGCAGCTGGATCTGCTGGCCCACGACGATGGCCGGAACTGTGCGCCCGTCGACGCCCGGGAGGCCGATCGGCTGCAGCCACTGCGTCTCGGGCACGGTGCGCACCTGTTCGCGCAGGCCGTCGGGCACGAGCGACGCATCGAACACCTCGCTGCTCGCCTTGAACGCGGACGGCGCGTCATCGTTCGTCAGCCCCGGGATCGGACCGCCGACGATCAGCCGCGTCGACGACGACGCCTCGAAGTCCTTGAGCATCGATTGCCACAGCGACTGGATCGCCGCGCGGTCGGTCGCGGGCGCGGCGTTGTACAGGTTCTCCTGTGTGAAGTCGATCGCGCGCTTCGTGTCCTCTTCGACCTGCACGGTGCGGGCGCTGTACAGATCGGATTGGATCGCGAGAGCGGCCCATACTGTGGCGATGATGATGGCGACGGTCGTCGCCACGGTCGCCATCACGACCGTGCGGAACAGCAGCGACACGCGCCAGGCGTGCAGGGGGCGCTGGAGGAGGCGGACCGGCCTCAGCGTGCCGCGCCGATCCGTACGCGCGCCGGTCATGGGTGGGTCAGGAGACGGCGCCGGCGCGGTAGCCGACGCCGCGCACCGTCATGACGACGCGCGGGTTGTCGGGGTCGATCTCGACCTTGGAGCGCAGGCGCTGAACGTGCACGTTGACGAGGCGGGTGTCGGCCTTGTAGTGATACCCCCACACCTGCTCGAGCAGCTGCTCGCGGGTGAACACCTGCTGCGGCTTCGAAGCGAGCGCGACGAGCAGTTCGAACTCGAGCGGCGTCAGCGAGATGAGGTCGTCGCCGCGGCGCACTTCGTGCGCCGCCACGTCGATCGACACGTCGCCGATGCGCAGACTGGCCTGGGTATCGGGAGTCGGCGGACGCAGGCGCGTGCGGATGCGCGCCACGAGCTCCTTCGGATTGAAGGGTTTGACGATGTAGTCGTCGGCGCCCGCTTCGAGGCCCGAGACGACATCGGTCGTGTCGGAGCGCGCGGTCAGCATGATGACGGGAACGCCCGACTCGGCCCGGATCTCGCGACAGATCTCGATGCCGTCCTTGCCCGGCAGCATGAGGTCGAGCAGCACGAGGTCGGGCTTCTCGGCGCGCCAGGTGTCGAACGCCTTCGCGCCGTCGTAGCAGAACGCCGTGCCGAAGCCATCGCTCTTCAGGACGATGCCGATCATCTCCGCGAGCGCGGTATCGTCGTCGACCACGAGAATGTGACCTGTCA
This sequence comes from Candidatus Microbacterium stercoravium, assembly GCA_019117025.1. Lineage (GTDB taxonomy): Bacteria > Actinomycetota > Actinomycetes > Actinomycetales > Microbacteriaceae > Microbacterium > Microbacterium stercoravium. Next base: position 124,691 of record DXAM01000140.1, on the reverse strand, counting down.
TGGTGTCGAGCCTATCCGGCTGCGCGCCGGATCGCTCCCCGGCGCGCTGTGTGTGGAACGATGGTGGCGGGAGGACATTCACCGTGACAGATCGCGTTTCTCAGGGCTGGACTCCAGCTCCTCGCCAGGGTCTCATTCCGCTGTATCCTCTCGGATTCGGCACGATCCTCGGCAGATCCTTCGCCGTGCTGAAGGGCAATCCGCGCGTCCTGCTGCTCTTCGTCGTGGGCGTGCAGACGCTCGCGATGGTGCTCTACATGGTCGCCATCGGCGTCATCACCTTCGCGGCGTTCTCGCGCGCGATGACGGTGCCGGAATTCTCACCGGAGTTCGACGAGCTCATGGCGGGCGGCACGGCGATCGTCATCCTCAGCTCGCTCCTGCTCGCGATCCTGCTCATGGCGGTCTCCGTGATCGCGCAGGGGATCGTGGTCGCCGAGGTCGCGCACGCGTCGCTCGCCGAGAAATCCCGGCTGAGCGTGCTGTGGCGCCGCGTGCGGCCCGCGTTCTGGCGGCTCGTCGGCTACTCGCTGCTCATCGGGCTCGCGACGACGGTCGCCGTCGCGGCGCTGGCGGCCCCCACGATCCTGATCGCCCTCATCGGTTCGCCCGCCGCCTACATCTTCGCGGTGATCGTCGGGCTCCTGTCGCTCGCCGGCGGCGCAGTGCTGTACGCGTGGCTCGGCACGAAGCTGTACCTGGCTCAGCCCGCCATCGTGCTCGAGGGGCTCGGCCCGTTCCGCGCGATCTCACGCTCGTGGCGCCTCACCCGCGGCCGGTTCTGGCCGACGTTCGGCGTTCTGATCCTGCTCTTCCTCATCACCAACGTCGCCTCCAGCCTCATCTCGAGCATCCTGTCGATCTTCCTGCCGATGGTCATGGGTGTGCTCGTGCCGCTCGGGGTCGCCGGCGAGGATGTCACCGCCGTCGCCATCGTCGCCGGCGTCGCCTCCATCCTCGCGTTCGTGCTCATGTTCGCCGTCGCCTCGATCATGACGATCGTCATCGGGGCGGGCGGCACGCTCTGCTACATCGATGCCCGCATGCGCGACGAGGGCATCGACATGCGCATGCGGCGGTACGTCGAGGCCGGCGGCGGCGAGGATCCGTACACCTACATCCCCGACGCGGCGCCGTCGCCGTACGCCGCGGGCCGCCCGCACGCGCAGCCGGGGCACCCGCCTGCGCAGCCCGGCTACGCACCACAGCCCCCGGGGTATCCGCCGGCCCAGCCCGGCTACGCACCACAGCCGCAGGGGTATCCGCCGGCGCAGCCGGGGTATGCGCCGCCGCAGGGCTACGCACCGCCCGCGCAGCCGTACGCGGCGCCGCAGGGAACGCATCCCTCCGCTCCGCCGCAGCCCGGCAGCGCGCCCGGCCCGGTCCCCTCTCCCGACCCGCACGTCGCGCCCCGATCCGGTGACGACGCGGCCGTGCCGCCGAAGCCGGCGCCCCCGCAGTCGCCGCCCGATCCCGCGGCGCCCGAGCCGCCGCCGGCACCGCCCGTATGATCCGACCGGGCATGGCGCTCCCCGACGCCGACGAGGCGCGGGAGTGGGCCGAGCGCGAACTCGAGAAGGCCGAATATCGCGAGGCGGAGCCCACGCTGTTCGACCGCGCGGCGCGCGCGATCGGCCAGTTCTTCATCGATCTGTTCAATCCGGACACCACCGGTGCGGCGTGGAGCCCCATCTGGACCGTGCTGATCGTCGTGATCATCGTCGCTGCGATCGTCGTCGCGTTCGTGATCTGGGGCGCGCCCCGGGGCGACCACCGTGCACCGCGGGCCTCCTCGGCGGCCGTCTTCGATGCGGATGAGCGCACCGCCGACGAGCTCCGGCTCGCGGCGCGCACCGCGGCCGAATCGGAGGACTGGGACGCGGCGATCATCCTGCGCTTCCGCGCCGTCGCACGTGCTCTCGACGAGCGCGGCATCATCCATGCTCCCCCGGGCATGACCGCGCACGCCTTCGCCGCCGCGGCGCAGGAGCACTTCCCCGAGCAGGCCGGCGACCTCACCGCCGCGGGCCGCGACTTCGACGACGTGCGCTACCTGCGCCGCCCCGGTACGCGCGCCGCGGCCCAGCGGCTCGCATCGCTCGACAGCGCGATCGCGGCCTCGCGGCCGGCGAAGATCGCCGAGGCAGCGTTCTCATGAGCCTGATCGCCACGACCGACGCATCGGAGCGCGCGCCGCGCACCTCGCGCGCGCGACGCGCGTGGAGCTGGATCGCGATCGTCGCCGTGGTCCTCGTCACCGGAACGATCATGTTCGCCGTCGAGGCGGAGTGGAACGCGCCGGATCCGCTCGGCGCCGACAGCCCCCGGTACGACGGAGCACGGGCCGTCACGACGCTCCTCGAAGAGCAGCAGGGCGTGCCGGTGAAGACCGCCGACAGCGAAGACGCGGCGCGCTCGGCTCTCACGCCGAACGCGACGCTCGTCGTCACCGATGCCTGGGGGCTCGACGTCGACATCCTGCGCGAGTTGGCCGCCGAGGCACGGGAGACCGTGATCCTGGCCGGCGACATCGCATCGTTCGAGGCCGTCATCCCCGGAATCGAATACGCGGGCCCCGGCTCTGCGGATCCCGTCTCCCCCGGATGCTCCGTTCCCGCCGCCGACAACGCCGGCGAGATCATCGCCGGCGAGGCATACACGGCGCCCGACGGCGCGACGGGCTGCTACCCGATCGACGACGGCTTCGTCCTCGTGCGCGGCGACACCGAGGGCGGCGGAACCGTCACCATCGTCGACGGCGAGGCCCTGCTCGCGAACGAGAACCTCGCGTCCGCGGGCAACGCCGCGCTCGCGCTCGGGCTGCTCGGATCCGGCGACGCTGTCGTCTGGTATGCGCCGGCACCCGCCGATGCGGGGATGAACGGGGCGCCGACGTCGATCGCCGACTTCGTTCCGGGCTGGGTGACGCCGTCGATCGTGCTCGCGCTGCTCGTCGCGATCGCCGCCATGGTATGGCGCGGGCGCCGCTTCGGCCCGCTCGTCGCCGAGACGCTGCCCGTCACGGTGCGCGCCAGCGAGACCCTCGAGGGCCGCGCCCGGCTCTACCGCGCGGCCGGTGACCCGGCGCACGCGCTCGACGCACTGCGACGGGGCGCCTCCGCCCGCATGGCGAAGCGGCTCTCGCTCCCCCGCGACGCGGATCCCGAGACCCTGGCCCGCGCGGTCGCGGGCGCGCTCGGACGCGATCCGCGCCCCGTCTTCGACGCCCTGACCGCCGTGCCGACCGACGATGCCCTGTTCGCCGATCTCGGAGCGCGCCTGCGCGAGATCGAATCCGCTCTCGAGTCCATCGATCCCTGGGAAGGACGCACACGATGACTGACCCCACGCCCGCCCCCGCCGCACCGCACTCCCCCCGCCCCGCAGACCCGCAGCCGCCGGCGCCGGAGCGCACCGGTCCCGACGCCGCGCGTCTGCGCGAGGCCGTCGGCCGCGTGCGGACTGAGGTGGGCAAGGCCGTCGTCGGTCAGGACGGCGCGGTCAGCGGCCTGCTGATCGCCCTGCTCGCGCGCGGACATGCGCTGATCGAGGGCGTGCCCGGCGTCGCGAAGACGCTGCTGGTGCGCAGCTTCAGCAAGGCGCTCGGCCTCGACACGAAGCGCGTGCAGTTCACCCCCGATCTCATGCCGGGCGACGTGTCGGGCTCGCTCATCTACGACGCGAAGAGCGGCGAGTTCGAGTTCCGCGAGGGACCGGTGTTCACCAACGTGCTGCTCGCCGACGAGATCAACCGCACGCCGCCGAAGACGCAGTCGGCCCTGCTCGAGGCGATGGAGGAGCGCCAGGTGTCGAGCGACGGCGTCACGCGCGCCCTTCCCGAGCCCTTCCTCGTCGCCGCGACGCAGAACCCCATCGAGCACGAAGGCACCTACCAGCTGCCCGAGGCCCAGCTCGACCGATTCCTCGTGAAGCTCACGATCCGCGTGCCCGAGCGCGATGCCGAGGTCGACGTGCTGCGCCGCCATGCCGCCGGGTTCACGCCGCGCGACCTCGACCGGATCGAGCAGGCCGTGACGCCCGAGGAGATCCGCGACGCGCAGGACTCGGTCGACGGGATCACGGCGACCGAGGACGTGCTCGCCTACATCGTCGATCTCGCACGCGCCACGCGCGCCGCCGCCTCGGTGGAGGTGGGCGCGAGCCCGCGCGCCGCGACGGCGCTGCTCGCCGCGTCGAAGGCCTGGGCGTGGCTCGGCGGCTACCCGGCGATCACCCCCGACCACGTGCAGGCGATGCTGACGCCGGTCTGGCGCCACCGCATCCAGCTGCGGCCCGATGCCGAGATCGAGGGCGTGTCGGTCGACGCGGTGCTCGCCTCGGTGCTGCGGCAGACGCCCGTCCCGCGCTGAGCCGTGTACGTCACCGGCCGGTTCCCCCTGCTCGTCGCCGTCGGCGTCGTGCCCGTCGTGCTGCTCAGCGCGGCCGGCTTCAGCGCGTGGACGGTGCTCGGCGCGTGGCTGCTGCTCGTCGCCGCGATCGTCGCGGTCGACCTCGCGGCGGCGCCGGCGCCCGGCACGATCCGGATCTCGCGCGACGTGCCGGCACGAGCGAAGATCGGAGACGTCGTGCCGACGCGCCTGCAGCTGATCAACACCGGCGAGCGCACGGTTCGGGCGCGCGTTCGCGACGCCTGGCAGCCGACGGCGGGCGCTCCGTCGGAGCGCCCGCGCACCGCGATCCCTCCCCGCGAGTCCCGCACGCTCACGGTCGAGCTCCGGCCCCGCCGACGCGGCGCGCTGCGCAGCGAGTTCGTCACGCTGCGCGTGCTCGGCCCGCTCGGCTTCGCGGGCCGCCAGCGCTCGCTCACCGCCCCGGGCACCGTGCGGATCCTGCCACCCTTCCGCGCCCGGCGCCATCTGGCGAGCCGCGTGCAGCGGCTCCGCGAGCTCGACGGGTCCACCTCGCTGCAGGTGCGCGGGCAGGGCACCGAGTTCGATTCGCTGCGCGAGTACGTGCGCGGCGACGACGTGCGCTCGATCGACTGGCGGGCGACGGCCCGCAGCACCTCGACGATGCTGCGCACGTGGCGGCCCGAGCGCGATCGGCACGTGACGATCCTCATCGACACCGGGCGCACCGCGGCTGCGCGCGTGGGCGACGAGACGCGGCTCGATGCGGCCTTCGAGGCGGCGATGCTGCTCGCGGCGCTCGCGAATCGCGCGGGCGACCACGTGCACGTTCTGGCATACGACCGCGTCGTGAGGGCGCGCGTGACGGGGGTCAGCGGGCCGCGCCTGCTGCCCGAGATGTCCGACGCGCTCGCGCCGGTCGAGGCCCAGCTGATCGACACCGATTGGGACCATGCCCTCGGCGAGGCGCGGCGCCTGGCCCGTCGGCCGAGCCTCGTCGTGATCCTGACGGCGCAGGAGTCGCTGTCGAGCTCTCGCGATTTCCTGACGCGGCTGCAGGCGCTGCCGAGCGCATCGACCACGGTGCTCGTCGGCACTGTCACCGACGCCGCGCTCAACGAGACGGCGCGGTCGGACGGATCGGTCACCGATCTCTACCGCGCCGCATCCGCCGAGGCGACGGTGCGCGACGCCGAGATCGTCGCCCATGCGATGCGCCGCGCGGGCGCCGAGGCGCTGTCCGACACTCCCGAGGGCCTCCCGCCGCGCATCGCCGACCGCTACCTCGCGCTGAAGAAGGCCGGGAAGCTCTAGGCCCGCCGCCTCACTCCGACAGGATCCGTCCGGTCAGGCGGCGGGCCGCATCGCGCTCCAGCAGCACGACCTGTCCGTTGAGGATCCGCGGGCACGGGCTGCCGGTGAGCTCCTCCACGGCGGCCCGCAGCAGCGTGCCGTGCGAGACGATGATGCAGTCTGCGCCGCCGCGTTCCGCGTCGGCGAGCGCTCGGATCGCACGACGGATCACCCGGCCCATCGGCTCCGCATCGGGGTAGTCGGCATCGGGCCAGCGCTCATGCGCTTCGCACACCGGCATCCCCTCGGCCTCGCCGTAATCGCGTTCGACGAACCGCTCGTCCCGCACCAGGTCGACCCCGTCGAGGCGATCGGCGATGAGCTCCGCGGTCTCCGACGCGCGCGCAAGCGGCGACGACACGATCCGATGCCACTGCGCGCGCGACAGCAGGTCGGCCGCTGCGGATGCCTGGGCGCGGCCGTGCGCATCCAGTGGAACGTCGCTGCGGCCCTGCATCAGCCGGGCGAGGTTCCACGCCGTGCGACCGTGCCTCACGAGCGCCACGGTCATGCGAGGCTGACCTCGCGTCGGCGCTCGGGCGCATCGTCTCCGACGGCGGCGCCGAGCGCGGCATCGACCGCGCCCGCGCCGACGCCCGGCCCGTCCGAGTATACGAGCGCGGCACCGACGGACACGCGCATCGGCTCTCCCACGCGCGGCCGTGTCCCGCGCGTGCGTGCGCGCAGCGGGATGCCCGCCCAGTCGAGCATGAGGTCGCTGCCCTCCGGGGTGAACAGCGCGGAGCGCACGACCGCGTCGCCGTCGGCCGCGGGGGCGACCACGATCTCCGCGGGGAGAAGCGCGGCCTGCGCCGGTCCCGATGCCGGCATCGCGGCGTCGCGGCTCAGGCGGAGCGGGTGCCCGTGCGCGCGGAAGCCCGCGGCATCGACCTCACCGGGGATCAGCGTCGCGTCGGTCAGGAACCGTGCGACGAACGCGCTCCCCGGGCGGGTGACCAGCGCATCGGGCGCACCGACCTCCTGGATCCTGCCGGCGTCGAGCACCGCGACGCGGTCTGCCAGACCGAGCGCCTCGGAACGGTCGTGCGTGACGTGCACGACCGTCAGCCCGAGCTCGCGCGTGAGTGCGTGCAGCTCGAGCCGCAGATGGTCCCGCAGCGGCTCGTCGAACGCCGACAGCGCTTCGTCCAGGAGCAGCACTCGCGGACGGGAGACGAGCGCCCGCGCGAGCGCCACGCGTTGCCGCTGGCCGCCCGACAGCGTTGCCGGATCCCGACGCGCACAGCCGTCGAGACCGACCAGCTCGAGCGCAGAAGCCGCCGCTCGCACGCGAGCGTGAACGCTGACATCAGGACGAGCGATGGTCATCGATGGGCCCTCCTCCGAGCGCGGCGCGTCGCTGGCGCGTCGTCGGCCGAAAGCGTACCGCGCCGACGTGACGCGTTCGGCGCCCCGACGAACGCACCGCGGGCGCCGGGCCGGTTGCGATCCGGCCGGGCGCCCGCGGTGACGGGGCTCAGGAGGTCAGGCGATGTCCTGGCGCGCGGTCTCCTTCGAGAACATCGCGGCCGCGGACGACGCGACGCAGAGCACGAGCGTGACGACGCCGATGATGAGCGGCACGTGGTTGCTCGACGGCGGCGCGATGACGGCGAACAGGGAGGGCATGAGCCCCGTGATGAACAGCGCGATGTTCTGCGACAGGGCGAAGCCCGTGACGCGCGACTCGGTGGGGAACATCTCCTGGAAGAAGCTCGCGTAGGTCGCGTTGAACATCTGGTACATGATGCCGAAGACGAGGATCGCCAGGATGAAGGTCAGCGCCACGTTGTGCGCCTGCACGACGAAGAGGTACGGCACCGCGACGATGCCGCCGAGGAGCGGGCCGAAGATCAGGAACGGGCGACGGCCGATCTTGTCGGACGCGAATCCGAACACGGGGATCAGGATGATCGCGACGATGTTCGCCACAACGGGGATCCAGAGGTAGACGTCGGCGTCCATGTTCACGCCGTAGGCCTCCTGGGTGGCGTAGGTCGTGCCGAACACCACGACGGTCGTGCCGATGACGTTCGCGAGCCCCATGCACACGGCACGGAACACGGCGCCGCCGCTGGTGCGGAAGAGCTCGACGATCGGCATCTTGCGGCCCTGCGTCTTGTCCTTGTCGACGAAGATCGGCGTCTCATCGAGCTTCGCGCGGATGACGAGGGCCACGATCACGACGACGGCGCTGAGGAAGAACGGGATGCGCCAGCCCCAGGCCAGCAGGTCCTCGGTCGAGAGGAAGTGCGAGAGCGGGATGAAGCTCGCCTGGGCGAGGATGCTGCCGAACTGCGTGCCCTGCAGCGCGAAGCTCATGAGGAACCCGCGGTTCTCCTTCGACGCGTGCTCGGCGATCATCGTCGTGGCGCCGCCGAGCTCGCCCGACACTGCGAATCCCTGGATCAGCCGCAGCACCACGAGCATGGCGGGCGAGAGCAGGCCGATCTGCGCGTAGCTGGGCAGACAGCCGACGAGGAACGTCGAGATCCCCATCAGGAGCATGGCGAACACGAGCAGCTTCTTGCGGCCGTAGCGATCGCCGAAGTGACCGAGCACGAACGCCCCGAGGGGACGTGCGACATACCCGACGCCGTACGTCGCGAGCGACGCGATGATCGCGATCGCCGGATTCGCCGAGGGGAAGAACACCGTCGGGAAGACCAGCGCCGCGGCGGACGCGTAGATCGAGAAGTCGTAGTACTCGAGAGTGCTCCCCAGCCATCCACTGAGCGCGGCGCGACCGCCCTGGCCCCTCTTCGACTTCACGGGAGTCGTCACATCGGTAGACGTCATTGTGCTCCTTGGCATCATCATCGACAAACGCAGGGTAAGCGTTTTCCTTGAGCACGTTACGCCTCGAGCCCCGTCGGGTCAAAACGTTTCAATTTCTTTCAGTCAGCACACAGCAATGAGGATCGCGCGCTCATCCCGCGCAGACAGTCGTGAACCGTTCAGAACAAGATAGAATCGGTGCATGCTGACTGCTCTCGATGCCACCGCACGGCTGCGCAGCGCGGGCCTCCGCGTCACGACGCAGCGCACCGCGGTGCTCGAGGCGCTCTCCGAGACCGCGCACGCCGCGGTCGACGAGCTGCACGAGCGCGTGCACACGCAGATCCCCGGGATCGCGCTGCAGACGGTGCACGGCATCGTCAACGACCTCACCGACGCGGGTATCGCCCAGCGCGTGTCGCTGCCGGGGGCGTCGAGCGCGCTCTACGAGATGGCGCGCGGCGACAACCACCATCACGTGCAGTGCATCGTGTGCGGCCGGGTCGAAGACGTCGAGTGCGTCGTCGGCGCGGCACCGTGCCTCACCCCGAGCCACACGCACGGCATGCGCCTGATCGAGGCGGCCATCACCTTCCGCGGCGTCTGCGCCGACTGCGAGTAGCGCCTCAGCCGGCGACGAGCCGCGGTGTGCCGGCCTCGTACTCCGTGAGGTCGCCCGTCTCGCCGAGCCTGCTCGCCCGGCGGCCGACGAACAGCATGTAGAACAGGAAGATCCCGAGCGCGAGTGCGCCGATGCCGATCTTGACGGCCGGAGGCCACGGCTGGCGCGTGATGAATCCCTCCACGATCCCCGACAGGGCGAGAGACAGCACGAGGCCGACCACGACCGTCGCGAGCGCGCGGCCCTCCGCCGCGAGCGCAGATGCCCGGGTGCGGGCGCCCGGCGCGATCCACGCCCAGAACACGCGCATGCCGGCCGCCCCGGCGACGAAGATGCTCGTCATCTCGAGCAGACCGTGCGGAAGGATGTACAGCAGGAAGTCGTCGCCGTGGCCGAACCAGTTCATGACGGCGGCCGAGATCCCGAGCCCCGTCGCGTTCTGCACGATGACGTAGACCGGCCAGATGCCGGTGATGCCGAACATCACGGCCTGTGCCGCGATCCAGGCGTTGTTCGACCAGACCATGCCGGCGAACACGCCCTCCGCGTGCTCGCTGTAGTACGCGACGAAGTCCTCCTCCGCGTACTGCTTCAGCTCGGCCTCCTCGCCGAGCGCGGCCATGTACGCCGGATCCTGCTGCGCCCACCAGCCGATGAGCGCGACCACGGCGATGAACACCGCGGCCGTCGCGAGGGTGAGCCACCGGATGCGGTAGAGCGCCGCCGGCAGCTGCCGCGCGAAGAACCGCGGGATCTGGCGCATCACGTTGTCGGGCGCGCCCGTGATCTTGAGTCGGGCCGTCGCCAGGATGTTCGACAGGTAGTCTCCCGCGGGCGTGCGCCCGACCGACGTCTTGATGTCGGCGAGGTCTGCGGAGGCGGCGCGGTACAGGTGCACGAACTCATCGGTCTCGGCGCCCGTGAGGCGCGCGCGGCGCGCGAGCGCGTCGAGCCGGTCCCACTCGGGACGGCGCTCATCGATCATGGCGTCGAGATTCATCGGCCCCAGCCTAATGTCGGCACCCGCGCTCGGGCCGTCTGATTAACTGGTCGCATGTCGGAGACCACCCTCGCCGGGCCGCGCGGCCCCCGCGCACTCGCGCTCGACGACGAGGTGCTGACCGGCGAAGCGGTTGCGCTCGATCTGCAGCCGATCGGCCTCGGACTGAGAGTGCTCGGCGGCCTCATCGATGCCGCGATCGCCTGGGCCGTCTACCTCGCGATCATGGTCTGGGGCGCCGGCTCGCTCCTGAGCGCGGGGGTGCTGACCGAGGCCACCTACCAGATCTTCTCGATCGTCTTCCTCGTCGTGTGCTTCGTGGCGCTGCCGATCACGGTCGAGACGCTGTCGCACGGGCGCAGTCTCGGCAAGCTCGCCGCCGGCGGACGGATCGTGCGCGCCGACGGCGGGGCGACCGGCTTCCGCCATGCGTTCGTGAGGGGCCTCGTCGGGGTGCTCGAGGTGTACATGTCGTTCGGGGCCATCGCGCTGCTCGTGGGCATCTTCACCCCGCGCGCGCAGCGTCTCGGCGATCTCGTCGCCGGCACGTACAGCGAGCGGGCGCGCCGGCCCGCTCTCCCCGCCCCGACTCCGACGCTGCCGCCCGAGCTGGCCGCGTGGGCGGAACTGGCCGACGTCGCACGGCTGCCCGCGCGCCTCGACGCCCAGGTGACGCGCTTCGCCTCAGCATCCGCCGCGCTGCACCCGGCGGCTCGGGCCCGGATCGCGGCCGATCTCGCGCACGACATCACCCCCTTCGTCTCGCCGATCCCGGCGGTCGCACCCGAGGTGCTGCTCGGTGCGGTGGCGGCCGTGCGGCGCGAACGCGAACGCGCCGTGCTGCGCAACGAGCGCGAGCGCGCCGCGATCCTCGGCGGTCAGGATCCCTTCACCGGCGCGTGATCGCCCGCGCGCCGGATCCGCGGCTCACTCGCGCAGCGACTCGTGCTTCAGCACGACCCACCCGGCGGGGACCGACATGCGGTCGGTGTGCTCAGCGCACAGGTCGTGGGCATGCGGGTCGTTCCCCGCGCCGAGCGGCCCGAGCGCGGCCATGCGGCCGTCGTAGTCGAACGTCAGCGTCGACACGGCCTCGCGTCGGCACGCGACCTTCGAACAGATTCGATCCTCCACGTGTGCGAGCCTAAGCTGGATCCATGAAGTGGTCAGGGCGCGCGCGCCGACAAGCGCAGGATCCGCCGGTGCCCCGGCTCGCGCGCCACGGCCGGCACGGACGCCTGAACCGCAGCCAGCTGACGCGTCCGCCGGTTCCCGCGGTCGGATCCCGCTACGACCGCTTCAACGTGATGGTCACCGCGACCGCCGACGCGCTCAAGCACGCGTGGCCCGAGCTGCGCGATGTGCGCTTCGAGATCGGCTCCCTGCCGGTCACCGAGGTGCACACGGCGCTCCCCCGCTGGACCGTCGATCGCGACCGCAGGCTCATCGTGATCCACCGGGTCGTGATCGAGCGCCTCGACCGCGCGCACGGGCAGCTGATGCACCGCACCGACGACTATCACAAGCGCATCCTCGCAGAGGGCGCCGTGTACCGCGCGGCCGCCGACTACCTCGGTCGCGACCCGTGGGATCTGGGCGTCGACCCGTTCCACTGAGCCCGCGGTCAGGGGACGATCGTCACCGGTTCCGGCGCCGCGGGATCGGAGGCGATCGGGAAGCCCCCGATGGATCCGTCGACGCCGACGCTCGCCATGCCGGATACCGCACCGCTGCGCACCGACACGCGATAGGTCTGCTCGGCCGGCACGCTGATCGTGTCAGCGCGCCCCGCCTCGAGGTCGATGGTCTGCGCGTCACCGCCCGACAGCGGGGCGATCTCGACGGAGGCGCCCTCGTCGCCGAGCGCCGCGAAGCTCAGAGCGACGGTGCCGATCGGGCTCGCGGGAGCCGCGACGAGCGCCTCGCCCGTCAGGGGCTCGCCCGGCGCGAACCAGGCGTAGTCGTCGCTCGCGGCCTGGCGCACTGCGGAGACGAACGGCGTGGGGCTCGACATGCGCACCGCGTAATTGCCGGCTTCGAGGCCGTCGAAGCCGACGCTCACGGGCACGTCGGCCTCGAACTCGGCGGTCGTCGTGAACACCGACTCGCCGGTGTCCTCCTCCACGACATCGATCTCGACCGCCCCCGCCTCGCCCGACGTGCCGAGCACGCGCACCTGCGTGGGGTCCTCGCCGGCTGCGGCGGCGCGCTGGGTGACGTGCACGTGCGAGACGACGGCCTCCCGCGTCGGGCTCACGCCCGGCTGGAGGTCGACGCCGTACGCGTCGAGCGTGCGGGTCGCGGAGGATTGCAGCGTCGACCGCACCGGAGCCCCCTCAGCCACCACGCGGATCACCGGGGTCTCTTCGCCACCGGCGAGGCTCGCCACCGGCACGGCCCGCTGCTCGCGGGCGGGCACGGCGATCTCGGCGCCCGCGGGCGTCATCCGCCCGTCGACGCCGTAGACCGACAGCGTGACGCTCGCCGTCACGTCGCTGGGGTTCGCGATCACCAGCACGTCGGTGGTGCCCGTCTTCACGGCCGCCCCCGCGATCCACGACTCGGGGCTTCCCGGGCGGCACGACGAGGCCGCGTAGCCGCGCAGATCGTCCTGCTCCAGCGATGCCGACGCCGCGGCGGCGACCGAGACCGGCGCGCCGTCGTCGGCGTCCTGCGTCACGCTCGCGGCGGTTCCGACATCGGGCAGCTCGAGGTCGACGTCTTCAACGGGGCCGTCGCCGGACGCGGCGCCCGCTGTCGTGACCATGTCGGCCGCGGCATCGAGACGCGAGGCATCGGCGGCATCGCGGCCGAGCGCCAGCAGCGGCCCGTCGCACGCGAGCACGGTGCGCCCGGCGGCGGGCGTCACATCGACCGTGGGCGCCGCGGCCGCTCCCGCGCCCGTCGGCGATACGGCCGGCCACGGTGCGAGGCCCGCTCCCACGGCGCACGCCGCGAGCACCAGACCCGCGGCGGCACCCGCCGCGACCCTCATCGTGCGCCGCGTCATGATGCGTCCTTCCGCTCGTCGCCGATCGTGCGGGGCGCGAGGCGCGCCTCGTCCCGGGTGCGGCGCGTCGAGATCGCCAGCAGCAGCGCCGCGAGGATGACTGCCGCCTGCGCGGCGCCGACCGTCCAGGCCGCCGTGCTGTCGGATCCCGTGAGACCGTCGCGCTCCGACGGCTCGCCGTCGACGCGCCAGAGCACGCCGCGCGCGGTCTCGCCGACGCGCACGAAGCCGGCGCGCTGGTCCATCGAGGCCTGTGCCGTGAGCGCCATGACGCGCTGATCGCTGGTCCGGGGCGCGCCGCTCTGCCGGAGCAGGACGAACGACACGCCCGCGTCAGCGAGCGGGCCCGTGATCGCATCGGAGCTTCCCGAGATCACGCTGGCCGCGACGTCCGCGAGCCACTCATCGTCGCCCGACACGGCGACGGCCGAGTTCGCGAGCGTCGATGCACCGCCGAGCGTCTCGCTCGCGCCCCAGACCACGCGCGCCTCGGCGGATCCGTTCGCGAGCGGCTCGACGACGAGCGTGCCGATCTCGCGATCGCCGGTCGCCTCGGCCTGCACGTACGCCGGCAGCGTCGTCGATTCCCCGGACGCGAGCGGCGTCGCGCCGCGGTGCAGCGACGTCACCTGCGGGGCCACCGCGATGACGACGGCGACCACCGCGACGGCGGCCGCGAGCCGGCGCACCGCGGGGCGGCGCAGAGCGTCGACGGTCACCGCGGCCGCGAGCCCGAGGCCCAGCCAGCCGAGGCTCAGGGCGCTTCCTGGCCACACCGGCACGGGCTCGCCGTTCGCGAACACGAGATGGGCGCCGAGGGCCGCGACGGCCGACGCGCTGCCGAGCGCCGCCACGGCGAGCGCGGTGACGGCAGCCCAAGTGCGCCGCGTCGCGGGGGCGATGAGCGCGAGCACCGCGACCGGCACGACGAGCAGGGGGACCCACGGCGTCTGCTCGGCCGCGATCCCGAGATCCGCGAGCAGGTGGGGCCACGCCGACAGGTCGACGAACCCGGCCGCGACCGACCAGGGCTGGCCGTGCGCGAACGGCTCGGTGGCGCCGGGATCGGCGAACAGCGCCCACCCCGTTCCGCGATCGATCTGCGCGGCGGCGAGCGGGAAGAACATCGCCAGCGAGGGCACGATGAGCCACACGATGCGCGCGATCCCGCGGCGCCGCAGGCAGATGGTCGCGATCAGCGCCCCGGTCCACAGGACGAACGCGGCGGGGGCGAGCGACGGCGCGCACGCGAGCACGGCGGCGAGCAGCAGCGAGGCGGCACCGGCCGTCGTCCACGCGCGGTGGGCGGCGGCCCCGCAGAACGCGAACCACGGCAGCAGCAGGTGCACGAGCACGGCGGCCGGTCGCCCTTCCGCGAGCGCGATCCAGAGCGGCGGCGCCGCTCCCCACAGCAGGGCGAGCGCGATGCGGGCGGCCGCCCCGTCGGCGACCCGGGTCGCGGCGAACCAGCCGCCGAGCACGGCGAGCGGAACGGCGAGCAGCCACAGCAGCACGAGCGCGTACGACGGGGCGGCGGGCCACACGGATCCGACGAGCGCGACGACTGCCGAGAAGGGGTCCGCGGGCGCGACCTGATCGATGCCCTCGGGGCGCAGCCCGGAGAGCGCGTCCGACCACAGACCGGCCACCGTGCCGCGCAGCGGCAGGAGCGCGCCGCCCGAGATCGCCGGCCAGGTCAGCAGCGCGATGAACGCCCCGACGCTCGCGACGAGCGACGCGAGCACGGCCCAGGCGCCGCCGCCGGAGAAGAACCGCAGCGGCGCGCGCACGGGCGCACGGGTGTCGTCGGAGGCATGCTGGTGCGCGCGCCGCTCGGCGCGCGTCAGGCGCAGCGGATCGACCTGCGTCCACGATCCGGTGCGGAATCGGCGCACGCGCGATCGCGATCGCACGATCGAGGGGATGCGCACCAGCACCGTGACCGCGGCCGTCCACTCGGGCGCGACCCGACCGGGCAGCTTCGCGAACAGCGCCATCACGGTCGCCCAGAGGGCGAGCGGCAGCAGGAGCAGCCATTGGAGGACGACCAGCCCCGGATGCGCGTACGCGAGGCGCCGGTGGAGCCGGGCCACACGGGACGCGTAGGCGTGCGCGAGGCTGGCGCGATGCGCGGGCCACACGGCGATGCGCGCGCGGGGCGCGAGGGCGAGGCGACGCCCGCCGAGACGGGCGCGCACGCCGATGTCGAGGCCCTCGTCGATTCCGGCGAGCGCGCGGTCGGGCACGAGGTCGCGCACGACGTCGTGCCGCAGCAGCATGCCCCGCGCATCGGCGCCGAGCACGTCGTCGGCGTGGTCGTGCTGCCCCTGGTCGTATTCGCCGCGCGCGAGTTCGACGGTGCGGCCCCACGTCGTCATCGTCACGCCGAACGATTCGATGCGGCGGCGGTCGGCGGCCTGAACGAGCTTGGGCGCCGCGACGGCGACCGACGGCTGGCGTTCGAGCGCGGCCGTGAGGTCGGCGAGCGCGTTCGGCTCGGGGATGGAGCCGTCATCGAGCAGCCACGCATGGGATCCGGCGGGCACGCGGTCGATCGCGGCCTCGACGGCCGCGGCGAAGGTCGCCCGCTCGGCGACCGTGACGGCGGCCGTCGCCGACGATGCGTCGATCACCTGCCGCACGGGAGCGGGATCGCCGCACACCACGATCGTGAGGGAGTCCGCGCGCTTCGTCTGCGCATCGAGCGCCGCGAGGGCGCGCACGATCCGGGCCGCGGCGGAGGGGGAGGAACGCGTGACGAGCACGACGTGAACTGGGGCGGGCATGACCCGGCAAGCCTAAGACGGAGTGGCCGCGGTAACGCTCACTGACACACCTGAGATGTCGCTGACAACGCGCGGCCGAGGGAGAGCCGCGCGTCGCACGCTGGGATCAGGACGCCTGCTGCTCGCGCTTGAGACGACGGCGCTCGCGCTCGGAGAGACCGCCCCAGATGCCGAAGCGCTCATCGTTCGCGAGCGCATACTCGAGGCACTGCGCCCGCACGTCGCACGACTCGCAGATGCGCTTCGCGTCGCGTGTGGATCCGCCCTTCTCGGGGAAGAACGCCTCGGGGTCGGTCTGGGCGCAGAGCGCCTCGGCCTGCCACGAGAGAGCACCATCGTCGTCGATGCCTTCGGCCGCCGGAGACCCGGGCACCCCGCGCTCGGCGGGGTCGACGAACCAGTCGGACGGCGCCTCGGAACGGTAAAACAGTGCGGTCATGGTGCTACTCCCCCTCGGTCGGCCCTGTGATTGATGCCTTCCCTGGGTAATTACACCTGTGTGATTCGCGAATTTCAAGTCGATTATCGTAAGGGCTTCATCCCGGGATTGAAGGTTTGCCGCCCCACGGCGTGTCTCCGCGCGGCGTCATCCTCCCGGCTGCGCGAGAAAAACCTCGCCTGACCCGGTGATTTCCACCGATTCCTCGCCGGAGACGAAGGCGGCGGCGCCCGGCGTGATATCGATGCTCGCCGATCCGGCGGCCACGCGCGCGGATCCCGACACGCTGAGCACGATCGCCGGGCCGGCGAGCGCCGCAGCGGCCGTTCCGTCTGCGCCGAGCCTCGCGCGCAGCAGGCGGAAGTCGTCGATGTCGACGGGGTACTCGTCGAATCCGCGCTCGACGGGAACGGGTTCGACGAGCGACACGTCGCCCGAAACGGGCTCCAGCACCCGCATGAGCTCCGCCACGTCGATGTGCTTCGGCGTCAGGCCGCCGCGCATGACGTTGTCGCTCGCGGCCATGATCTCGATGCCGATGCCCGACTGGTAGGCGTGCAGCTGGCCGGCGCGCAGGAAGAGGGCCTCGCCGTAGCCGAGGGTCTTGAGGTTCATCAGCAGACCGACCACGATGCCCGGGTCGCCGGGGAAATCCGCGGCGTTGCGGCGCGCGTTGTCGAACTCGGCGCCGAACGCGTCGGACACCGCGTCGGCGAGCGCGTCGGAGATCGCGTCGACGACGTGCTGCGCACGTCCCGACAGCAGCCATCCGATGGCATCGGCGAGCGAGGCGTCGTCGACGATGCGCTCGTACAGCGGCGCGGCGGCCTCGCCGAGCCCGGCGAGCAGCTCGCGGGTGCGCGCGATGTCGCGCAGCCCGCACAGCGCCACGAACTCGTCGCACAGCGACACGATCATCTCGGGCTTGTGGTTGTCGTCGGCGTAGTTGTGCGGGGCATCGGCGGGCAGGCCGCGCTCGGCGGCGTACCCCTCCCGCGCCTGCTCGCGCGTCGGGTGCGCCTGGATCGACAGCGACTGGCGGGCCGCGAGGATCTTCAGCAGGTACGGCAGGCGCTCGCCGCCCGTCTCGTCGCGGATCCACGCGTCGAGCGTGCGGCCCGTGCCGTCTTCGACATCGGCAGGGTCGGCGGGGTGGTCGCCGAACCACACCTCGGCCTCGGGCCCGGCGGCGGGGCGCCCCATCAGATCGGCGATGAGATGCTCGGAGCCCCAGCCGAACGGGCGGGGGGCATTGTTCAGTCGCACCAGCATGCCTAAAGAATAGAGTTGATCGCATGGCCCGCATGACTCGACACCCCGTGGCGCGACCTCCCGTCGCGCCCGAGCGCGAAGCCACGAGCCATCTGGCGCTGCGCGCCTACGCCGCTTTCGTGCTCTTCAGCGGGCTGGCCTACTCGTGGTGGTACAACCTGCTCGGCGCGGTCGGCGCGATGGTGCTGATCGGGGCGGTCGTCCTCGGGTCGCTCGCGATCTGGGTGCCGCGCATCGCGCGCCGCGGCTTCGCCTGGCAGCGGCTGCCCTGGGCCGCGCTCGGATACGCGGCACTGGCGGCCGTCTCGGCCGCGTGGTCGGACTGGCCCGGCGCGACCGCGGCGACGTGGGTCGTGCTCGTCGCCTTCGCCCTGCAGGGCGTGTTCATCGCCGACGTGCTCTCGTGGCGCGAGATCGTGCGCGCGCTCGAGGCGGCGCTGCGGTGGATCATCGGCGGGTCGATCGTCTTCGAGGCGTGGGTCGCGCTCGTGCTCGACCACCCGCTCATGCCGAATTTCTTCCCGGTCGACGGCGCACCGGATCCGCACTGGTACTGGGTGCGCGGCAACCTGTTCGACTCCTGGCTCGTGGGCGACCGGATCCAGGGGATCGTCGGCAACGCGAACCTCCTCGGCATGCTCGCGGTGATCGCGCTCATCGTGTTCGCCGCCCGGCTGCGGCTCGCGGTCGTCGAGCGGCTCCCCGCCGAGCGCATCATCGCCCGGTCGCTGTGGCTGGCCGCCGCCCTGTGGATGCTGCTGCGCGCCGGATCCGCCACCAGCTTCGTCGCCGGCGCCGCCGCGTGCGCCGTGCTGCTCGCCGCGCTCGCGATGCGCCGTACGACGACGCCGTCCGGCCGCACCCGCGTGTACGTCGCATGCGCGGTCATCGCCGTCGCGGGCATCGCGATCGTCGCGCTCGGCTACGGGCGGATCGTCGCGCTGCTCGGTCGCGACGGCGGGCTGACGGGCCGCGGCGAGATCTGGGACCAGGTGCTGGACCGCGCCCGCGACCGGCCGGTGCTCGGCCACGGCTTCTCCTCGCCGTGGGTGCCGTGGGACCCGGCCTTCGACGGGTGGATCGTCGATCACGGCATCACGGTCTTCGAAGCGCACAACATGTGGATCGACGTCTTCCTGCAGCTTGGAATCATCGGGGTCGTCGCGGTCGCCATCGTGTTCGGGTCGGCCGTCTGGCGCGCGTGGTTCCACGCCGTCGACCGGCCCCGGGGCTCCGGTCTCACGACGCTCCCCCATTCGCCCCTGGCGCTCATTCCCCTGCTCGTGCTCTGGGCGCTGCTCGCCCAGGGCCTCGCCGAGTCGAACCCGATCATGCTGTGGGGCTGGATGCTCGTCGTGCTGTTCACCAGCAAGCTCAGGCAGCGGCCGGCGCCGTGAGCTCGATGCGCCGCGCCGCCGGAGCCGCCCTCGCAGATCTGCTGAGGTCTGCGGCGTTCGCGCGCGCGTACACGCTCGCCGCGCTCACGCTCGGGTTCCTCGCGGGCGCGATCCAGCGGGTCAACGGCATCGTCACGGCGACGACGATCATCGCGGGGCTCGCGGCGATCGGCATCGGGATCCTCGTGGCCCGCCGCGACGAGCTGTCGTTCATCGGATTCGCTCCGACGAGCCTCCTGGCCTTCCTCGCGTGGTCGATCGTCAGCCTCGCCTGGGCCCTCGACGGCGCCGGGGCGCGCACCCTCGCGGCGTGGCTGGCCCTGCTCGGCTGGGCGGCCATCGCCGTCACGATCGCGCACGTGCGCGACACGCTGCAGATCGCGCGCGCGATGGGCGACGTGCTGCGGTGGCTGCTCGCGGCGTCGCTCGCGATCGAGGTCTGGTCGGGCATCATCTTCGACGAGCCGCTCGAAGCGCTCGGCGTCAAGGGGCTCATCGCCTACGGCGGCCCCGTGCAGGGCCTGTTCGGTTCGCGCAACGTGCTCGGCTTCGTCGCGGTGCTCGCCCTGATCACCTTCGTGATCGAGTGGCGCGCCCGCGCCGTCGCCCGCCGCGTGGCCGTGTATTCGATCATCCTCGCGGGCGTGCTCGTCGTGCTGTCGGGATCGCCCACGGCGCTCGTCACGATCGTGCTCGTGATCGTCGCCGAGCTCGCCCTGTCATATGCGCGCCGCACGCCCCCGGCGCGGCGGCGCGGCGTCGACGCCGTCATCGGCGGTGCGACGCTCATCAGCATCGCCCTGGCTCTCGTGATGCATCGCCAGGTCGCGCAGTTCTTCGCGAGCCGTTCGGGGTTCGGCACCCGCACCGTGCTCTGGCAGGAGACGATCGAGTGGATCGGACGTCGACCGGTGACCGGCTGGAGCCTGTTCGGCACGTGGCACGACGAGCCGTTCCCGACGAACGTGATCAACCTGACGCTGTCGTCGCCCAACTACTCGGGTCTCAACGCCTACCTCGACGTGCTGCTGCAGCTCGGCTGGGTGGGCCTGCTGCTGTTCGCGATGATCGGCGGCGTCGCTCTGGTGCGCGCGTGGCTCGCGGCCGCCGACCGGCGATCTGTCGTGCACGCCTGGCTGCCGCTGATGCTCGTCGCCCTTCTCGTGACCTCCGTGTTCGAGAGCTACACCCTCACCGGCATCGGGTGGATGCTCCTCGCGATGTGCGCCGTGAGGGCCGGGCGCGAGCGCTCGTGGCGCCTGTCGATCGATCCGACGGCGCCCGTGCCGCCCCCGGCTCGCCCTCAGGGCGGGGATCGATCCGACAGGTAGGCTCAGTTCGGTCGTCGCGCACGCGCGCCGCCGCCCCTCACGAACCCGACGGAGCAGCCTTCTATGCCGTTCGTTCTGCAGAACGTGGTCTTCCCGACCGATCGCGACCCTGACCTCCTGCCGCTCTACCTCGATGCCGACTCCTGGTCGACGATCGACGAGAAGCCGGTGCGCGTCGCGACGGGCGCCCACATCGGCGATGTGCTGGGGCGCGAGAGCGTGCGGGTGCGCCAGGGTCGCCGAACGTCGTTCGCGAGCTATTTCAACGCGTTCCCGGCCTCGTACTGGCAGCACTGGACAGCGGTGCGCACCGTCACGCTCACCGTGCGCACGACGGGCGACGCCACCGTTCTCGTCTACCGCTCCAACGGATCCGGTGTGCAGCAGCGCATCGGCACCGCCGAGGTCGCGGGACAGGCCACGAGCTCGTTCGACATCGCGTTGACGCAGTTCTCCGACGGCGGCTGGATCTGGTTCGACATCGTCTCCGACCGCGCGGATGTGACGCTCGACGGCGCCGAATGGACGACCGAGCAGCGGCCGGCGCGCGAGGGCAGGGCCTCGCTCGGCATCACGACGTACAACAAGCCGACCTACTGCATCGAGACGCTCGAGGCCCTCGCCGCGAGCCCCGGGGTGCGCGAGGTCGTCGATCGCATCTTCCTCATCGACCAGGGCACCGATCGGGTCGATCAGCAGCCGGCCTTCGGTGAGGTCTCCGACGCCCTCGGCGAGCAGCTCGAGCTGATCACCCAGCGCAACCTGGGCGGATCCGGCGGGTTCGCCCGCGCCATGCACGAGACGCTGGGGCGCCCCGAGAGCGACTTCGTGCAGCTGCTCGACGATGACGTGCGCATCGAGCCCGAGTCGATCCGCCGTTCGATCGTGTTCGGCCGCTTCGCCACGCAGCCCGTCATCGTCGGCGCTCACATGTTCGATCTGCTCGACCGCCCCAAGCTGCACGCGTGGGCCGAGGTCGTCGACGAGATGCCGTTCATGTGGCGCACGCTCTACCAGGAGCAGATGCCGCACGACTTCGGCCAGCAGAATCTCCGGCAGGCCAAGCAGCTGCACATGCGCATGGACGCCGACTACAACGGCTGGTGGATGTGCCTCATCCCCACTTCGGTCATCGCCGAGGTCGGGCTGCCCCTGCCGGCGTTCATCAAGTGGGACGATGCGGAGTACTCGCTGCGCGCCCGCGAGCACGGAGTGCCGACCGTGACCCTGCCGGGCGCGGCGCTCTGGCACGTGTCATGGGTGGGCAAGGACGACGCGATCGACTGGCAAGCCTACTTCCACGCGCGCAACCGCATCGTGGCGGGCCTGCTGCACTCGTCGATCCCCGAGGGCGGAACGCTGCTGCGCCACAGCCGCCGCATGGACCTCAAGCACCTGATGATGATGCAGTACTACCCGACGGCGCTGCGCAACCTCGCGCTGAGGGACGTGCTGTCCGGCCCGGAACACATGCGCAAGACGCTCGCGACGCGCATGCCGCTCGCGCGGAAGCTCGCGAAGAAGTTCCCCGAGACGATCGTGCACAAGGATCCGGACGAGGTGCTGCACTCGCGGCGCGGGCGCCAGGTGTTCGAGCTGCGTCGTCGTCACGAGTTCGACAACCCCACCGGCATGCGCCTGAGGATCTTCACCGCGCGTGCGCTGCTCAGCCACCTGCTGCGCGGGCCCGCGCCCGAGAACGTCGAGGTGCCCGAGGTCGAGTTCGGCAAGGAGGACGCGCACTGGTGGCGCGTTCCCGCCTTCGACTCGGCGCTCGTGTCGGCGGCCGATGGGTCGGGCAAGCAGATCTACACGCGCGACCGCGGCACGTTCCGCAGCATGCTGTTCGACTCGATCCGCCTGCACCGCCGGCTGAAGAAGCAGTGGCCGCGACTCGCGCGCGAGTACCGGGAGGCGCTGCCGCAGCTCGTGGCGGACAATGAATGGGTGCAGAGTTTCGAGGCAGACGCATGAGCACTCCGTTCGACCCCGCGTCCGCGACGATCGTCATCGTCACGTTCAACCGCTCCGCCCTGCTGGAGCGGGCCCTGCGCTCGATCGGCACCATGGATCCGAAGCCGGGCCATGTCGTCGTGATCGACAACGCCTCCGCCGATGACACCCCCGAGGTCGTCGAGCGCCTCTCGCCCGCGACCGGCACCGAGGTCGTGTACCGCAGACTCGAGACCAACACCGGCGGCGCGGGCGGCTTCAGCGCCGGCATGCAGACGGCGTACGAGATCGGGTCCGAGTGGATCTGGCTGATGGACGACGACGTCGAGGTGCTTCCCGACGGCCTCGCGCGCATGGGCGCGTGGGCGCCGAAGTTCCGGCATATCCAGGGGCGCCGCTACGACTACGACGGCTCCGAGTTCTACTGGCAGTACCGGGTGTCGACGTCGCTCGGCATTCCGATTCCGTTCGCGCCGGCGGGCTTCGACGGCTCGGGCTACCGCGAGATGAACTCGGGATGCTTCGAGGGCATGTTCATCCACCGTTCGCTCGTGAAGCAGCTGGGCCTGCCCGATCCGCGGTTCTTCATCTACTGGGACGACACGATCTACGGCTATCTCGCCTCGCGCGTCGCGCCGTGCGTGATCGTCGACGAGTTCGTGCTGCAGCGCACGCGCGAGATCAAGCAGTGGGACATGGGCACGCGCCACCTCAATGCCTCGAGCGACATGTACCGGTACTACATCATGCGCAATCGCGGCATCATGACCCACTACTACCGCGCGCACGGCGATTACCGGCCGGTGATGTTCGCCGTCGGCACGGCCGCGACCTTCGCGAAGGAGCTCATCCGTCTGGCGTTCGTCGAGCGCAGGATCACGAAGAAGGGCTGGGCGAACCTGTGGCGCGGCATGCGCGACGGGCTGACCATCTCGCGTGAGAAGTCGTTCGAGATCATGGCGCCCCTGGCGGACTGATCGCATGCTGAACATCGCCGACGACGCCGATATCGACGCGCAGGTCGTCTTCAACCATTCCGATCGCGTGACGATCACGGTCGGTGCGAACACCCGCATCTACCGGGGCAGCGAGTTCACGGGCGACATCCTCGTCGGCTCCGACGTGTTCATCAACCGCGACTGCTACGTGCGGCCGAACACGACGATCGGCGACCGGGTGAACATCGGACCGTTCGTGCGGCTCGTCACCGACACGCACGACGTCGGACCGCACGAGCGGCGGGCGGGCACGGTGCGCCACGACGCCATCGTCATCGGCGACGGATCCTGGATCGGCGCGAGCTCGACCGTGCTCGCGGGGGTGCGCATCGGCGCCGGTTCCGTGGTGGCCGCGGGATCCGTCGTGACCGACGACGTTCCCGACGACGTCGTCGTGGCGGGCGTGCCGGCGAAGATCGTCAAGCGGCTCGCTCGCTGATCGGAGGAAACCATGTCTGACGACCAGAACCCGACCTTCCCCTGGCAGAACCGTGAGGGCTCCTCCGCGCCGAGCGCTCCGAAGTCGGTTGGGGCTCCGCCCGCCTCTTCCGAGACCGGTCCTCCCCTGCCGCCGTACGCGCGCGACCACGCGCAGCCGCCCGCGGCGGTGACGCCGGGAGCCGTGACGCCCGACGCCGAACCGCCGGCCCCACCCGCGGCACCCGCCGACACCGGACCGTCGCTTCCGCCCTACGCGAGCGCCGCCGACAGCGCTCACGCGACCCCGGACCACGCCGAACCGTCGGCCCCACCCGCAGCACCCGCCGACACGGGACCGGCGCTTCCGCCCTACACGACTGCCGGCTATGGCGCGGGCGCGACTCCGCCGTACGCCGGTCCGCCGGCCGCGTATGCGATCGGTGCGCCGCCGGAGCCCTCGAACGGCCTCGCGGTGGCGGCGCTCGTGATGGCGATCGTCGGAATCGTGCTCGGCATCATCCCGTTCGCGTCATTCCTCGGTGTGCCCCTGGCCCTCACGGCGATCGTCCTCGCGATCGTCTCGCTCGCCAAGCGGCGCTCGCGGCGCGGCATGAGCATCGCCACGCTCATCGTCGCGGGCATCGGCACGATCATCGGCGGCATCGTCACGGCTTTCACGCTCTATCTCTGGGCTGCGATCGGCGGCTTCGGTTCGACGGGGGTCTCCCCCGCAACGGGGAACGAGGAGTCCTCGCCGGCGCCGCAGAGCGAGGAGCTCTCCGAGTATTCGAGCCCATTCGCCGACGACGACCAGGTCGCCGCGTTCCTCGAAGAGGTCGCGGTCGGCGAAACGGCCTGGTGGCAGGTCAGCTCGGGATACTCGTTCGTCGCGGTGTTCGTCGACAATGCGTCCGACGGTCTCAGCTACGGCTCCGTGCGCGCTGAGATCGATGTGCTCGGCCACGACGGCATCGCCATCGAGTCTGCATCGTCGTATGTCTCGCTCGCCCCCGGGACGACGGCCGTGCTCGTGTCCGTTCCCGTCGAGGCGGAAGACATCGACAGCGTCGAGGTGGAATTCGGCACGGGCACGCTCTACGCGCCCGTGCCGGCCGCCGAGCCGCTCGATGCCGAAGCCGGCGAGCCCGCCGTCGCGTCCGGGACCGTCTCGATCCCCGGCACGCTCGAGAACCCCGGAGCAGACGACGCGGTCGACGTGCGGGTCACCGTGATCGGGCGCGACGGCGACGGCAAGATCGTGGTGGGCCGCACCCTCACGGTGGCGCGCGTTCCCGCGGGCGGCAGCGTGGACTTCGAGGCGGAGCACGTCGCGCTGGCCGACGATCTGCCGGACGACGTGACGTACGAGCTGTACGCCCGGCCCGCGCTCTAACGCGGCGCGGGCGCGGCGAGCCTGGCGCGGGTCGGCGGGTCTGACGCGGGGCGGCGGGTGCAGCTGTACGGGCCGGGCCGAGCACAGGCTGGAGCGAGCACAGCGACGCGGAGTGCGGCGTGTCGAGCCGGTGCTGGCCAGGGCTGCGCGTGGCCATGCGGATGCGGGCACGCGTGAGCGGGAGCACCCCGGGCTCGGCCGCGCGCACCGCCCAGACCCGCCTGCTCAGGCGGTGCGCCGAGGCGGGGGCCCGGGGTCGGGAGGCGACGACCAGGGCGGATCAGCCGTCGGCCCCAGGTCGCGGATGCCCGCCCCATCGCGATCGCCCGAGGCGATGCCGGGCGCGCTGCCGGAGGGGTCCCGGAAGAAGACCCTGCTCGCCGGCTCGTGCTCATACCTGCGCCCCGTCGGGCTCGTCCATTCGATGACGCCGCCGGGTTTCTGCCGCATGCGCCAGTCGGAGCGGTGCTTCATGACGTGATGCGCCTCGCACAGGCACGCGAGGTTCGTGAGCGCCGTCGCTCCGCCCTGCGCGAAGGCGACGGTGTGGTCGATATCGGCTCGGCGCGCCGGTGTGGTGCACCCCGGGAAGCGGCAGGTCACGTCGCGTCCGATGAGCGCGCGACGCTGCGCGACCGACGGACGGTAGTGATCCACCCGCTCGATCGCGCCCGTGTCTGCGCGGTGGAACAGCCGTTCCCACCCGGCGGCGCGACCGGCGAGCTCCCGCGCGGCGCCCGGCGCGATGAGGGCCCCGTCGTCGACCCATGCCGTGCCGTCGTCGGGATCGAGGATCATGCTCGTGGGAACCGTGACCTGCACGCTCGCCCGCACGTGTTTCAGCGCCTCGCCGCTGCCCGACGCGTGAAGCGCGTGCCCGGACGGCTCGGCGGTCAGCAGCACATCGGTCATGATGTCGACGCGCAGCTGGTCGAACGTACGGCGATCGGTGGCCGCGGCGATGACCTCGGGCGCGGCGTCGCGGCACGCGCATGCTGCCCGCTCGCATTCGTCGGCGGCATCGTGGCCGCATTCTCGGCGCAGCTCGTCGCGCACCGCGGCGCGGTCGGACCTCACGATGCGCGCCAGCTGCGTGGCCCGGTCATGGATCGCATGCGCCTCGAGCGTCGGCAGGTGCAGCACCAGCCGGCTCATCGCCTCGTCGAGATCGGTGAGCGAGACGAAGCGGCGACGCCGCTCGCGTTCGTGCCGCTCGCGCAGCGACAGGCTCGCGACCTCCGCGGCGCGCTTCTTCACCACCCGCGCGAGCTCGCCGGGCGTGCGCGAGGCGGCCAGTTGCACCGCCTGCGCGTCGATCTCCGCGCGCAGACGCGGATCCAACCGTCGCCCCGCATCGGAGACGACACGCGCATGGCGCGCAGACACCCGGCCGCTCTGCAGCGCCGCGTGCACGCGCGGCAGGTCGTGCACGAGCAGCTCCGCGTCTTCGAGACTGTTCTTCGCCTGAGCGGGGTGGGCGCGGGTCGCCGCCGCGATTTCGGCGGCCATCGCCCGGCGGGCATGCTCGATGCCGTCGGGATTCGCCGAACGCGCGCCCTCTGAGTGCGCGATCGCGGCGAGCGAGGCGAGAGCTGCCGCCTTGCGCCCCTCTGCGCGCGCGATCATGCCCTCGAGGTGCGCGATCTCTTCGACGAGCCGGCCGGCGCGACCGCGTTCTGAGGCGGTGAGCCCCTCGAGCGTGGGTGCGGTCCTGCCGTTCGTCATGCCATCACGCTATGACGACCCCCTGACATTCGAACAGAGATTCGAGAGGATCTCTGAAAGTCAGTAACCGACCTCGGGATACCGCCACCCGCGCCACTGTTCGAAGGCGCCGCCGACGAGCTGCGAGGCCGTGCGCTCCCACGTGTGCTTCGACGCGTGCCTGATGTACATGTACCCGAGGCTCTGCACCCGGTAGCCGATACCGCCCTGCGTCTCGACGCGGATCAGCACCGAGCGATCCGTGGAGTTGGGGGTCGGGCGCCAGCCGCCCAGCGCGTCGAAGGCGGAGCGCGAGAGCAGCATCGCACCGCCCGCGAGCTGGTCGTGGTACCGCTCCGTCGCGAACGTGCGGTGCACGGTCTGACCGACCTCTTCGAAATAGAGGTACTCGGTCGTCTTGCCCACGACATCCGCGCGCGAATAGAGGTGCGCGAGCACGAGATCCGAGATGTGGTGCTCGCTGTACCAGTCGTCATCATCGAGCTTCGTGATGAGATCGCCCGACGAGCGCCGCACGCCCTCGGCGAGCGCCCCGCCGAACAGCACCGTGTCGGGCACTTCGACGACGGTGTAGTCGAGTCCGCCGAGGTCGACCCCGTCGAGCGACGGCGCGGGGACCCCGTGCACGACGACGATGACCTCGAAGTGCGCGTACGTCTGCGCCGCCATCATCCGGAGGACGCCCGGCACGAGCTCGCTGCGCATCGTCGAGAGGATCACGCTGACGCGCGGCAGGCAGCGCTCCCCCGTCTTGTGGGTGATCGCCGAGGCGAGGCGGAAGAATCCGGCATGCTCGTGCATCGCGATGCGCCGCGCTTCGACCTGGCGCAGTTCGCGCTCGAGGCCCATCCGCTGTTCATACGGGCGGCGGATCACGTCGACGAGCGCGGGCGCGAGAGCGTCGGGGGCGATCGCGACGGATTCCGGCAGCGAGTGGAGGATCGTGTCGGTCGCCGCGATCTCCGCGAATCGAGCGGCGAGCCCCTCGGGAACCTCCCCTATGCCGTCGAGCGAGATGCTCTCGACGCCGCGCAGCTCGCGCACGGTCGCCGCCGACAGCGGGCGGCGCACGTCGAACTCGATCGCCGCTCCGCGATCGGCCTCGACCGTGAGGATGAGCGCGCGGTTCTGAGAGACCGCCAGGCGGCGGGCCGGACGCGACTTCTTGAACAGCAGCTCGCGGCCGATCGGGTTGTGCACGTTGAGGTCGAGCACGGGCAGCTCGGTGCGCGGCGAGCCGTGCACGGCCTCGTCAGTGGTGAGATGATGCGTCGCGAGGTCGTCGGCGAGGCGGCGCGCACCGCCGATCAGCAGGTCGGCGCGCTTCAGCCCCACGCCCTGCAGGCGCTCGACCATGGGCTCGATCGGCGGCACCGTTCGCGTCGGCAGCAGCGACAGCGCCTCGTCGCCCGCTCCCGCGGCGAGCGCGATGAGCGGGAACCCGGCCCCCGCATACGGCGTGTTCGGCAGGAACACGGGGATCAGCGCGTTCGCGATCTCGTGCACGGGCGTCGGCCGGTCGACGGCGACGACGGCGCGCGCACCGCCCTGGGGGCGGGCGACATCCATCTCGAAGCTCGTGAGAGTGCGCACCTGACCGAGCCGTCCGCGCCAGCGCGGCGACGGCGCGTCCCAGCGCGTGAGGGTGACCTCGAGCCGGCTCGTCTTCTGACCGGGGTCGCGCGGCAGCGCCAGCGCGCGCAGCAGGTCGGCGTCGGGGAGTTCGATCTTCAGCACGTCGACGGGCGCGGCCTCGATGCCGATGAGGTCGGCCACGGCGGCAGGCGAATCGAGCCGAACGATGTCGGTGTCGGCGTGGGTGTGACGATCGGCTCGGGGCATCCGATTCTCCCTGGATCAAGGCGGTCGTGGGCGCCCACAGGCTACCCTCCGATGCTGTTACTCGCGCCCAGCCAGGCGCTCGATGAGGTCCGCGTACTGCGCGGACATGCGCGAGGGCGGGCGCGCGTCGGCGAACGCCCGTGCCGCGGAGCGCGCGCTGCGCGACCGGTACCAGTCATCGGCGAGCAGCGCCGCGAGCGAGGCGTCCGGGTCGGAGCGGTCGAAGAACCGGATCCAGGCCTCGTCGCCGAACTCGTCGACGAGGTGCGGCTCATCCGGCAGGATGATCGGCAGCGAATAGGTCGCCGCGAGGAACATGTTGCCCGAGTTGAGGATCGCGCGGTACGGCAGCACGAGCACGTCCGCCGCGCCGAACCACGTCGCGACGTCTTCCGGCAGGATGCGCTTCAGGTGCGTCGTCAGCGGCACGGGTCCGTTCTCGAACGCGTCGAGGATCCCCGCGACGTCGCCCTGCGGGCGCCCGGCGAGCAGCAGTTGGAGGGCGGCGCCGCCCTCGGTCGCGATCCGCGTCGCGGCCTCGAGGTGCTCGAGTCCCTTGTATGGGCGGATCCATCCGAAGAACAGGATGGCGGGCCCCGTGCCCGCGACGCCGATCGCCTCGCGCGCCGCCGTGCGCTCGACGGGGTCGCCGTAGACGCCGTCATAGCTCGAATGCGGGATCTCGACGATCTTCTCGGCCGGGAGCGCGTACACCGGCGCGGCGAGCTCCGCGGTGTGCGGCGAGAGCACGTGGATCGCGTCGGCGAGCTCGGCGAGACGTGCGTGCAGGTACGCATTCGTCTTCGGATACAGCGTGTCGTGCGGGAGCACGTTGTGGAGCGTCCACACGATGGCTCGGCCCCACTGCTTCGCACTGAACAGGGCATCGAGGAACAGGTCGGTGCGGCGCCGAGCGTCGACCGCGTTGACCGCCCATTCGGTCACGGGGCTCGTCCACTGCACGTGGATCACGCCGCGGCGCTCGGGCGAGGTGAGTTCGGCGATCGCCCGATCGAAGTCGGGAATGCCCGCGAGTTCGTAACCGCGGCGGGTGATCTCCGACTGCAGGATCTGCACGTACGGGTTGTCGTGCCATCCCGGAAAGTTGAAGACGCGTCGCTCGACAGGCATGGCCCCGAGTCTATGGGGAGGTGCCCGTCTGCCCGGGAGCCACGCGTCGGTCCTGAACGATCGCTGAGCGTCCGCGCGCGGTGAGTGTTCTCATAGCCCTGTCAGATCGCGCTGGATAGACTGCCGACCGTGACTGCCGCCGATTCTCAGACTGCCACGCCCACGATTGTCTCCCGCAACCGCTGGCGGGATGTCTTCGACGGCACGCTGCCCGAGGGCTGGGAGCCGACCCTCTCCGTTTCGGTGATCATCCCGGCGTTCAAGAGCAAGACGCTCGAGTTCACGCTCGCGTCGCTCGCGGCCCAGGACTACCCTGAAGACCTGCTCGAGGTCGTCGTGCTCGACGATGGCGGCGGCGAGGAGCCGGTGGAGCTCGGGGAGTTCGTGCCGAAGAACACGCGCGTCATCCGCATCCACGAGGTGTCGGACGGCTGGGGCCGCTCGAATGCGACCGACATCGGCATCAAGGCCACCACGGGCGACATCATCTACTGGTGCGACTCCGACATGATCCTGTTCCGCGACAACGTGCGCCAGCACGCCAAGTGGGGGCACTTCATCCCCGAGGCGGCCACGATCGGCGAGAAGGGCTTCATCGAGGAGTGGACCTACACTCCCGAAGAGGTCTACGAGAAGGTCAAGGCCGGCACGATCGGCGATGACTACGACCGCAGCGAGCTGCACGAGCACTGGTCGAAGCAGATCTACCGCGACACCGACGATCTCAACACGTCGGACGGCCGCAATTACTCGACGCACATGGGCGCCTGCGCGACCGTCACGCGCGCGGTCTACGACCGCACGTTCGGCCAGGACACGCGGCTGCACCTCGGCGAGGACACCGAGATCGCCTACCAGCTCTGGCAAGCGGGCGCGGTATTCATCCCGGCGCACGACGCGGTCGGCTGGCACATGGGCCGCGGCACGATCCAAGATCACGCGGCCAAGGTCGCCTGGCACAACGACGTGCACTTCGCGCAGCGCATGGCGATCCCCCGCTACCGCCGCAAGGCCGACAACCGCATCTGGGAGGTGCCGCTGCTGAAGGTCGTCACCGAGGTGACGGCCGAGAATGCGATCTACGCGCGCCCCGCGATCGACCGGATCCTGAACAACACGCAGACCGATGTGCACGTCGTGCTCGTCGGCCCGTGGTCCGAGCTGCACGACGAGCGCCGCCGCATGCTCGCCGATCCCATGAACGAGCTCTACCTCGTCAAGGAGTGGTTCCGCACGGACAACCGCGTGATCTTCGCCGAGGAGAAGCCCGAGAGCGTGTTCCCGGCGCCGTTCCGCGTCGACATGCCGATCACGGTCGAGCTGTCGAGCGAGAGCCTGCAGGAGATGTACGTCCTGATGGACAAGCCGTGGATCGGCGCGATCCGCTTCTTCACGCCCGGCCACGACAACGACGAGGCCGTCACCGTCTGGAACTCGGCCGTCGTCGAACGCGCACGCCCCTACGTCACCGACGAGCGCAGCCTCGAAGACGTCGTCGCGCAGATCGCCGGCTTCGAATGGCGTGCGAGCGAGGCCGCTCACATCACGGACATCCGCGAGAACGACGACCTCGGTGCGCGCGTGGTCCGCGTCGACCCGCGGGTCGCACAGCTGCAGGACGAGCTCGTCGACATGCGGATGCGTGCGGAGCGCGCCGAAGAGTCCGTCTCGGCCGCGCGCCTGGTCGCGCGGGGCCTCAACGCCCGAACCGGCGGCCGCGCGGGGCGCGTCGTGCGCGGCATCAACGGCAAGCTGGGCGGCGTTCCCGCCCGCGCTCTCCGGAAGCTGCGCGGGCTCATCGCCCGGTGATCCGGAGCGCATGACCGCAACACCTGTGCGCACGCGTCGCGACGCGCGCGCCGCAACGCGGGGCTTCCGCCCCGACATCCAGGCGCTGCGCGCACTCGCGGTGATGAGCGTCATGCTCTATCACCTGTGGCCGAACCGCCTCACGGGCGGCTTCGTCGGCGTCGATGTGTTCTTCGTGATCAGCGGGTACCTGATCACGTCGCATCTCATCCGCGAACGGGCCAAGACCGGCCGCATCGCACTCGGCAGGTTCTGGGCGCGCCGCGCGGCGCGTCTGCTCCCCGCGTCGCTGCTCGTGCTCGTGCTCGTCGGCCTCGCCACACTCGCGTTCGTGCCGAACGCGCTGTGGCCCCAGTTCTTCGGCGACGTCACGGCGTCGGCGCTGTACGTGCAGAACTGGCACCTGCTGTTCGACAGCGTCGACTACCTGGCGGCCGATAACCTCGCCTCCCCCGTGCAGCACTTCTGGACGCTGTCGGCGGAGGAGCAGTTCTATGTGCTGCTGCCGCTGCTGATGGTGCTGTCGATGTGGCTGTTCCGCAAGCTTCCCTGGCGCATGGTGATGCTCATCGCGATCGCCGCGGCCACCGTCGCCTCGTTCGTCTTCAGCATCGTGCAGGTCGAGCTCGCGCCGAGCGCCGCCTATTTCTCGACGTTCACGCGCGCCTGGGAGTTCGGCGCCGGCGCGCTGCTCGCCTTCGTCCCGGCGGTCACGCGCGCGCGTCCGGGCACCGTCATCGCGGGGCTCGGCGTCGGAATGATCCTGCTCGCGGTCGTGCTGTACACGGGTCAGACGCCCTTCCCCGGCGTCGCCGCGCTGCTGCCGGTGATGGGCACGGTGCTCGCGATCTGGGGCGGCATGCCGTCGCTGCTCGCGCCGTTCGGCCGTCTGACGCCGATCTCGATGCTCGGCCGCGTCTCGTACGCCGTGTACCTGTGGCACTGGCCGTTCATCGTCATCGTGCCGTTCGCGACCGGCGTGCCGCTCACGACCGTGCACAAGCTGCTGATCGCCGCCGGATCCATCGCGCTCGCCTGGCTCTCGACCCGATACGTCGAGGATCGCGTGCGCACGTCGCCGAAGCTGCTCGCCGGCCGCCGTCCGCGCACCGTCGCGATCTGGAGCGCCGCGGGCATGGCCTGCGTGCTCGCCGTCTCGCTCGCATCCACGACCGCACTGCGGGCGAGCGAACAGGGCACTCTCGAGGCGCAGGAGCAGCTCGTGGAGGAGCAGCCCGACTGCTTCGGCGCGCAGGGCATCGATCCGGATCTCGCACCCTGCGACAACCCTGAGCTCGATGCCGCGCCGCTCGTTCCGGCGCTGAGCGAGATCGAGAAGGACGACGCGAACATCCCGAAGTGCTGGGCCGGTCCCGAGGTCGCCGACCTCAACATGTGCACGTTCGGGCCGGAGGACGCCGACACGCGCATCGTCGCCATCGGCGACTCGCACAACAACGCCATGCTCACGGCGTACGAGGCGGCGGCCGACGAGCTCGGCTGGCGCATCGACGTCGCCGGGCATGCGGGCTGCTATTGGACCGACGAGGACCTCGACCTCGCGACGGATGAGCAGACCGAGGCCTGCGCCGCGTGGCGCGGCGCGGTCGATGAGTTCGTGCAGAGCGCCGACGACGTCGACGCCTATGTGGTCGCGAGCCGCGGCGGTGAGACCGACGCCGATGACGCGCAGGTCGCCGGCATGGTCTCGGCGTGGGCCTCCCGCCCGGACACGACCATTCCGGTGCTCGCGCTGTTCGACAACCCGTTCTTCGGAGAGTCGCCCGTGACCTGCGTCTCGGAGGATCCCCCCACGGCCGCAGAGCGCTGCGCGAAGCCGCAGAGCGAGGTGCTGCTCGACGACGGCAAGCAGCGCGCGGTCGAACAGGATCCGAACGCGGCTCTGCTCGACCTGACGCCCTATTACTGCGCCGACGGCACGTGCCCCGCGGTGATCGGCGGCGTCGCCGTGTACCGAGACGCCCACCATGTCACGGCGACCTACGCATCGACGCTCGGCCCGTACCTCGCCGCCGAGCTCCGGGGCGCGCTCGGGCGCTGATCAGTCGAGAACGCGAGCCCGGGAAAGGGCGCCCACCAGCTCGCGCTCGATGTACGGCCGGAGCGTCTCGATGAAGGTCGACGTCATGTGCGCATTGTCGCGGTACACCGCCACGCCTCCCACGACCGGGTTGCACCGGTCGGGCGCGCAGATGTAGTCGTTCACGTCGATCGTCATCGCGTTCGGGTCGCGCGCGATGGCGTCGTCGAGCCCCGATTGGTCGGCGATCGCCTCGTCGCGGGGAACCGAGCAGTCCCCGTCGTTGAGCTTGCGCGCGTCGCCGAAGCACGGGGCCTGCACCGAGGAGAAGATCCGCGGGTTGTCGTGGAAGGCGATGATCGGCACGTTCTCGGCATCCGGGCGCGTCGACCACGCCTCGAGCAGCTTCTCGGTCTCGAACTCGGCCTGGCTCGTGCCCTCCGGCACCTCGAACTTCGAATGCGATGCCGCCGCGACGATGATCGCGTCGTAGCCGCCCTCTTCGACGACCGCCTCGGCTTCCGCGCGCCACGAGGTGCACCGGTCCCGCAGCGACTGATCGAGGTCGGCCAGCTGCGCGTCCTCCCCCATCCAGCGGCACCAGCCGCGCGCGGCCATGTCGATGCGCCAGCCCCGGTCGTCGGCGATCTGCTCGATCGCGTCGGTCATGACCGCGAGGTGCGAGTCACCGAGTGCGAGGATGCGCATGTCGCTGTCGGGGTCTCCCAGCGTGCACATGTCGAACGCATCGTCTGCCATGTCGCTCCAGCACTCGGTGCGCGTCGCGTCGTCAGCGCGGCGCATGGCCTCGACCGGCAGGATCCCGACGGGAGGCATTCTGCTCTCGTGCGCCGTGAAGTCATGGCACTCGGGCTTGTCCGGGTCGAGGGCCGCCGCGCCGGAGCAGGCCACGAGCGGGATGTCGGCGCTGCGCACGATCGCGGCGGTGCTCGTCGCCGCGGGCACGACCGCGATGGCGATGGCGGTCGCGACAGTGGCGAGCTGCACGACGATGCCGCGGCTCGCCGACCACCGGGTCGGAACGCGCAGCAGCCACGTGGTGAGCATGGTCGCGACGTACGCCGAGGCGAGCACGCCGATGGCGCCGAGCGGTCCGATCGCCCCGTCCTCACGCCCCCGGTAGGTGAGGTAGGCGATGAGGATCGGCCAGTGCCACAGGTACAGGCCATACGAGATGTGGTCGAGCCTCACCAGGCCGCGGTGCGACAGCACGCGCGAGGCCGACGCGGCGTGGGTCGCGCCGGCCGAGAGCAGCACGATCGCCGCGCCCGCGACGGGCAGCAGCGCGTACGGTCCCGGGTATGCGACCTTCCCGTCGAACACGAATCCCGACGAGACAATCATCGCGAGTCCGACCCAGCCGGTGATTCCGCGCCATGCGGGCGGGAAGACGATGCCGCGCTTCCACAGCCCGGCGACGATGCCGCCGAACCCCAGCTCCCATGCGCGCGCGAACGTGTCGAAATAGGCGCGGGTGGGATCCGCCTGGTTCAGCTGCCACGCATAGACGAACGAGCAGACGGTGCCGACGACCACCGCGCCCCAGAAGATCCGTTCGCGCGTCGCGGCGCGGCGGCTCACGAGCGTGATGGCGACCGCGATGAGCGGGAAGACGATGAAGAACTGCGCCTGCACCGACAGCGACCAGAAGTGCTGCAGCGGACTCGTCTCGGACCCCGCGGCGTCGTAGGTGAGCTGCTGCGCGATCAGGTGCCAGTTCTCGTAGTACAGCGCGGTCGCGATGACTTCGCGCAGCGTACCGAGCTGCGCCCACGGCTCGTAGACGACGAACGAGAGCACGACCACCGCGACGAGCACGATCGCGGCGGGCGGGGTGAGCCGGATGAACGTGCGCCCCCAGCGCGCGACGACGCCCAGCGGGCGTCCGCGGTCGAGGGAGCGCGCGAGCGAGAGCGTGAGGAGGAATCCCGAGATCATCAGGAAGACGTCGACGCCGCCCGACACCCGGCCGTGGCCGAAGAGGTGGAAGATGACGACGAGGGTCAGCGAGACGCCGCGAAGGCCATCGATCTCCGTGATCCGGGCTGGCTTGGTCCGCGGGCGTCGCGTGGTCTGCTCAACACTCACCGAGTCAAGTGTTGCGCATGCGCCATGGGAGAACCGTCAAGGCCGCGCGGAAAGCAGCAGATCGCCCTCATCCGACCAGACGCGCGAGCTCGCGGTCGAGGTACGGCGCGAGAGTCGACGCGTACGTGCGCGTGAGGTGCGCTCCGTCGCGCGTGACGATCACGCCGCCCTGCACCATCGAGCAGACATCGGGCCCGCACTCCAGGTCGGTGAGGTCGATCAGGTGGGCGTTCGCGGTCTGCTCGACCGCCTCGTCGAACCCGGTCTCGAGCAGCGCCTCCGATCGCGGCAGCGCGCACTCCCCCGCGTCGATCGTCTGCCGGTCTGCGAGGCAGGTGAGCATCTCGGCCGGGAAGATCGGGTTGTCCCGCAGCACGATGATGGGGGTGTCATCCGACGGACGATGCGCCCACGCCTGCGTCAGCACCTGCGCGTGGAACTCCTCGTCGGTCACGCCGGGCTGCACCGATTCGAACTTCGACTTCGACGACGCGGTCGTGAAGATCGCGTCGTAGTCGCCGGAGGCCGCGCGCTCGTCGATCGCCGTGCGCCAGTCGGCGCAGGCCTGCTGATCGGCCTCGTTCTGGCCGTAGACGGGGGCGTCGGGCGCCACCCATTGGCATCCCGCGCGCCCGGCCGCGTCGATGCGCCAGCCGCGCGCCTGGGCGATCTGCTCGTACACGTCGAGGAACACGTTGTTGTGCGAGTCGCCGACCGCGAGGATCCGCTTCGAATAGTCATTCTCTTCGCCCAGCGCGCAGATCTCGACCACGTCGGTGCCGAGGCGCGACCAGCATCCGCTGCGGTTCGCGTCGTCGGAGCGCAGATCGTCGAGCGCGGGCACCAGCTCGCCGTCGGGCTGCTCGTCGGCGCATTCGGGCCGCTCCGGATCGAGCGAGGCCGCGCCCGCGCAGTCGTCGACGGCCACGACCGATGACTGCGCCGCGTCTCGGACGACGAGACCGCCCACGGGAAGCGCGACGACGAGCATCGCCACGAGAGCGAGCGCGAGCGCGCGGCCCGGTTTCGGACGCATCGCCCAGGCCGTGGGCACGCGCAGGAGGTACCGGGTCAGCAGCGTTGCGAGCAGCGCCGCCGCGAGCACGACGACCGCCCCGAGCGGGCCGATCGCGTCGCTCTCCGTGAGCGTCAGGTGGACGATGAGGAACGGCCAGTGCCAGAGGTACAGCCCGTACGAGATGCTGTCGAGCCAGCGCAGCGGCCCGCTGGTGAGCAGCGGCGTGGGTGAGAACGGGCCGCCCGATCCCGCCAGGATCACGAGCAGCGCGCCGCCGACGGGGAGCAGCGCCGCGGGCCCCGGATACATCGCGCCGCCGTCGAACACGAGGCCGCTGACGATGATCATCGCGAGTCCGGCCCATCCGGCGACCGGCCGCGCGACCGGAGGAAGGGTTCTGCGCGACAGGACGAGCCCCGCCACGATGCCGCCGATCCCGAGCTCCCAGAAGCGAGCGAAGGTGTCGAAGTACGCCGCCAGCGGGTCCGCGGCGTTGCGCTGCGCCGCGTAGACGAACGAGCAGACCGTCGCGATCGCCAGCAGGATCCAGAACGCGACGACGCGCGCGCGAGCCCCGCGCACGACGAGCGCGAGCAGAGCGACGACGAGCGGGAACAGCAGGAAGAACTGCGCCTGGACCGACAGCGACCAGAAGTGCTGCAGCGGGCTCGTCTCAGGGCCCGCCGCGCCGTAGGCGAGCTGCGAGGTGATGAGCTGCCAGTTCTCGACGTAGAGAGCGGTCGAGACGACCTCGATGAGGTTCTGTGAGCGCAGCCACGGCGCGTACACCGTGTACGAGAGCACGGCGACGGTCAGCAGCACGAGGGATGCCGGTGGGGCCAGCCGGGCGAACGTGCGGCCCCAGCGCGCCACGATGCCGAGCGGCTTTCCGCCGCTCAGGGCGCGGACGAGCGACAATACGAGCAGGAAGCCGGAGACCGTGAGGAACACGTCGACGCCGCCGGAGACGCGTCCGTGGCCGAACAGGTGGAACACCACGACGAGCGTCAGGGCGATTCCGCGCAGCCCGTCGATCTCGCCGATGCGCATCGCTCCGCGCGATGACGGCACCCTGCGCCGGAGGGGCGGGGCCATCGGCGCGTCGACTGTCACCGTCATATTCTGACAGCGGTCGCGCAGAGACCAAACTCCGGCCGCTTCGGCGCGCTCAGGTGTCGCTGTTGTACGTCGTGAGGACCTGCTCGATCGGAGCGTCCATCGCGAGCCGGTGATCGCGGATGTACAGGCCGCGATCGCAGAACCGGCGCAGGTCGGCCTCGCGGTGGCTCACGAAGAACAGGGTGCGGCCGGCCGAGAGCATCTCGTCGATGCGCGTGTAGCACTTCTCGCGGAACGCCTTGTCGCCGACGGCGAGCACCTCGTCGACGAGCATGATCGGCTCGTCGAGCTGTGACACGACCGCGAACGCGAGGCGCACTTTCATGCCGTTCGACAGGTGACGGTAGGGCGTGTCCTGGAACTCCTCGAGCTCGGCGAAGTCGATGATCCCGTCGTACCGCTCGGAGACCTGAGCCTTGCTCATGCCGTGCAGGCCCGACGTGAGCCGCACGTTCTCGCGCACCGTCAGGTCGCCGACGAACCCTCCCGTGATCTCGATCAGCGGCGCGACCCCGCCGTTGACCTGCACGGATCCCTCGTCGGGGAGCAGAACGCCGGCGACGAGCTTCAGCAGGGTCGACTTGCCCTGGCCGTTGCGTCCGACCACGCCGATCGACTCGCCGGGGCGCACCTGGAAGCTCACGTCGCGCAGCGCCCAGAACTCGTCCTTCGGCGTGCGGTGCTTCGGATCGGCGAACATCGACTTGATCGATCGCCGCCCGCGCCGGGAGCGCCGGAATCGCACGCCGAGCGAGTCGACCTCGATCGCGAACTGATCGCCCATCACAGCTCCTTCAGCAGGGGACGCTCGAGCCGGCGGAACACCAGGATCCCCGTGCCGAGGAACAGCACGCACATCACGGCGCTC
Source organism: Candidatus Microbacterium stercoravium (assembly GCA_019117025.1). Lineage (GTDB taxonomy): Bacteria > Actinomycetota > Actinomycetes > Actinomycetales > Microbacteriaceae > Microbacterium > Microbacterium stercoravium. The sequence continues at coordinate 85,907 of DXAM01000140.1, read as the reverse complement.
ATGCTCACCGCGAACGTGTCCCACAGCTCGGGGAAGAACGCCGCCCGGTACATCGTGAAGATGCCGGACAGCGGGTTGAACGCGCCGAGCTCGCGGGCGATGCCGGGCAGGTCGCCGACGGTGTAGATGATCGGCGTCGCGTAGAACAGGGCGCGCAGCACCAGCCGCGTCGTGCGCTCGAGGTCGCTGAACATCACGCACAGCGGCGCGACGATGAGACCGAGCCCGACCAGCAGCACGGTCTGCATCAGCACCGCCAGCGGAAACCAGAGCACGCCCCAGGTCAGCGTCGCGCCGCCGAACACCGCGAACAGCACGAGAACCGGGATCGAGCACAGGAACTCGACGCCCTTCGAGACGATGACGCGCCCCACCCAGATCGAGCGCGGGATCGCCGTCGATCTCACGAGCTTCGCGTCTTTGTTGAACGCCTTCGTGAAGTCGCTGACCGCCGAGTTGAACCACACCCACGGCAGCAGCGCGCAGATCAGGAACACGATGTACGGATCCGCTCCGACGTCGCGCTGGAAGATCTGCGTGAACACGAACCAGTAGATCGCGCTCATCACGAGCGGATCGAGCACGCTCCACAAATACCCCAACCAGCTCGTCGCGTAGCGCACCCGCAGGTCGCGCGACGACAGGAGCCAGAGGGAATGGAGGTAGCGCCGCCGCCGGGTCGTCATGCCAGTGTCTACGCGAGCTTGTTGTTCCACATCGACAGCGCCGACCCGATCGCCATGTGCATGTCGAGGTACTGGTACGTGCCGAGACGTCCGCCGAAGTGCACGTCCTTCTCGCCCTTCTGCAGCTCGCGGTAGGCCAGCAGGCCCGCACGGTCGTCGGGGGTGTTCACCGGGTAGTACGGCTCGTCGGTTCCCTCGGCGAAGCGCGAGAACTCTCGCATGATGACGGTCTTGTCCTGCGCGAGCAGCTCCGTGCGCTCCGGGTGGAAGTGCTTGAACTCGTGGATGCGCGTGTACGGCACATCGGCGTCCGGGTAATTCATGACGGACGTGCCCTGGAAGTCGTTGATGTTCAGGACTTCCTGTTCGAAGTCGAGCGTGCGCCAGCTCAGCGCACCCTCGGCGTAATCGAAGTAGCGATCGACCGGCCCCGTGTAGATGACCGGGATCTGCCCCACGACCGCAGCCTTGTTGAACGGCTGCGACGCGTCGAAGAAGTCGGTCTCGAGCTGCACAGTGATGTTCGGATGGTCGGCCATGCGCTCGATCCACGCGGTGTAGCCGTCGGTCGGCAGTCCCTCGTACGTGTCGCTGAAGTACCGGTTGTCGTACGTGTACCGCACGGGCAGGCGGCTCACGATGTCGCCCGAGAGCTTCTTCGGGTCGGTCTGCCACTGCTTGGCGGTGTAGTCGCGGAAGAACGCTTCGAACAGCGGGCGGCCGACGAGGGCGATGCCCTTCTCCTCGAAGTTCGCTGCCGATCTGACGTCGAACTCGCCGGCCTGCTCCTTGACGAGTGCGCGCGCCTCGGCGGGCGAGTACGCAGCCTGGAAGAACTGGTTGATCGTGCCGAGGTTGACCGGCAGCGGGTACACGACGTTCTTGTGGTTCGAGTACACCTTGTGCACGTAGTTCGTGAACGTCGTGAAGCGGTTCACGTACTCCCACACCGACTCGTTCGACGTGTGGAAGAGGTGTGCACCGTACTTGTGCACCTCGATCCCGGTCTCGGGCTCGGCCTCGCTGTAGGCGTTTCCGCCGATGTGGGCGCGGCGGTCGATCACGGTGACCTTGCGGCCCGCGCTGGCGGCACGTTCGGCGATCGTGAGGCCAAAGAAGCCCGAGCCGACGACAAGAAGATCGGTGTCCATAGCGCCCATTGTTTCAGAGCGCGCGCGGCTTTCCTGGAAGACGCGGTCGAATGTCACAGGAACATCACGCACGCACGCCGATCTCAGACGATCGCGGCGGCTTCCGACAGTTCGGCGCGGGTCGGGAACACCGCGCTGTCGATGAGGCCCGGAATCGTCGAGGGCACGCTCGGCGAGACTCGGCGCATCGTCTCGGCAAGATCGCCGGGCGTGCGCCACGTCTCCCCCACCGACGCCGCGTAGTCGCGGTACTTGAGCTCGGGCTCGGCCGTGAGCGGCGCGACGAGCGCTGCCGGGCGCCCGAGGGCGTGGGCGAAGACGAGGCCGTGCAGCGATGACGAATAGACGGCCTCGGCGCGCGCGATCTGCTTCGCGAATTCGAGCGGGGTCTGGTCGACGTCGATCACGCGATAGTCGGCCGTGTCGGCGAACCGATCGCGTTCGCGGTAGTGCGGGATGAACACGGTGCGGCCCCGCTTCGGGCGGATGCGCGCGAGCTGCGGGTGCACGCGCGCGATCAGCAGCCCGGGATCGAGGAGGAAGCGGATGTCCGAGACGTCGTGCCCCGTCTCCCGCAGCAGGTCGACGGTGAGCGGACCGCGCGCGCCCCAGATCCGCGCCGAGACCTCGGCGGCCGCCGGCTGCGGGGATCCCTTCGTGCCGACGCCCGCGATGATGTCGCCGTCGCGCATGCGATGCACGGTCGATCCGACGAGCAGCACACGCCGCCCGGCGTCGTCGGTGTTGAGGGGCTCTTCGCCGTACAGGTGCCGAACGAGGTCGCGGTTGAAGATGTCGCCGACGTTGCCGTACCGCCAGCCGCTCGGAGACGGCTCGGGCGCGCGACGCGAGAAGCGGCGCCGCGGCGCCTCGGGCGCGGTCTCCCAGTAGAAGGTCCTCACGGCCACAGTGATGCTCCCCTCACGCGGGCGATGCCCGCCGCAACGTCGTTGATCCCATACCCCAGCACGATGCGGCTCCCTCGCCGCGCGAGCCCCGAGAAGTACGTCGCCGACAGCAGGTTCGGGTTGTGCACGCCCTCGCGCGGCTGCGCATCGCGGCGGGTGTGGATCAGGCGCTGCGGCGCGGCGCGCACGACGACACGGTCGGTGCCGACGCCCGCGATGGACACCGCGCGCCCGTAGTAGCTGCGCTTGCCCGCGTCGTCGTACACCTTCTCGTGCGCGATCAGGCGATGCTCTCCCCCGTCGGCGAGCAGCTGCGTGCCGATCGAGAGCCCCTCGCCGGCCTCGCTGTCGGCGCGGGCGGGCGTGCGCAGCGCGAAGACCAGGTCGCCGCAGCCCCCGAGCTCACCGCGGGAGCACACGACCTCGGCGTAGGGATGCAGCCGGTACACCGCCGAGACGCGATCGGTCGAGGTGAGGAACGCCCAGTTCTTCTCGACGCTCTGCCGCGCGAAATCGGCCACGACGCGCTGCGGCTCGCCGAGGCGAGGGAACACCTGCATCAGATAGATGTCGTTGAATTCGCCCTTCGGAACGAAACCGGTGTTGAAGGTCACGTACACCGCGTCGCCGCGACGCAGCACCTTCGGATCGGCGACTTTCGCGATGCCGTGTTCGGCGCCCCATGCCGACAGGTCGGCCACGGCCGCGGCCTCTCCCGGGCGCGCGATGGTCGCGGCGTAGGCGCGGATCGTTCCCTCCCCTTCGGGAATCGCGCGGTAGGCGACGACGAGGGCTTCGCCCGCGCGGGCGAAGGAGGGATTGAAGACGTTGACCTGGGCGTGCCGATGCGCGACATCGCGGAGGAACCCGGTCAGCTCGCGGTCTCGTCGCCAGGCGAGACGGCGATAGGAGCGCATTGTGCCTCGATGCTACCCGCGGCGCCTGAGCACGCGCGAGATCAGCCCCGGCGCCGACGGCTCGGGCTCGGCGGACGTCGCGGCCGGCGCGCTCTCCCCGAGGTGTGCGAGCCCGTCCTCGTCCGTCTTCTCGCCGCGCGCGATCGCCCGTGCGAGCGAGACCTTTCCCGTCGCGGCGACGCGGCCGATCACGGACAGGTCGGTCTTCGCCGCCACGCGGCGCAGAGCTCGCGAGAAGCGCGCGTCGGTCTCGCCGTGCGGTTCGGATCGGTCGAGGTACGTGCGCGCGGCTGCGTTCAGCGGCGCACCGCGCGGTGCCGCGCCCGTCGAGCACAGCTCGAGCACCTCGGCCAGGTCGCCGGACTGCTCCGCGATGAGCTGATCGACGCGCAGCAGCGCCTGTGCGGCGCTGTCGGGGGCGTCGCGCCCGACAGCGAGCGCGAGGCTCTCCCGCGCGCGCCACGACTCACGTCGCTGCGCGGAGAAATCGGCCGACGAATCGTCCTGCTTCGCGGCGGATCCGCCCCAGAGGTCGTGCGGGAACGCCCGCGCGATCGCCTCGACATCGACCTCGGCGGGTGCGACCGGACCGAGCGCGATCGCTTCGTCGACCGAGCGCGCGAACGCGACGCGCGCCCTGCCCGTGCCGGCGTAGTAGTCGAGGTACTTCAGCGGATGCTCGGCGACCGGCACGAGCGGGCGCGAGGGGATCCCGTATGCATCGGCGAGGACGAGGGCATGCAGCGAACTCGCGACGACGAAGCCGCTGCCGGCGATGCGCGCCGCGATCGCCAGCGGATCGCCGAGCGGGCTGAGCACCTCGTCGCCCGACACCCGATCGAGCTCGTTGAGGTTCGGCACGACCAGCATGCCGCCGGTGCCTCCGGGTCGGATCGAGGGGAACAGCGTCGGCATGAGCAGGGCGGGGTCGCCGTAGACCTCCGGCACGCCGACGCCGTTCCCCAGCAGCACGGCTCGAGTGAGAGGTCCCCGCACCGAGCGCACGTCGAGCGGGTACCGCACGCGCTGACGCACTTTGCCGTTGATCCCCGCACCCCAGACGACATCGCCGGGAGACGCGAACTGCAGCACGCTGCCGACGGAGATCAGGCGCGCATCGCCCGGATCCGGGCGCTCGCCCACGAGGGCCCGGACGAGCAGCGGGCCGATCTCGTCGCCGAAGTTCCGCGGCGCGTCCGGCGCGTCCGGCACCCAGTGCGGAACGCGCACGCCCGCGATCGCCTCATCCGAGAACGCCACGCGCCCTACCCGTAGAGCACGCGGGGGCTCGAGCCGCCCTGGTAGCGGATCGTGCCGCCCTGGAAGCTCTGCGTGCACGCGCCGCCGCCGCATCGGGGATTCGTGGTGGGATAGCCGAGCCGGCCGTGGCGGTCGCCCGTCTTCGCCCACGCGTCACGAATCGCTCCGCGCACATACTTCGTGCTCGTCTCGGACGAGGTGTACATCGTGCCGCCCTGGAACTTCTGCAGGCAGCCGCCCTTCGCGAGGCCGCACCACGGATCGCTCGTCGGGTACTTCATGATCCCGTTGCGGTCGCCGACGCGCGACCACAGGTCGCGGAACGCTCCGCGCACGTAGTGGGTGCCCGTCGCGGCGGTCGTGTAGATCGTGCCGCCCTGGAACTTCTGCAGGCAGCCGCCCTGGGACAGGCCGCACCACGGGTCGCTCGTCGGGTAGCCGAGGGGGCCGCCGCGCGCGCCCATGCTCGACCACTTGTCGCGCACCGCGCCCCGCACGTACACGGCGCCCGCCTGCTCGGTGTAGTAGATGCTGCCGCCCTTGAACACCTGGTAGCAGCCGACGCCCGACGTGCAGTTCTTCTTGTCGATCGGATCGCCCAGCACGCCGCCCGCGCCGCCCATCGACTTCCACTTGACCGCGGTCGCGCCGGTCACGGAGTATCCGGTGGATCCGCCGCCCGGAGATCCGCCGTGCGTCGAGCCGAACCAGTCGGTGTAGTAGTTGTAGAGGTTGCGGTTGCCGTAGGCCGAGCACGAGTCGCCGACGCCGTAGCCGGCGCGGAGCGCCGCGCGGTTCGGCTGGTAGGGCGTGTAGTAGTACAGCGCGGCAGTCGCCTTGTTCTCGATGCGCACGGGCCCGGTGCCGCACGAGGCGTTCGGGTGCCAGCGCACCTGCGACGTCTTGCCGACCGGGTACCAGCTGAAGTAGCTGTCCTTGGTGTACCGCTGCAGCTGATAGGCCGCCATGTACATCTGGTTCTGGAACCCGAAGTACGTGCTGTCGCACGCCGCGTCGTCGGGGCAGGCGTAGCCCATGGCGATGTCGTAGCGGAACTGGCTCGGCCATGTGTGCGTCACGAGGCCCTGCTCTTTCTGGAGCATGACGATCAGCACGCGCTCGCTGACGTTGCAGGCCTTCGACACCTTCGAGATGATCTGCGCCGCCGTGTCGCGGCTCGACCCCTGGTAGGTGCCCGCGCAGTACGAGTTCGGCGACTTCGTGCGGGTCTTCATCGAGAAGTCCTTGAGGCACGTGTAGTTCGCGTCGCAGCGCTTGACCTTCTGGTTGAAGAAGCCCTGGATCTGGTTCGCCGACATCGTGCCCGACGTGTACATCTTCGCGTCGCTGATGATGTTGCCGGCCTTGAAGCCGTTGAGCGTGTCCGCCTTCAGCAGCCCGGCCTGCGTCTCCGAGTACGCGCCCGGATCCGCCTCGTCCTCCGTGCTGTCGCCGACGTAGTCGCCCCTGTCGGGCGACGGGATGCTGTCCGCTGCCAGCCCGTCGAGCTCTGCCTCGCCGGGATCCGCCGTCATCGTCGGCGTGGGCGTCGGGGTGGGCGTCGACGTCGGTTCGGGCGTGTCGCTCGGCTCCGGCGCCTCGGTGGGCGTCGGATCCGGCGTCGGCACGTCGCTCGGTGTCGGCGACGGCGTCGCTTCCGGCGCGTCGACGGGAGCCGGGGTCTGCGTCGCCTCGGGCGTCTGCACGATCGTCGGCGTGGGCTCGGGAGCGGGCTGTTCGGCGGCGGAGGCCGTGGCCGGAAGCAAAGACCCGATGAGCGCCGCCGCCAACGCGATGCCGAAGACGGCCTGCCCCTTCCGGACAGACTCATAGCCGTGATTGGTGCGACGCATGGATATCAGTGTGACAGATGTGACTCGATTGTGTCACGGAGAATCTTGTCGCGCTGGTTCTCGCCGCGCTCGCGATACGCGGGAGATCCCGTGCTGGAGCGCATGCCCGACGCGCAGCGCTACACGTTCCACCCGCTGCTCACCCAGGACGAGCTGCAGCAGGGCGTCGTCTCGGTGCCCGACCTGCTCGATCGGGCGCGGAGCCTGTTGGACGCGTTCGACGGGCCGATCGACGCCATCGCCGGCTACTGGGACTTCCCCGTCACGATGATGGTGCCCGTGCTCTGCCGAGAACGCGGACTCCCCTCCGCCTCGCTCCAGTCGGTCGTCACCTGCGAGCACAAATACTGGTCGCGTCTGGTGCAGCGCGACGTGATCGACGAGATCCCGGGCTTCGCGCTGCTCGACCTCTCCGACGAGCGTGCCGAACTCCCCCACGGCGTCGAGTACCCGGTCTGGATCAAACCGATCAAGTCGGCGTCGTCCGAAGGCGCGCACCATGTCGAGGACGACGAGCAGCTGACGGCGGCGATCGCCCTCGAGCGCGATCAGGTGGGACGCATGGGAGGCCCCTTCAACGACGTCCTCGACATGCTCGACCTGCCTCCCGAGATCGCGCGCATCGGCACCGACGTGTGCCTCGTGGAGGAGGCGGCGACGGGGGCGCAGGTCACCGTGGAGGGCTATGCCGACGACGGGGAGGTCGAGATCTACGGGGTGGTCGATTCGATCACGTACCCCGGCACCTCGAGCTTTCTGCGGTACGAGTACCCCTCGACGCGCGTTCCCCCGCACATCCAGAACTACATGGCCGACGTGTCGCGCCGCGTGATCACCGCGATCGGGCTCGACCACAGCACGTTCAACATCGAATACTTCTGGGACGCAGAGGCGGAAACCCTCACGCTGCTTGAGATCAACGCCCGGCACTCCCAATCGCACGCGCTGCTGTTCGAGATGGTCGACGGCATCCCCAACCACGCCTTCATGGTCGACCTCGCGCTCGGGCGGGATCCGCGCGCCCTCTCCCGCAGGCAGGGCGCGTTCGCGACGGCGGGCAAGTGGCTGCTGCGGACCTTCTCCGGCGGCGTCGTCGATCGCGTTCCGTCCGCCGAGGAGATCGCCGAGGAAGGAGACTGATGCGCACCGTCACCGCTCTGCCGAACGAGATCACGGAGGAGGAGCACCTCTGGATCCCCCTGCCCGACGGCACTCGTCTCGCCGCGCGCCTGTGGCGTCCGGTGTCGTCTGACGACGATCCGGTTCCCGGCGTGCTGGAGATGATCCCGTATCGCAAGCGGGACCTGACCGCGCAGCGCGATTCCATCCATCACCCGTACATGGCCGGCTACGGGTACGCGTGCCTGCGCGTGGACCTGCGCGGCAGCGGCGACTCGGAGGGTGTGCTCACCGACGAGTACCTCGAGCAGGAGCTGTCGGACGGCGAGGCGGTGCTGGCCTGGATGGCGCAGCAGCCGTGGTGCAGCGGCCGCACCGCGATGATGGGCATCTCGTGGGGCGGTTTCAACGCCCTGCAGATCGCGGCCCGCCAGCCGCCGAGCCTCGGCGCGATCGTCACCGTCTGCTCCACCGACGACCGATACACCGACGACGTGCACTACATGGGCGGGTGCCTCCTCAGCGACAACCTGTCGTGGGCGTCCACGATGTTCGCGTACAACTCCTGCCCGCCCGACCCGGCCGTCGTCGGCGAGAACTGGCGGGAGCTGTGGCTGGACCGGCTCGAGAACAGCGGGCTGTGGCTGGAGACCTGGTTGCGCCACCAGCACCGCGACGATTACTGGCGGCACGGGTCGATCGACGAGGACTATTCGGCCGTTCAGGTTCCCGTCTTCGCCGTGAGCGGCTGGGCCGACGGGTACTCCAACGCCGTGTTCCGCCTGCTCGCAGAGCTGGATGTGCCGACGAGGGGGCTGATCGGGCCATGGAGCCACAAGTACCCGCATCTCGGCGAGCCGGGGCCCGCGATCGGATTCCTGCAGGAGGTCGTCGCGTGGTGGGACCACTGGCTGAAGGACGATCGCGATGGCGGCGCGATGAGCGGGCCGGCCCTCAGCATCTGGATGCAGGATGCGGCACGGCCGGCCACCACCTACGAGGACCGCCCCGGGCGCTGGGTCGGCGAACCCGGCTGGCCGAGCCCGCGGATCGTCCCATCGCGGTACCCGCTCGGTTGGCATCACATCCGGCGCCCGGACGCTCCCCACGCGCCGACGCCCGTGCTGTCGGTGCAATCGCCGCTCTCGGTCGGTCAGTTCGCCGGCAAGTGGTGCTCGTACAACGCGCCGCCCGACATGCCGAACGACCAGCGGGAGGAGGACGGCGGGTCGATGGTCTTCGACAGCGACGCGCTGGCGGAGCGCCTCGAGCTGCTGGGCGCCCCCACCGCCGAGCTCACCCTGAGCGTCGACCGGCCCGTCGCGATGGTCGCCGTGCGGCTCTCCGACATCGCCCCGGACGGCGAGGCGACCCGCGTGAGCTACGGGATCCTCAACCTCAACCATCACCGCGGGTCGGACGATCCGCGGCCGCTCGAGCCCGGCGAGAAACTGACCGTGTCGGTGCCGCTGAACGGCATGGCGCAGTCGTTCCCTGCGGGACATCGCCTGCGGCTGGCGGTGTCGACGTCGTACTGGCCGGTGGTGTGGCCGTCGCCCGAGCCGGTGCGGCTCACGGTCTTCCCCGACGAGTCGGCCCTCGTGCTGCCGGTGCGCCCGGCGCAGCACGAAGACGACGCGTCCCTCGTGCCCGTGTTCGGCGAGCCCGAGGGCGCGGAGCCGATCGAGGTGCGCCAGCTGCAGCCCGGCGAACAGGACTGGAGCGTGCACCGCAACATGGTCGACCTCACCGGAACGCTGCGCGTCGTCAAGGACCTCGGCGTCGTGCATTTCCCGGGCATCGACCTCGCCGTCATCCGACGCGCGTACGAGCAGTACAGCTTCACCGCCGGCGACTTCGGTTCGATCCGCGGCGAGACCGATTGGATCCTCGGATTCGAACGCGACGATTGGAACGTGCGCACGACCACGAGAACAGTGCTGACGTCCACGGCCACCGAGTTCGTGCTGCACGCGGAGCTCGACGCGTACGAGGGCGAGCGGCGGGTGGCGTCCAAGAGCTGGAGCACTGCGATCCCCCGCGACCTCGTGTGAGGGCGCGATCCGCCGGTCGCCGTGCGCTCGGCGGATCGCGCCTAAGATCGTCCCCATGCGATCAGGCCCCCAGGTGCTCGTGTTTCCGGCGTATCTGAACAATGCGTTCCTCAATCTGATCGAACTGTCGGCGCGGGCCGACGGGTTCGAGGTGACGGGAGCCCACACCTTCGACGATCTCGTCGCGGGGGCCGCTCGCCTCGGCCGCGGCGACACGCTGCACGTGCACTGGACCACGCCGATCGCGCAGCAGGCGCAGTCGGAGGCCGAAGCCGCGCGTCGGGTGGCGCGCCTCGAGCGGCTGTTCGCGGGGCTGCGCTCCCGCGGCGCGAAGCTCGTGTGGACGGTGCACAACCGCCTCCCCCACGAGCTCACATTCCCGGAGCTCGAAGTCAGGCTGTATCGGCTGCTCGCGAGCTCGGCCGACGCGATCCACATCATGGCCCCGCACACCCCCGCCGCGATCAGCGACGTCGCGACCGTGGATCCGCGGAAGATCCGCCAGATCGCGCACCCCAGCTACGAGGGCGTGTACGACACGGGCATCACGCGCACACAGGCGCGCGCGTCGTTCGAGATCAGCGAGCACGAGCGCGCGGTGCTCTTCCTCGGCCAGATCCGGCCGTACAAGGGCGTCGACGACCTCGCCCGCGCCACCGCCCGCGCGAACGCGCGCCGCGGCGGCGACCTCGTGCTCATGCTGGCCGGGGCGGTGAAGGAGATGCCCCGCGCCGAGTTCGCCGCGTCGCTGCCGACGGAGCAGCGCACGATCTCGCACCTCGGCTTCGTCGACGACGCCGACATCGCGCGCTGGTTCCGGGCCGCGGACGTCGCGTGCTTCCCCTACCGGGCGATCCTCAACTCCGGCTCGGTGCACCTCGCGGCGACGTTCCGCGTTCCGGTGATCCTGCCGGGCGATGCGCACCTGCGCGAGCAGTTCGCGGGCGAGCCCTGGGTGAGGTTCTTCGACCCGGCGGATCCCGAATCGTCGATCGCCGACCTGCTCGCGGATGATCCGTTCGCCGGTCTGACCGACGGCGACTTCGACGCGTTCCTCGCCCCGATCGCGCCGTGGGACATCTCGCGGCAGTACTCCGCGATGCTCGCCTCGCTCGCCGGCGCGGCGTGATCACCGGCCGCGCCGCAGCGCGGTGACAGCGCGGCGGGCGGCCGAGACCGCACCCCGCACGACCCAGCTGCGCCGGCGGCGCACGATGAGGATCCGGTCGACGATGTCGTAGAGGAACGCGTCGCGGCGGGAGAAGGCGGGCAGCTCGAAGGCGGCGTCGACGTTCCACATCGCGCCGTCCGCGGTCGCGACCGGCGTGAGCGGGCGGTGCAGCGGCAGCTCGTGCGCGGGGAACGCCGCCGACCAGGTGCGCACGCCGTCGCGCGCCGTGCGCCAGGTGGTGCTCACCGGGCGGATCAGGCGCGGCGTGCCGCTGTCGAGGCTCGCCTCGCCGTCGAAGAGCGCGATCTCCACCGCGCCCGCGTCGGGCGACACCGTTCCATCGATCGCGAGGAGGTCGCCTCCCGCCAGGCCGTGCGCTCGCGCGGCCGTGCGCTCGCGCGCGGCGACGCGGTCGGCGTGCGTCGCGGGATCCTGCCACGCATCGGCCGCGAACAGACGCACGCGCGCGCCGAGCACCCGCTCGGCCTCGTCGACGAGGGCGTGCCACGCCTCGGGCCGGCCGGTGTGCGGCTGCGCGAGCTGCCGGGACAGGCGCTCTACGATCAGCGCACGCTCGGCGTCGCCCGGGCCGCGCCGATCGAGCTCCGCGACGAGCGCGCGCCACGTCGCCACGAGGTCCGCGCGCTCCTCCGCGGGATCCGCGCCCTCGGGGTGTCCGCCCGCCACGCGCGAGACGGCGTGACCGGCCGCGAACGCACCGTCTGCGGCCAGGGTGAGGGCGAGGCGTCGCAGCGGATCCGCCCCGTCGGGCGCCGGCACGATGTCGAGCAGCGCCCTCAGGCGCGAGGCGATGACCTTGTCGCCCTCCGACGGCGACTCCCACGCGAGCAGATAGCGGTTCACGGCCACGAATGCGTCGCGGTCCCATATGAGGTCGGCGAACACGGCCGCGAGGCCGGCGTCACCGGTCGCTCGCACGAGCGCCGCGCACTCCGTCTCCTGCGTGAGGTAGCTGTCGAGGCTCGTCGCCGCTCCCGCGCGCGCCGTCATCGATCCGCTCCCCGGCCGCTCGCGGTAGACGTAGACCACGTCGTCGACGACGTCGATCGACGAGGCGCCGACCAGGGCCCGGACCATCGGCACGATGTCGTTCGAGCGCGGCACGTCCGGGAACCGGATGCCGCTCGATGACCAGAAGTCGCGGCGGAACGCCCGGTTCCAACACGGCCTGCTGAACAGCAGCGTCGGCGCGTCGGCGAGCGTGATCCGCTGCGCGGGCTGTGCGAAGGCCGGCATGGCCGCCGTCGGGCGCCAGGTGTCGACGGCGCGGAACTTGATGTAGTCGCCGACGGCCATGTCGGATCCGCTCTCTTCGAGGCTCGACACGAGCGCGGCGTACGCGCCGTCGGGGATCAGATCGTCGCCGTCGGCGAAGATCAGATAACGACCGCGCGCGAGTTCCGCCCCGGTGTTGCGCGCGGACCCGCCGCCCGCGCCGGTCGAAGCCACGACGCGCACGCGCGGGTCGCGCTCGGCGACCTCGCGGGCGAGGTCGAGCGTGCCGTCGTCCGACCGGTCGTCGACGACGATCGCCTCGAGATCCGCCTGCTGGCGCAGCACCGAATCGAGTGCCTGCCGCAGCCAGGGGCGGACGTTGTGCGTGGGAATGACGACCGACAGCAGGGGCGCGGTGTCGTCGTGTGCGGATCCGGTCATGTCCGCACCAGGATATGCGACGGCGGCGCGTGGCAGGATAAGGGGAGTGTGCCGACGGGCACGCGCATCCCTGACGAAGGAGATCCCCATGCAGCTGAGCGTGATCGGATGTGGGTACCTCGGTGCGGTCCATGCCGCCTCGATGGCGTCCCTCGGCCACACCGTCGTCGGCATCGACGTCGACCAGGCCAAGATCGCGAAGCTCTCCGCCGGGGAAACCCCCTTCTACGAGCCCGGACTCGACGAGATCCTCCGAACCGGCCTCGCCTCCGGCCGGCTGACGTTCTCCACCGACTACGCCGACCTCGCCGACGCCGAAGTCCACTTCATCGGCGTCGGCACCCCGCAACGCCGTGACGGGCAAGGCGCCGACATGACCTACGTCGATGCCGCCACCGCCGGCATCCTCGAACACGCCAAACCCGGATCCCTCATCGCCGGCAAATCCACCGTCCCCGTCGGCACCGCCGCCCGACTGACGCAACTCGCCGCCCGCGAAGGCGTGCGGTTGGCGTGGAACCCGGAGTTCCTCCGCGAAGGCTTCGCCGTGAAAGACACCGTCGACCCCGACCGGCTCGTCTACGGCGTCACAGATGCCACACACGACGAAGACGTCGCCACCCTGGATCAGGTGTATGCGTCGATCCTCGAACGCGGCACCCCCCGCCTGGTCACCAACCAGCCCACCGCGGAACTGGTGAAAGTCGCCGCCAACAGCTTCCTCGCCACGAAGATCAGCTTCATCAACGCCATGGCCGAGATCAGCGAGGTCACCGGCGCCGACGTCACCCAGCTCGCCGACGCGATCGGACACGACGAACGCATCGGGAGGAAGTTCCTCAACGCCGGCATCGGATTCGGCGGCGGGTGCCTCCCGAAAGACATCCGCGCCTTCGCCGCCCGCGCCGAAGAGCTCGGCAAGGGCGAATCCGTCGCGTTCTTGAAACAGGTCGACGAGATCAACCTCCGCCGCCGCCAGCACGTCGTCGACCGCGTCGTCGACAGCTTCGACGGACCCGTCTACGGCCACCGCGTCACCGTCCTCGGCCTCGCCTTCAAGCCCGACAGCGACGACATCCGCGACTCGCCCGCGTTGGACGTGGCCGTGCAGCTGAAGGGCCTCGGCGCCGAGGTCGTCTCCTACGATCCCGAAGCGATGGACACCGCCCGGAATGCCCACCCCCAGTTGAACTACGCCGCGTCCTTGGACGAGGCGCTCGAGGGATCCGAGGCCGTGGTGATCGCGACGGAGTGGAAGCAGTTCAAACGCCTCGACCCGGCAGACACGGCGACGAAGGTCGCCCGCCCGGTCGTGTTCGACGCCCGCAACATCCTCGACCCCACCGCCTGGCGCAACGCGGGCTGGACCTACACCGGCATGGGCCGATGAACGAGCCGCGCGTCGCGATCGTCGTTCGCACGAAGGACCGTCCGCGGTTCCTCGACCGGGCGCTGCGCAGCATCAGCTCGCAGACCCTCACCGAGTGGGAGTGCGTGATCATCAACGACGGCGGCGACCCCGCCGGCGTCGACGCGATGGTCGCGCGCGTTCCCGAGGCGTTCCGCGAGCAGGTGCGCGTGCTCCATCGGCAGGAGTCCCACGGGCGGTGGGCCAGTGCGAACGCGGGCGTGACGATGACGACCGCTCCCTACCTCGTGCTGCACGACGACGACGATTCGTGGCATCCGTCGTTCCTCGCAGAGGCCGTGCGGTACCTCGACAGCGAGAAGAACGCTGCACGCGGGGGCGTCGTGTCGAAGATCGAGATCGTCTGGGAGAAGGTCGAGGGCGGCGACTACGTCGAGCTCGGCCGCGAGATCTTCCAGCCGCATCTGGCGGCGCCGACGCTCGGCGACACGATGCTGCACAACCGGTTCGTGCCGATCGGGTTCGTCTACCGCCGCACGCTGCACGACGAGCTCGGCCTCTACGACGAGCGCCTGCCCGTCGTCGGCGACTGGAGCTTCACGATGAAGGTGCTCACGAAGGGCCCGCTCGAATACCTCGATGCGAAGAAGCCGTACGCCTATTGGCACCAGCGGCCCTCCTCTGCCGGGTCCGACGGCAACAGCGTGATCTCGAGCAGCACCGATCACGCGGCCGTCGACGCACAGCTGCGCGACGAGGCCCTGCGCGCGTGGGTCGCCGAGAACGGCCCGGGCCTGCCCCTCTACCTCACGAAGTTCATCGACCAGCGACTGGTCGACGTCGAGGCGCGCATCCGCGACGACATCGCGCGCTACAGCCTCCCCGAACGCGCGCTGCGCGTGCTGAAGGCCAAGTTCGGGAAGTAGGGCGAGCGCCGCTCAGTGCGGCGTCTCGCGGATGACCTTCACGGCCTCCGCGATCGGGCCGTCGAACAGCACCTTGTGCTCGTGGATGACGATGCCGCGCGTGCAGAGCTCCTGCACGGTGCCCATGTTGTGACTGACGATGAGCATCGTCACGCCCCGCTCCGTGAGCTCCTTCATCTTGCGGTTGCACTTCTCGCGGAACGGCGCATCGCCGACCGACAGCACCTCGTCGACGAGCAGCACATCGGCATCGACGTGGATCGCGACGGAGAACGCCAGGCGCATGAACATGCCCGACGAGTAGTGCTTGACCTC
Source organism: Candidatus Microbacterium stercoravium (assembly GCA_019117025.1). GTDB lineage: Bacteria > Actinomycetota > Actinomycetes > Actinomycetales > Microbacteriaceae > Microbacterium > Microbacterium stercoravium. Next base: position 70,501 of record DXAM01000140.1, on the reverse strand, counting down.
CTGGTCGATGAAGTCGCCGATCTCGCTCCAGGCGACGATGTCGTCGAACCTCGCATCGATCTCGTGCTTCTTCATCCCGAGGATCGCGGCGTTCAGGTAGACGTTCTCGCGCCCCGACAGCTCGGGGTGGAAGCCCGCACCGACCTCGATGAGCCCCGCGATGCGCCCCTTCGTGAAGACGCGGCCCGCGTCGGGCGCCATGACGCCGGACACCATCTTGAGCGTCGTCGACTTTCCGGATCCGTTGAAGCCGAGCACCGCGACGGCCTCGCCCTCACCGATCTGGAAGCTGACGTCCTGGAGCGCGTCGAAGTGGTCGGCGCGCACCTTCTTCCGCTTCGTCCAGCTGACGAACCCCTCTTTGAGAGAGTGCGTGTTGCGCTTCATGAAGCGCTTCGTGACGCGATCGACGATGATCGCCGGCGTCTTCTTCGAGGTCTGCTGCAGCGTTCCTGACATCACACGTCCTGGGCGAAAGTGCGCTCGAAGCGGCGGAACGTGAGCTGTCCGATCACGACGAACGCAAGGCTGATGATGATGGCGATGCCGACGTGCTCGCCGAAGTGGGGGGCGAAGCCTTCCCAACCGCCCTGATGCTGTGCCACGGTCGGCTTCCAGAAGCCGTAGTGCATCAGTTCGACGGCGACCGTGATCGGGTTGCACATATACACGTACAGCATCACGTCGCCGAGGTGCTCTTCGATCAGCTGCCACGTGTACAGCACGGGTGAGGCCCAGGTGGCGAGCTGGCGGATGACCTCGCCGAAGTTCTCGATATCGCGGAAGCGCACGTTGATGCCGGCGAACAGCAGCCCGAGCCCGAATGCGATGATCGCGATGATCAGCAGTCCGAGCACGATCGCGCCGATGTTCAGAATGCCGGGCACCCATCCGTACACGAACGCGACGACGAGCAGAATCGCGAGCTGCGGCAGGAAGTGCACGAATGCCCCCGCCGTGGCCGCGATCGGGAACAGCTCGCGCGGCAGATAGATCTTCTTGACGAGCGCCTTGTTGCCGACGACGGAGCTCGTGGCGTTTCCGAACGCCTCGTTGAAGAACTGCACCGTGATGAAGCCCGCGAACAGGTACAGCGGGTAGTTGTCGGTGCCGCGGTCCATGCCGAAGATGACGCCCATCACGGCGAAGTAGATGAAGAACTGCACCAGCGGCTTGACGTACGACCAGGTCCAGCCGAGCACCGAGTTGCGGTAGCGCGTCGCGGTGCCCTTGCGGATCAGCAGCGTCAGCAGGTAGCGCCAGCGCACGACGTCGGCCAGCCCGCGCCCGCGCCCGGGCACGTCGTATTCACTCAGATCGATACTCGTCACAGAAGCGCGCCTCGCAGATCGTCACCGCAGAATGTCACCTTGGATCCTATCGCCCGCGATCGCGGGAGTCTGGGAGCGCTCACTCAGCCGGCGCCTCGGTCGCGGGATGCAGCGCATCCTGCACCATCTGGTGGATCAGAGCCACGTCGGGCTCGACCTGATCGATGCCGCTGTCGGGGTTGAGCTCGAGCGATGCCATCTCCTGCGTGCGGGCATCGACGGCGAGGTCGAGGAAGGTCGGCACGAGCGCGCGCGGCACATCGGTCTCGAGCACGGCCGTGCCCGCGTCCGCGACCTCCTCGAGGCGCGTGAGCAGGTTCTGCGGCGTCATCTGGCTGAGCACCGCCGTCTGCAGCTCGCGTTGGCGCTGCATGCGATCCCAGTCGCTCGTCGTGTAGCGCGAGCGGGCGTACCAGAGCGCCGTCTCGCCGTTCATCTTCTGCGGGCCCGGCTCGATCCATCCGGTCGCCCATTCCTCGGCGGGCTGGCCCTCGTATGCGGGTCCGCCGCCCTCGGGCAGTCGTTGGTCGACCGTGATGTCGACTCCGCCGACCGCGTCGATCAGCGCGGCGAAGCCCTGCATGTCGATCGACACGTAGTACGGGATCTCGAGGCCGGTGAGGCCCTCGACCGCGTCCTTCGTCGCCTCGACCGCCGGGTGCGAATCGTGCTTCTCGGCGTCGGGATACAGGCTCTTGCCGCTGTCTTCGCGGCAGAAGGAGACCGCGTTCGTGAGCTGGTTGATGCCGCTCGACCAGCCGCACTCGGGGTCGGCGCGCCCCTCGAACCGCGTGGGGAACTCCGCGAGCATCGGGCTGCCCTCGCTGAACGGCGCATGCTCGAGGTCGCGCGGCACGCCGGTGATCGTGATCGCGCCCGTATCGGCGTTGATCGAGATCACCGAGATGCTGTCGTAGCGCAGCGAGTCACGGCCCTCGCCCGAGTCGGCGCCGAGCAGCAGCACGTTGTAGTAGCCGTCGCTCGGCGGCACGACGGGTGCCGCGTTGGAGAAGTTGTCGTTCAGGAACCCGCTCGAGGTGAACAGCGTCGATGCGCCGAACGCTCCCCCGACGCCCTGCACGGCCGCGAGCAGCAGCCCCAGCACGAGGATGAAGAAGCGCTGCGGTGCGCGCGTCTTCACGAGGCGCACGAGGCGCAGGGTGTCGATCGACAGGATGACCCAGACGACCGTGTAGATCGCGAGGATCACGGCCAGCGCCGGCAGCGTGATCGGGAACGTGATGACCGCGAGCGCAGCGGTGCGCCAGAGCAGCGCGCCGAGCACGGCGATGATGACCAGAACCCACATCAGCAGGGTCAGCCGCAGTCCGAATCGGCCGAGCCGCTTGTTCCCCGCGAGCGCCTGCGCGGATCCGGGGATCAGGAAGTTCAGCACGATGAGCCACCAGCCGCGGCGGGTCATCATCTTCCCGTTCGCCGCGTCGGGCCTGCGCATCGGACGCTGGTGGACGACAGAGCCCGCCGTGCGTTCGGCGGAGAGCGTCACGAAAGGGAGTCCTTGAGACGCGCGTTCTTCTCCTCGACCTGGCGCTCGAGCTCCGCGGCATAGGCCTCGACGCGGTCGGCGACCTCGGGGTCGCCCGATCCGATGATGCGCCCGGCGAGCAGGCCCGCGTTCTTCGCGCCGTTGATCGACACGGTGGCAACGGGGATCCCCGCGGGCATCTGCACGATCGACAGCAGCGAATCGAGCCCGTCGAGCGTCTTCAGCTGCACCGGCACGCCGATCACGGGGAGCGCGGTGAGCGAGGCGAGCATGCCCGGCAGGTGCGCAGCGCCTCCGGCCCCCGCGATGATCGCCCGGAGCCCGCGCCCGCGCGCCTCGCGACCGTAGCTCATGAGCTTGTCGGGGGTGCGGTGCGCGGAGACGACCTCGACCTCGTGGGCGATGCCGAACTCGGTCAGGGCAGACGAGGCGTCCTGCATGACGCGCCAATCGGAATCGGAGCCCATGACGACGCCGACGAGCGGCTTTTCGGAGGAGTGAAGCACTCTACGAGGGTATGTGACCTCTTTGTGATCTCCTGAGAACCCCGCCCGCCGTGTCCCACTTGGGCCGGGAAAGAGCTCGTCAGAGCCGCATTGATCGGGTCATGGTGCTCAGTCGAAGTGTGCGGCGGCGGCCCGGGCGGCATAGGCCGCATCATCGATGCTGTCGCTCGCGACGTTCACGTGACCGACCTTGCGCCCCGGGCGCGGCGACTTGCCGTACGTGTGGATCTTCGCCGACGGCTGCGCGCGCATCGCGCGGGCGAACCGGTCGTCGATCTCGGCGCCCGCAGGGCCGCCGAGGATGTTGATCATGCAGGTCGCCTCGGCGACCGGATCCGCGGATCCGAGCGGCAGGTCGAGCACCGCCCGCAGGTGCTGCTCGAACTGGCTCGTCACCGCGCCGTCCTGCGTCCAGTGGCCGCTGTTGTGCGGCCGCATCGCCAGCTCGTTGACGAGGAGCCGCTCATCCGTCGTCTCGAACAGCTCGACGGCGAACACGCCGGTGACCCCGAGCTGCTCGGCGATCGTGACGCCGATGCGCGCGGCGAGTTCGACCGTGCGCTCCGACGCGCGCGGGGCCGGTGCGAAGACCTCCGCGCATACGCCGTGCTTCTGCACCGTCTCGACCACCGGATACGGCACCATCTCTCCCGACGGGCGGCGGGCGACCTGCTGGGCCAGCTCGCGCCGGAAGTCGACGAGCTCCTCCACCAGGATCCTCTCCCCCGCGAACGACTCGAACCAGTCGGCGGCCTCCTCGGCCGAGGCGATCATGCGCACGCCCTTGCCGTCGTATCCCCCGCGCGGCGTCTTCACGACGGCGCGCCCGCCGTGGTCGTCGAGGAACGCCTGCAGTTCGTCGGGTGCGGAGACGCCGGCCCAGTCGGGCTGCGGCACGCCGATCTCGGCGAGCTTCTGGCGCATGACGAGCTTGTCCTGCGCGTACTGCAGCGCATCGGGTCCGGGGTGGACCGCCATGCCGTCGTCGACGAGCGCGCGCAGCACCTGCTGCGGAACGTGCTCGTGATCGAACGTGACCACGTCGACGTCCGCCGCGAATGCCCGCACGGTGCCGAGGTCGCGATAATCGCCCGTGGCCGTGGCAGCGAGCTTCGCCGACATCCCGTTCTGCTCGGCGAGCACCCGGATCTCGATCCCGAGTTCGCTCGCCGGAGCGATCATCATTCGGGCCAGCTGGCCGCCACCGATCACACCGACACGCTTCGTCATGGCCCTATTGTTTCAGGTCCGGAGCGCGTCTCGCTGCAGGAACGGATCCGCCGCCTGCTGCTGCGCCTGTCGGTGCGCGAGGATCTGGCACACCTCGATCTGATCGCTGAGGGTCTCGCGCACCAGCTTCGGCGCATGGACGTCGTGCATCGTCACCGCGCCGTCGCCCGAGCCGAGCACGAGCGTGCCGCGGCCGGACACGCGCTGCATCGGTCCGCGCGACATCTCGATGGTGTAGCCCACCTGGTGCAGCATCTCGCGACGACGCCGGATGATGAGGCCGCGCATCTCGATGACGCGACGGGTCGTCACGACATAGCTGCGCGAGGCCCACGTCCACCACGGCAGCACGACGGCGAACAGCACGACGGCTGCGGCGGCGGCGAGGAGCATCCAGTCTTCGAAGGGCGCGGGGAGGTTCGTCAGGAAGTAGGCCGTGGTGCCGGCCACCGCGATCAGCACGATCGCGGACACGGCGAGCCAGCCGGCGCCGCGACGGAAGGTCGCGATGCGGAGCTCGTGCTGTTCCATGGATCCATTCTCTCGCTCAGCACCAGGATCCGGCGTCGGCGCGCGGCCGATTCCGCACCATGTCCCCCTTCGGCGCAGTCATCCGGCGGTCAGAGCCGCGCCGAAGGGGAGACTCGGTCGGATCAGGCCGGACGGAGGTGCACGATGTCGCCGACCGAGACGGGGCGGGGAACGCCGTCGATCACGAGGCAGCCCCGGTCGTCGAGGCCCCGCGCGAGCCCCGTCAGACGCTCGCCGCCCGGAAGGTGCGCGGTGACGCGCTGGCCGATCGTCGTGCAGCGCGCCGTCACGACATCGGCGATGGATCCGCGCTCCAGCGCCGACATCAGCTCGCCCAACCGGCGCAGGTAGTCGGCGATGAGTCGGGTCTCGTCGACGTCGACGCCCTCGGCGGCGAAGGAGGTCGCCGTCGGTGTGGGCAGCTGGGCCGGCGTCATCCGGGTGTTGACGCCGCTGCCGACCACGATCGTGTCGGTATCGGCGACCTGGGCGAGGATTCCGCAGATCTTCCGGCCGCCGACGAGCACGTCGTTCGGCCATTTCACGCCCGCGCCCGGCAGCTGCGCGGTCACGGCATCGGTCATCGCCGCTCCCGCGGCGAGCGGGATCCAGCCGCGTCGCGGGAGCGGAACGGCGGCGACGTGCAGCACGACCGAGATCGCGAGCGCGGCGCCGGGCGGTGCGACCCACTGCCGATCGAGCCGTCCTCGTCCGCCGCGCTGATCGCGCGTGACGAGCGCGCCGAGGTGCGGCCAGTGCTCACCGTCGTGCAGCGCCGCAAGGAGGTCGGCGTTCGTCGACTCGGTGAACGGCACCTCCACGACATGTGCCGCGGCACCCGGCTGGGTCACCCCGCGAACCTGCCCCACTCACGACGGCGCGTGTCGCGCATGCGCCGCGAGTGCGTCCAGCGATCCGTGCCGGTCTCGGCGACGGTCGCGGTCGCGGACTCCTGCTCGTAGTGCTCGTTCAGCACCGTGATGATCGCGGCGAGCTCTTCCTCCGTCGGGCACCCGTGTTCGACCCGCACCAGGGCTTCCTTCGTCACAGCGGGATGTTCCCGTGCTTCTTGGGCGGCAGCTCGAGGCGCTTGCGGCGCAGCGAGCGCAGCGCCTTCGCGATCATCACGCGCGTCTGCGCCGGCTCGATGATGCCGTCGAGCTCGCCGCGCTCGGCCGCGAGGAACGGCGAGGCCACCGAGTACGCGTACTCGTCGGCGAGCTTGGTGCGCACCGCCTGCACGTCTTCGCCGGCCGCCTCGGCCTTCTTGATCTCACCGCGGTAGAGGATGTTCACGGCGCCCTGGCCGCCCATCACCGCGATCTCGGCCGTCGGCCACGCGAGGTTCACATCGGCGCCGAGCTGCTTGGATCCCATGACGATGTACGCGCCGCCGTAGGCCTTGCGCAGGATGATGGTCACGAGCGGAACCGTGGCCTCGGCGTAGGCGTACAGCAGCTTCGCGCCGCGGCGGATGACGCCCGTCCACTCCTGGTCGGTGCCGGGCAGATAGCCCGGAACGTCGACGAGGGTCACGACGGGGATCGAGAACGCGTCGCAGAACCGCATGAATCGCGCAGCCTTCTCGCCGGCCTCGATGTTGAGGGTTCCGGCCATCTGCTGCGGCTGGTTCGCGATGATGCCGACCGAACGGCCCTCGATGCGCGCGAAGCCGACGACGATGTTCGGTGCGAACAGCGGCTGCGTCTCGAGGAACTCGCCGCCGTCGGCGATGACCTCGATCACCTCGTGGATGTCGTAGGGCTGGTTGGGCGAATCGGGGATGATCGTGTTGAGCTTCTGGTCGAGATCGTTCGTCTCGAACTCGAAGTCGGAGACGAAGTCGGGCGGGTCCGACATGTTCGTGTCGGGCAGATACCCGAGCAGCGTGCGCGCGTAGTCGAGCGCATCCTCCTCGTCGTCGGCGAGGTAATGCGCGACGCCCGAACGGGTGTTGTGCGTGTGCGCACCGCCGAGCTCCTCCATGCCGACGTCTTCGCCCGTGACGGTCTTGATCACGTCGGGGCCGGTCACGAACATCTGGCTCGTCTTGTCGACCATGATCACGAAGTCGGTCAGCGCCGGCGAGTACACGGCGCCGCCGGCCGCCGGGCCCATGACGATCGAGATCTGCGGAATCACGCCGGAGGCCTGCGTGTTGAGGCGGAAGATCTCGGCGTACTTGCCGAGCGCGAGCACGCCCTCCTGGATGCGCGCGCCGCCCGAATCGAGGATGCCGACGATCGGCAGCCCGTTCTGCAGCGCGTACTTCATGACCTTCAGGATCTTGTCGCCGGCGACCTCGCCGAGCGATCCGCCGAACGTCGAGAAGTCCTGCGAGTACACGGCGACGACGCGGCTGTGGATGCGCCCCACTCCCGTGACGACCGAGTCGCCGTAGGGGCGCGAGCGATCCATGCCGAACGCCGTGGTGCGGTGGCGCACGTACTCGTCGAGCTCGACGAAGCTGCCGGGGTCCATGAGCTGCTCGATGCGCTCCCGGGCGGTCTGCTTGCCCTTGGCGTGCTGCTTGGCGGCAGCCGCCTTCTCGGGCTCGACAACGGCCTCATCGTAGCGGTTGCGCAGATCCTGGATCTTGCCTGCGGTGGTCGTCATGTCCGGTTCGGTCACGCGTTCCACCCTATCCGCGGCATGCGTCTCGCCCTTGGCGGACGTGCACAACGGATCGGCGCGTCGCGTGTTCATCTCCGCAGAACGGCGACCGCCTCGACGTGATGCGAACCGGGGAACAGGTCGATGCCGCGCACCGCGTCGAGGTCGTATCCGAGGCGGCGGAAGATGCCCACGTCGCGCGCGAGCGCGACCGGATCGCACGCGACGTAGACGACCGCGCGCGGCCCGAGATCGGCGATGCGGGTGACGACCTGCTCCCCCGCTCCGGCGCGCGGCGGATCCAGCAGGGTCACGCCGCCCGCGAGGGCCGGATCCGCCGGCAGCTGCTCGACGAAGCGCTCCACGCGGGCCGTCACGGCTTCCACGCCGAGATCGGCGAGGTTGTCGCGGGCGTGCTGCGTCGCGCGCGGGGAGGACTCGACCGTGGTCACGCGTCCCCCGCGCTCCGCCAGCGCTGCGGCGAACAGGCCCACGCCGCCGTACAGGTCGAGGTGGTGCGCGTCGTCGTCGGGTTCGATGCCGGCGAGCGCCTCGCGCACCGCCCGGTCGAGCGCGGCCGCCGCCCCGTGGTGCACCTGCCAGAATCCGTCGGCGTCGACCCGGAACTCGCGCTCGGCGACCCGTTCGATCACGACCTCGGGGGCCGGCCTCGGTCCCCTCCCCCGACGGCGATCGTCGGGGCGGCGCAGCACGCGCACCTCGCCATCGGCCGGCTGCACGAGGTCGATCCGGCCCGGCTTCTCGCGCCCGAGCCCGAGCGCGACGCGCTCGATCCCGACGGTCGCGAGCGGATGGTCGGCGACGTCGATCACGTCGTGGCTGCGCGCCGCGAACGGGCCGACGCGGCCGGATCCGTCGACGTGCAGACCGACGCGCGTGCGCCACCGCACGCCCCGCTCGTCGCCGGGCACGGCCTCGACCGCGGTGCGCACGGATCCGCCGGCGAACCGGTCGAACGCCTCGGTGAGCACGCGCGTCTTCAGCTCGCGCTGGTGGCCGAGCTCGATGTGGCCGAAGTCCGCTCCGCCCGGACGCAGCTCCGGGGGCCGGTCGATCGAGGCCTGGCGCCAGATGTGCGGTACGCGATGCGGCGAGGCGTCGAGCACCTCGAGCACCTCCGCCCGGGCGAACGACTTCTTCACCTGCGTGATGCGCGCGAGAACCCGTTCTCCGGGGAGCACGTCGGGCACGAACACGACGAAGCCCGCCTCCCCGTGCCGAGCGATGAACACCCCGCCGTGGGCGACGCCGGAAATCTCGAGCTCTGCGATGTCGCCTGTCTGCATCCGCCCATTCTCCCACCGCCTCGCCGCGGATCTGCCGCCGCTCCCGCCGAAGGTGCGGAAGACTCAGAGCATGCAGGTGTGTCTCGCTTCCACGTCCCCCGCCCGTCTGATGCTGATGCGACAGGTCGGGATCGAACCGCGGCTCGCGTCGCCCGGCGTCGACGAGGATGCCGCGGTCGCCGCGCGCGAGGCGCAGCTCGGTCGCGCGCTCACGCCCGCCGAGCACGTGCAGTTCCTCGCGAAGGAGAAGGCGAAGGCCGTCGCGGTCTCGCTCGCCGATGATTTCGACGGCATCGTGATCGGCGGAGACTCGATGTTCGAGCTCGACGGACGCGTGTACGGCAAGCCCCATACGCCCGAGCGCGCCGCTGAGCGCTGGCGCGAGATGCGCGGCAGGACCGGGATCCTGCACTCGGGGCACAGCGTGATCCGCGTCGACGACGGCGCCCTCTCGCGCGCGGATGCCACGGCCGAGGCGCGCGTGACGTTCGTGTCCGACATCACCGACGACGAGATCGACGCCTACGTCGCGACGGGCGAGCCCCTCGCGGTGGCCGGCGCGTTCACGGTCGACAGCCTGGGCGGCGCGTTCATCGAGCGCGTCGAGGGGGATCCGTCGACCGTCGTCGGCATGTCGCTCTCGACGATCCGGCGCCTCGTGCGCGAACTCGGCGTCGACTGGGTCGGCCTGTGGGACCTCTCGTCGTAGTGATCCGCACACGAAACGCCGTGCATGTTGTGCAGGTCAATCAAATGGCACGGCCTCGTGCCGAATAGGCTCGAATCCATGCCCGTAATCCGTAAGGTGCTCATCGCAAACCGTGGAGAGATCGCCGTGCGCATCATCCGCGCCGCTCGCGACTCTGGAATCGGCTCCGTCGCCGTCTACGCAGACCAGGACCGAGACGCGCTGCACGCGAAGCTCGCCGACGAGGCGTACTCGCTCGATGGTTCGACCAGCGCCGACACATATCTCGTGATCGACAAGATCCTCTCCGTCGCCCGGCGCTCCGGGGCCGATGCCGTGCACCCGGGGTACGGATTCCTCGCGGAGAACGCCGAGTTCGCGCGCGCCGTCGAGCGGTCCGGCCTCATCTGGATCGGCCCGGGTCCCGAGGCCATCGAGTCGCTCGGCGACAAGGTGACCGCGCGCCACGTGGCCGAGAAGGTCGGGGCGCCCCTGGCCCCCGGCACCCCCGGCCCGGTCGATTCGGCCGACGAGGTCGTGGCCTTCGCCGAGGAGTTCGGCCTGCCGATCGCCATCAAGGCCGCGTACGGCGGCGGCGGACGCGGTCTCAAGGTCGCCCGCGAGCTCGACGAGGTTGCGGAGCTGTTCGAGTCGGCCACGCGCGAGGCCGTCGCGGCGTTCGGACGCGGCGAGTGCTTCGTCGAGAAGTACCTCGACAAGCCCCGCCACGTCGAGACCCAGTGCCTGGCCGATGCCGAGGGCAACGTCGTCGTCATCTCGACGCGCGACTGCTCGCTGCAGCGCCGCCACCAGAAGCTCGTCGAGGAGGCCCCCGCGCCGTTCCTGACCGACGAGCAGAACACAACGCTGTACAACGCGTCGAAGGCCATCCTCAAGGAGGTCGGCTACGTCGGAGCCGGCACCTGCGAGTTCCTCGTCGGTGCCGACGGCACCATCTCCTTCCTCGAGGTGAACACGCGCCTGCAGGTCGAGCACCCGGTGAGCGAGGAGATCACGGGCATCGACCTCGTGCGCGAGCAGTTCCGCATCGCCGCGGGCGGCACGCTCGACTACGACGACCCCGCCCCCGAGGGCCACTCGTTCGAGTTCCGCATCAACGGCGAGGACCCGGGGCGCGGCTTCATGCCGCAGCCGGGCCCCGTGCAGGCGTTCAAGCAGCCGGGCGGCCCCGGCGTGCGCGTCGATTCCGGCGTGACCGCGGGCGATGAGATCAGCGGCGCGTTCGACTCGATGCTCGCGAAGCTGATCGTCACCGGATCCACGCGCGAGGAGGCGCTCGAGCGCTCGCGCCGTGCGCTCGACGAGTTCGAGATCGCCGGCCTGCCCACCGTGATCCCCTTCCACCGCGCCGTGGTCAGCGACCCCGCGTTCGCCCCCGAGTCGGGCCCGTTCGCGATCTTCACCCGCTGGATCGAGACCGAGTTCGACAACCAGCTCCCCGCGTGGGACGGCGAGGTGCAGGACGCGGCGGCAGCCGAGGGGCGCCACAGCGTCGTCGTCGAGGTCTCCGGAAAGCGCGTCGAGGTGACGCTGCCGGATCGCATCACACAGCCGAGCGGCTCGGGGCGCCCCGTCAACGCGCCGCCCTCGCGCCGCAGCCACCAGGCATCGGGCGTCTCGAGCGGCGCATCCGGCGATGCCCTGAAGTCGCCCATGCAGGCGACCGTGGTCAAGCTCGCCGTCGAGGAGGGCCAGGAAGTCGTCAAGGGCGACCTCGTGGTCGTGCTCGAGGCGATGAAGATGGAACAGCCGCTCACCGCCCACAAGGACGGACGCGTCGAGAAGATCGACGCACCGGTCGGCAAGACGGTCAGCTCCGGCCACCAGCTGCTGCAGATCGTCTGATTCCACGAAGAACGGGCCGTCCCCTCGGGGGCGGCCCGTTCTACGTGTGCGGCCTACTCCTCGCCGCGCGTGGAGATTCCGTGCATGGCGCGCGCCGCATCCGTGATGGACCCGGCGAGCGACGGGTACGCCGTGAACACGCGCGCGACCTGGTCGACCGTGAGGCGGCGCTCGACCGCCATGGCGATCGGGAAGATCAGCTCGCTCGCCTTCGGCGCGATGACGACGCCGCCGACGACGGTGCCCGACAGGTTGCGGGCGAACAGCTTCACGAACCCGTCCTTGATGCCCATCATCTTGGCGCGCGGGTTCTCCTCGAGGTCGAGCTTGATCTCGATCGCGTTCTTCGCGTCGTTCGTGAACCCGACCGTCGCGATCTCGGGCGAGGTGAAGATGTTCGAGGCGATCTTGTGCTTCGAGAACGGGATCACCGAATCGCCCATCGCGTGGAACACGGCCGTGCGCCCCAGCATCGACGACACCGACGCGAGCGGCACGAGGTTCGTGCAGTCGCCGACCGCGTAGATGTTCGGGATCGATGTGCGGCCGACCTTGTTCACCCGGATGTGGCCCGACTCCTCGAGCTGCACGCCCGCGTCCTCGAGGCCGAGGCCCTCGGTGTTCGGCACCCCGCCGACCGCCATCAGGCAGTGGGATCCCTCGACGGACGAGCCGTCGGCCAGCGCCACGACGACGCCGTCGCCCGTGTTCTCGACCGATTGCGCGCGCGACTTCGCGAGCAGCGTCATGCCGCCGCGGGTGAACACGTTCTCGAGCACCCGCGCCGCATCGGCGTCTTCGCCGGGCAGCACCTGCTCGCGGCTGGAGACCAGCGTGACCTTGGCGCCGAGGTTCATATACGCCGAGGCGAACTCGGCGCCCGTGACGCCTGAGCCGACGACGATGAGGTGCTCGGGCACCGCCGACATGTTGTACATCTGCTTCCATGTCAGGATGCGGTCGCCGTCGGGCTTCGCCGTGGGCAGCTCGCGCGGCGATGCGCCCACCGACACGATGATCGTGTCGGCCTCGATGCGGTCGAAATCGGTGCCGTCGGGGCCGGTCGACACGACGACCGCGTCGTCGCCCTCGAGCCGCCCATGACCCGAGATGATCGTGACGCCCTCCTCGATCAGGCGCGCCCGCATGTCCTCCGACTGCTGGCCGGCGAGCGCCAGGATGCGCTTGTTGATGGCGAGCAGGTTGATCGCCACCTCGGGTTTGAGGGGCTTGCCCTTCTCGCCGCGCGCGAAGAACTGCACGCCCAGATCGCCGGCGTCTTCGATCGCGCGAGCCGCGTCGGCGGTGGCGATGAGCGTCTTGGACGGCACGACATCGGTGAGCACCGCGGATCCGCCCACGCCCGTGCTCTCGACGATCGTCACCTCAGCTCCGAGCTGAGCGCCCGCGAGCGCCGCCTCGTAGCCGCCGGGGCCGCCGCCGATGATCGCGATGCGCTGTTTGCGTTCGAAGTCGAAACTCATGCGATCCATTCTTCCACTCCGCCGGATATCGTGTCTGCATGACTGATCCGTCGCATCCTCTCGACCTCCCCGCCGATCCGTTCGAGGTCGCCCGCATCGCCGCCGCCGACATCGCCCGGCTGACGGGCGTCGAACACCACGACATCGCCGTCACCCTCGGCAGCGGATGGGGACAGGCCGCCGATCTCATCGGCGAGACCGTCGCCACGATTCCCGCCACCGAGGTGACGGGGTTCTCCGCGCCCGCCCTCGACGGCCACGTCGGAACGCTGCGCAGCGTGACCACGCCCGACGGGCGCCACGTGCTCGTCATCGGCGCGCGCACCCACTACTACGAGGGCCATGGTGTGCGGCGGGTCGTGCACAGCGTGCGCGCGGCCGCCGCGACCGGGGCCACCACGATGGTGCTGACCAACGGCGCGGGCGGGCTGAAGCCCTCATGGGCCCCGGGACAGCCCGTGCTCATCAGCGACCAGCTGAACCTCACCTCCGACACGCCGCTCGAGGGCGCCGCGTTCATCGATATGACCGACCTGTACTCGGCTCGGCTGCGGGAGATCGCGCGCGAGGCGGATCCGTCGCTCGACGAGGGCGTCTACACGCAGCTGCGCGGGCCGCAGTACGAGACGCCCGCCGAGGTGCGCATGGTCGGTGCGCTCGGCGGCGACATCGTCGGCATGTCGACCGCCCTCGAAGCGATCGCCGCCCGACAGGCCGGCATGGAGGTTCTCGGCTTCTCGCTCATCACGAACCTCGCGGCGGGGATCTCCCCCACGCCGCTCAGCCACGAGGAGGTCATCGAGGCGGGCCGCGAGGCCGGTCCGCGCATCTCCGCGCTGCTGGCCGATGTGATCGGACGTCTCTGATGGCGCCGTGGCAGGCGTGGCGGGAGCAGGATCCGGATCCCGAGACGCGCGCCGAGCTCACCGCGCTCGCCGAGGCCGCCGGCGCCGGGGATCCGGCCGCGCAGGCGGACCTCGACGCGCGGTTCGCGGGCCGCCTGCAGTTCGGCACCGCCGGGCTGCGCGGTGCGCTCGGCGCCGGCCCCATGCGCATGAACCGTGTGCTCGTCGCCCAGGCGGCTGCCGGCTTCGCTCAGTACCTGCTCGCGCGGTCGGACCGCCCGGTCGTCGTCATCGGCTACGACGGGCGCAAGAACTCCGCCGTGTTCGCACGCGACTCCGCCGAGCTGTTCCAGGGCGCGGGGATCGACGCGATCCTGCTGCCGCGCATGCTGCCCACGCCGGTGCTGGCGTTCGCGGTGCGCTACTTCGGCGCCGACGCGGGCGTCATGGTCACGGCCAGCCACAATCCGCCGAACGACAACGGCTACAAGGTGTATCTCGGCGGCGCCGACGGCGGCGCGCAGATCGTGTCGCCCGCCGACGCCGAGATCGCCGCGTGCATCGACGAGGTCGCGGCGGGGTCCATCAGCGCCCTCGAACGGTCCGACCGCTACCGGATCGCCGACGACGAGGTCGTCGAGGCGTACGTCGCGGCGACCGCCGAGGTGTCGCCCGCGCCCGAGGATGCGGCGGGCATGCGCTGGGTCTACACGGCGATGCACGGCGTGGGGTGGGAGACGCTGCGGGCCGTCGTCGACCGTGCCGGCTATCCCGAGCCGACAGTCGTGTCCGAGCAGATCTCACCCGATGCCGCCTTCCCCACGGTGGCGTTCCCGAATCCCGAAGAGCCAGGCGCGATGGACCTGTCGTTCGCCGCCGCGGAGGCCGTGGGCGCCGAGTTCGTCATCGCCAACGATCCCGACGCCGACCGGGTGGCGGTGGCGGTTCCCGCGCCGGGCGGATGGCGCCGTCTCACGGGCAACGAGGTCGGTCTGCTGCTCGGCGACCGTGCCGCGCGCGCCGCGGGCGGATCCGGGTCGCTCGCCTGTTCGCTCGTCTCGTCGCCCGGGCTCGGCGAGATCGCCCGCCTGCACGGCCTCGACTGGCACGAGACGCTCACGGGATTCAAGTGGATCTCGCGCGCGCCCGACATGGTCTTCGGCTACGAAGAGGCGCTCGGCTATCTCGTGAACCCGCAGACGGTGCGCGACAAGGACGGCATCTCGGCCGCCGTCGCGGTGCTCGGCCTCGCGGCCGAGGCACGGGCCGAGGGGCGCACGCTCGTCGATCTGCTCGATGATCTGGCGGACGAGATCGGGTACTTCGCGAGCGGTCAGGTGTCGATCCGGGTCGAGGATCTGTCGATCATCGGCTCCACCATGGCGCGCCTGCGGGCGAACCCGCCGGCAGCGTTCGGCGAGGTCGCAGTCGCCCGTGCCGACGACCTGCTGGAGCCCGCGGATGGCGGCCCGTCGGGCGACATCCTGCGGTTCCTGCTCGCCGACGGCGGCCGGGTGATCTTCCGCCCGAGCGGCACGGAGCCGAAGCTCAAGGCCTACCTCGACGTGCGCGGCGGATCGGCCGAGGGCGCGCAGGCGGCCCTCGCCGCGCTCGAGAGCTCCGTCCGCGTCCTGCTCACCTGACCCGCTCGTCCCCCTCGATGAGGGCGGCGAGCTCGGTGACGAAGGTCGGCAGGTCCGCCGCGCGACGGGTGATGCGGCGCGCGTTCGACGGATCCGCGAAGACATCGACGAACTGTTCGAACACCGTCTGGAACGCGGGGCGATCCGATTCGCTGAACGCCACGAGCGCCACGACGCTGACGCGGTCGTCGCCCCACTCGATGCCGTGCTCGGCGACGGCGACGGCGATCGCGGTGCGCTCGGCCGACGTCGTCATGGCGTGCGGCACGGCGAGCGATTCGGTGAACGCCGTCGAGCTCAGCGCCTCTCGCTCGAGCGCGCTCGCGATGTAGTGCTCATCGACGATGCCCGCGTCGATGAGCGATCCGCCGAGCGTGCGGATGATCTGCTCGGCGGAGGCCTCGGCGGGATTGCGCACGAACGCCCCTGGGACGAACCACCTCTCGATCTCTTCGCGCAGCTGCGTCAGCCGGTGCTGCCGACGCACGCGCTGGGCGGCCTCGGCGATGCGGGCCGCGTCGCGCTCCAGGAGGAACGGAGGAATCTGCACGATGCGTTCGGACGCACCGTTCGCCGGCGGCTCGATGGTCGTGAGCACGAGGTCGGCGCCGAACGCCGACCAGTCGGGGTCGTACCGCGTCGACCGCTCGACGATCTCGATATCGCCTGCCAGCGCGGCACGGATGCTGCGCTCGAGCTGGCGCCGCATCTCGTCGATTCCGGGGCACACGAGCGCGGCCGTCACGACGGCGCGCGCCTCGCGGTCGAGCTCGAGCGCAGAGCCGAGATGCATCGCGATATCGGTGATCTCGTCGTCGGGGATCGAGGTGCCGAGGTCTCGCGACAGGTCGCTCGCGACCTGCACGGCCATCTCGAACACGAGCGGCGAGGCCGCCTTGATGGAGCGCGTCATCGGATTGCGCGAGAGCAGCTGCTCCTCGACGCGGCGCACGAGGTTCTCCACGTGCAGGGCCAGCCGCGCGACGAGCGGGTCCTGCACGAGATCGGCGCCGTACGTCGCCGCCACACGCGCGACCGCGGACGCGACGGCGCGCTCGACCGTCGGATCCGGGCGCCTTCCCCGCTCGGCGTCGGCCGAGGAGGGATCGACGAGCGAGAGCATCACGAGCGAGGCGAGGTGGGCGAGGTCTCCGGCGCCGAGCGCGATGCCGAACCGCTCCCGGGCGATTCCTCCGATCGCGGCGGCGAGGGGGGCGCGCTCGGTCGACGACGACTCGGGCGCGGGCAGCGGATGCCCCTGCGCCGTGCGGTCGGCCGCGATGGCCACGTGCAGCACGACGTCGGCGACCGCGAGCTCGTTCACGGCATAGCCGCGCGCCGACAGCGCATCGATCAGCTCGCGCCCCGCCCCGGCGAATGCGGCTGCCTCGAGCCCGGTCCACTCAGCGAGGCGCTGCGCGGCGAGCTGCTCGCCGCCGTCCTCCGTGTGGTCGTGCGCGAGGCGGCTCACGAAGCGCCGCTTCGCGAGCTCGCTCCCCTCGATCGAGACGACGGCGGCCTCCCGGCGCACCTCGAGGTCGGCGGCGATGAGCGCCGACCGGATCCGGCGGAGGTCGGCCTCGATCGTGCCGGGCGAGACGTGCAGCTCGAGCGCGGCCTCGAACACGTCGACGCCGTGGTCGGACGAGAGCAGCTGCCGCGCGAGCGCCCGCACCCGCTCGCGCGGCGCGTCGCGGGCGGAGTCGGCGTCGCCCAGCTCGACGTGAGCGGCGCTCGGTGTCGCGCGATATCCGAGCGGCCCCGACTCGATCGCGTCGCCGCTGGGCGCCGAGCGGTTGATCGCCGTGACGTAGCTGCGCACGCTGCGCGGGGTCACGCCGAGGTGATCGGCGAGGTACGCGGCGGTGACCCAGTCGGATCGGCGCATCAGAATGCCGAGCATGCGCGCATGTCGTCTTCGGGTCACCCGTCCAGTCAATCACCCTTGTGGGGCCGGTTTCCGCAGAGGGCGGAAACACGTCTCCATTGCCTTCCGGCCCCGACAGGAACAGGATGATGGGGAGAAGGAGACGTGAATCGATGAGGATCATCGTGATCTGTGGCGCCGGCGCTTCGAGCACATTCGTCGCGACGCGCCTTCGCCGTGCCGCGAAGGCGGTCGGCCTCGAGCTCGATGCCTGCGCCTCGTCGCTGGCGGCGTCCGCCGAGATGATGGGCTCCGCTGACGCGGTGCTCGTCGGATCCCACGTGGGCGACGCTCTCGATTCCGTGCACGCGCACGCGCGGGCACGGGGCGTTCCCGCTGCCGTTCTCCCGGCCGATATCGCGCACGACCGCGAGGGCACGATCGCCCTCGGGATCGTGCGCGAGCTCATTCCCCGGATCCGCTGAGGATCCACCCCTCGAAAGGAACACACCATGGCTACTCGCACCGTCACCATCGCCAGCTCGCACGGCCTGCACGCGCGCCCGGCGAAGCTGTTCAGCGCCGCCGCGAAGGAGTCCGGACTCGACGTGACCATCGCGAAGGTCGACGGCAAGGCCGTCAACGCCGCGAGCATCCTCGGTGTCATCTCGCTGGGTGCGAACACGGGCGACGTCGTGACGCTCTCGGTCGAGGGCGACGGCGCGGAGGGCGTGCTCGACCAGCTCGCCGGCATGCTCGAGACCGACCAGGACGCGTGATCGGCGTGGCCGAGATCAAGGGAACCGGAATCGGACTGGGCATCGCCCACGGTCCCGTCGCCACGATGGCCGCCGGCCTCGAGCCGCCGAGCGACGCGCCGTCGACGCGCACGCCCGACGAGGAGAAGCAGGCCGTCGCCGAGGCGATCTCGGCCACCGCCGCCGAGCTGAACGCGCGCGGCGAGCGCGCGGGCGGATCCGCCCAGGACGTGCTCGAGGCGCAGGCCATGATGGCCGAGGACCCGACGCTCGAAGAGACGGTCCACGAGAAGATCGATGCCGGCGCGACGGGCGAGTACGCCGTCTACACCGCCTTCGATGAGTTCGCCGAGCAGCTCAAGGAACTCGGCGGCTACCTCGGCGAGCGCGCCGCGGACCTCGCGGACGTCGCGCAGCGCGTCATCGCGCAGCTGCGGGGCGTCGCGGCGCCGGGCGTGCCCGAGCCCGGCCATCCATTCGTGCTCGTGGCCGAGGACCTCGCGCCCGCCGACACGGCGCTGCTCGACCTCGATCAGGTGCTGGCCGTCGTCACGACCGAGGGCGGGCCCACGTCGCACACGGCGATCCTCGCCCGCGAGAAGGGCATCGTCGCGGTCGTGGGCACGGGATCCACCGGGCTCGTCGACGACCAGGTGGTCATCGTCGATGCCGAGGGCGACGTCGTCATCACCGACCCGACCGAGCAGCAGCTCGCCGAGGCGACGAAGCGCGCCGACGACCGGGCCGCCGCCCAGGCGGCCCCGATCACGCCGGGCGCCCTCTCCGACGGCACGCTCGTCCCGCTGCTCGCGAACCTCGGAAACCCGGAGGGCGCCGCGGAAGCGGTCGAGCTCGGAGCCGAGGGTGTGGGCCTGTTCCGCACCGAGTTCCTGTTCCTCTCGAACGACGAGGCACCGTCAGTGGAGAGCCAGAAGAAGAGCTATGCCGATCTGCTGCGGGCCTTCCCCGGGCAGAAGGTGGTCGTGCGCGTGCTCGATGCGGGCGCCGACAAGCCGCTGCCGTTCCTCACCGACGAGGGCGAGGAGAACCCGGCGCTCGGCCGCCGCGGGATCCGCGCGCTCTCCTTCCACGAGGACATCCTGCGCGACCAGCTGACCGCGCTGGCGCAGGCCGATGCCGAGACCGACGCCGATCTGTGGGTCATGGCGCCCATGATCGCGACGATCGACGAGACCGAATACTTCATGGGTCTCGCGAGCGAGCTCGGCCTGAAGACGACCGGCGTCATGGTCGAGGTTCCCTCGGCCGCCCTGCTCGCCGATCAGATCCTGAAGATCGCCGACTTCGCGTCGATCGGAACCAACGACCTCGTGCAGTACACGATGGCCGCCGACCGACTGCTCGGGTCGGTCGCGCACCTGCAGAGCCCCTGGCACCCCGCCGCGCTGCGGCTGATCAAGTCAGTCGCCGACGGCGGCCGGGAGAACGACAAGCCTGTGGGGGTGTGCGGCGAAGCCGCCGCCGATCCCCTGCTCGCCGTCGTTCTCGTCGGCCTCGGCGTCGACACCCTGTCGATGTCCCCCTCGGCGCTCGCTGACGTGCGCGCCGAACTCCTGAAGCACACCCTCGAAGACGCCCAGCGCATCGCGCTGGCGGCCCTCGCGACCGGCAATGCCGACGGCGCGAAGGCGGCGGCGCGAGCCGCGGCGTAACCCTCTCACCCAAGGAATCACCATGTCTACCGACACAGCAACGAAGGCCCCGGGCGGGTTCCGGGTCTTCATCCAGAAGATCGGTTCGTTCATGTCGGGCATGGTCATGCCCAACATTCCCGCGCTCGTCGCGTGGGGCCTGTTCACGGCGTTCTTCATCGAGAAGGGCTGGACGCCGAACGCCGACCTGTCGACGATCGTCGACCCGATGATCCACTACCTGCTGCCGCTGATCATCGCCTACACCGGCGGCTTCATGATCTACGACAAGCGCGGCGGCGTCGTGGGCGTCATCGCGACGATGGGTGCGATCGCCGGCAGCGACCTGCTCATCGCCGCGGCGAATGCCGAAGGCGAGGGCGGTCTCGGCCAGATCCATATGTTCCTCGGCGCGATGATCATGGGTCCGCTCGCGGCCTGGCTCATCAAGAAGCTCGATGCCCTCTGGGAGGGCAAGATCAAGGCCGGCTTCGAGATGCTGGTCAACATGTTCTCGGCCGGAATCCTCGGCTTCCTCGCCGCGATCTTCTCGTTCTATGTGCTGGCGCAGATCGTGAACTGGATCACAGGCGTCCTGTCGTCGGCCGTCGAGTTCCTCGTGAGCCACAGCCTGCTGCCGCTCACGAGCATCCTGATCGAGCCGGCCAAGGTGTTCTTCCTGAACAACGCCATCAACCACGGCGTGCTCACGCCGCTCGGCACGATCGAGGCGACGGACCAGGGCAAGTCGATCCTGTTCCTGCTCGAGGCGAATCCCGGCGTCGGTCTCGGCCTGCTGCTCGCCTTCACCTTCTTCGGCGTCGGTGCGGCGAAGGGCTCGGCACCGGGTGCGGCGATCATCCACTTCTTCGGCGGCATCCACGAGGTCTACTTCCCGTACGTGCTCATGAAGCCGTCGCTGCTCATCGCCGTGATCGCCGGCGGCATGTCGGGCGTCGCGACCAACGCGCTCTTCGACACCGGCCTGCGCGCGCCGGCGGCGCCCGGGTCGATCATCGCCGTGATGATCCAGACGCCCGGCAGCGACTACCTCGGCATCATCCTCGCGGTGCTCATCTCGGCCGCCGTGACGTTCGTGATCGCGGCCGTGATCCTCCGCGCGAGCCGCAAGCGCGACCTCGCTGCGGGCGACAGGTTCGGGGCGGCCGTCGCCCAGACCGAGAGGAACAAGGGCAAGAAGTCCGATTTCCTCTCGGGCATGGCCGCGAACGCGACCACGACCGCGACGAAGACGATCGAGAAGGTCATCTTCGCGTGCGACGCCGGCATGGGTTCCTCCGCCATGGGCGCGGGAGTGCTGCGCAAGAAGGTGAAGGAAGCGGGCATCACGGGCGTCACGGTCACGAACAAGTCGATCGCGAACCTCGACGGAACCGCCGACCTCGTGATCACGCAGGCGCAGCTCACCGATCGGGCGAAGCAGAACGAACCCGATGCGATCCATGTCTCCGTGGGCGGGTTCATGAACGCTCCCGAGTACGACGAGGTCGTCGAGATGCTGCAGCGGCAGCAGAACGGCGAGCCCGCCGATGAACCCGCCGACGAGACGGCGCCTCCGGCGGATGACGGCTCGGCGCCCGCCGACGTCCTCACGCGCGAGTACGTGAAGATCCACTCCGGATCCGTCACCCGCGACGAGGCGCTCGAAGAGGCCGCCGGAATCCTCGAGGCCGCGGGCGCCGTCACGGGCGACTACTTCCAGGCCATGAAGGACCGGGAGGAGACCGTGTCGACATTCATGGGCAACGGCCTGGCGATCCCCCACGGCACGGACGCGGCGAAGGATGCCGTGCTCGGCTCCGCGCTCGCGGTGATCCGCTACGACGGCGGCGTCGACTGGGGCGACGGCGACACGGCCACCTTCGTGGTCGGCATCGCCGGCAAGGGCGACGCGCACCTCGAGATCCTGCAGTCGGTCGCCGTGCAGTTCGGCGACGACGACACGGTCGCGCGGCTCTCTGCCGCCGAGACCGAGGACGAGCTGTACACACTGCTGAAGGGCGGGCTGTCGTGACGAAGAAGGCCGTGCACTTCGGCGCGGGCAACATCGGGCGCGGATTCGTCGGCGCGCTGCTGCACGAGGGCGGCTACGAGATCGTCTTCTCAGACGTCGCGGGGCCGCTCGTCGACGCGATCAACGCGGCCGACTCCTACACGGTGCACGAGGTCGGCGAGGGCGGCCGCGACGTGACGGTCACCGGGTTCCGCGCGCTGAACAGTGCGGAGGATCCGGATGCCGTCGCCGCTGAGGTCGCCGAGGCCGCGGTCGTCACGTGCGCCGTCGGACCGACGGTGCTGAAGTTCATCGCGCCGCACGTGCTCGCGGGGATCCGCGCGCGCGGCGACGAGGCGGATCCCGTGAGGATCATGGCCTGCGAGAACGCCATCGGCGCGACGGATCAGCTGCGCGAGCACATCGCGTCGCTCGCGGGCGACGAGTGGCCGCAGCTGTCGGTCCGAGCGGTGTTCGCGAACACCGCGGTCGACCGCATCGTGCCGGGGCAGCCCGAGGGGGCGGGCATCGACGTCACCGTCGAACCGTTCTTCGAGTGGGCGATCGAACAGGGCCCGTTCGCCGGAGATCTGCCGTCGATCCCCGGCGCGCATTTCGTCGACGACCTCGGCCCCTTCATCGAGCGCAAGCTGTTCACGGTCAACACGGGTCACGCGGCGACCGCCTACCACGGGGCGCGCGCGGGCGTCGAGAAGATCGCGGACGCGCTCGCAGACCCGCAGATCGAGGCCCGAGTCGCCTCGGCGATCGCCGAGACGAGTGCCGTGCTCGCGCGCAAGCACGGATTCGCCGAAGAGGATCTCGCCGAGTACCGCGCGACGATCATCCGCCGGTTCAAGAACCCGGCGCTGCCCGACACCGTGCTGCGCGTCGGGCGCCAGCCGCTGCGCAAGCTCTCGCGCCACGAGCGCTTCATCGGGCCCGCGGCCGAGGCGGCCGAATACGGGCTCGGCGTCGCGGGGCTGCTCGAGGCCGTCGACGCCGCGCTCGCGTTCGAGGATCCCGCAGACGAGCAGGCGGTCGAGATGAGGTCGGATCTCGCGTCCATGGACGCCGATGCGTTCACCGAAGCCGTGACGGGTCTCGACGCGTCGCACCCGCTGTACGCACCGGTCCGCGACGTCGTCGCGCGGCACACGGCTTAGCGTCACACCCCGGAGTCCGCACCTCCGGCGCCCCGCTCTCCGGCCCCCGCACGGGTCGGGGGCGGGGCCTTCTGGATTTCCCCCGTATTTCCGTCGCGCGTCGCGGAACGCGCGACGAACCGGGACAATGGTGGGTATGAGCACTCCGCAGCCTCCATACGGATCGCCCGGACAGGTCCCGCCCGCGTCTGAGATGCAGACGCCCGCCCGCGGCGTACCCGCACCCGGCGCCCCTTACCCGCCGTCGCAGGGCATGCCGCCGATGCCTCCCCCGGCCGCCCCGCCGCAGCGATCGCGCCCGGGAACGCTCATGCCGATCCTCGCGCTCGTGTTCGCGATCGTCGGGATCATCGTCGTGTGCCTCGGGTACCTCGCGTTCCTCCCGAATGTCGGCATCACGCTCGGGTCGGTCTCGTTCGCGGGCTGGCTGTTCCTCATCACGGGTCTGGTGCTCGCGATCGTCGCGCTCGCGCGGCGCGCCGCGGCCAAGGGCGTGAGCATCACGGCGCTCATCATCTCGATCGTGGGCGGCCTCGCCGGCATCGGAGCGGCCGTCGTCTTCGTCACCGCGACCGTCTTCGGCATCGCGAACACCGTGGTCGACGAATACGGCGATCTCATTCCCGACGACCCCGACGACTACTTCGAGATGCCCGAGGGATCGGACGACTCCGACGGATCCGTTGCGCCCGAGGGATCCGAAGACCCCGACGTGCAGGCCGACTGCGAGACGCTCTTCAGCGCAGCACCGGAGGCGATGAACGGCACGTCCTCCGACCTCAGCGGTCTGTTCGACAAGCTCGCGGGCCAGATGACGACCGACGAGGTGCGCGAACCGCTCGAGGATCTCGCCGAAGCCTACGAGGCTCTGCTCGAGATCAACGACCCGAATGACATCGCTGAGCTGACCGCCGAGCACAACCGCGCGGCGCAGGAGCTCGACAGCCTCTGCGGCCTGGGCTTCGACGGCCTGCCGTAGGCTCGCTACCCGTCGCCGACGGCCTCCACGAGCGCCTCGTCGAGCTCGGCGAGCGCCGTCGTATCGTAGGTCGACGTCGACGCCATGATCTCGTCGGCGCCCGTCGACCCGACGAGCCTGCGCAGGTGCTCGGCCGCCTGCGCGGGCGTGCCGATGACGGCGCCCGCGAGGTGCCGCTCGACGCGGTCTCTCACCCGATCCGGCCAGGGCTGAGCGAGGATCCGCTCCGGGTGCTCCAACGCCGGGAACTCGCCCGTGCGCCGGGACATGGCCATCGCCCACGCCTCGGGCAGGGCCAGCTCGCGCGCGCGGTCGGCATCGGCCGCCGCGAACACGTCGAGCGAGACGATCACGTGCGGCGCTGTGCGCGCTCCGCCGGGACGGAACGACGAACGGTACCGCTCGAGCCGTTCCGGCAGCTCGGGGCTCCGCACCACGGGGCCGCCGAGCACGACGGGAAGTCCGAGCCGCGCGGCGAGGTCGATCCCCGAGCGGGTTGCGAGCAGGTGCACGGGGATCCGCCCGGTCCGCGGACGCGCGGTCACCTCTGCCTCGTCGTCGAGGAAGGCGACGAGCTCTCGCACGTCGTCCTCGATCTCCTGCCGCGATGTGCGTTCGCGGCGCAGCGCCCGGCGCACGGCCGGGGTGAACCCGAGCGAGCTGCCGATGCCGAGATCGACGCGTGCGGGATTCAGCGCCTCGAGCATGCGGAACTGCTCCGCGACGACGAGCGGCTGGTGCTGCGGCAGCATCACCCCGCCCGACCCCAGGCGGATGCGACGGGTCGCCCGTCCGATCGCCGCGAGCAGCACGGCCGGCGATCCCGACGCGATGCCGGGCACCGCATGGTGCTCCGCGACCCAGAACCGGTGGAACCCGAGCGCCTCCGCCCGCTCAGCGCGCCGGATGGTGTCGGTCAGCGCCTCGCCCTCGGGTCGCCCCGCACGAGTCCGCGAACGATCGAGAAGTGACAGGCGCACGTCGATCACAACCGTTCCGCGCGGCGCGCTATTCCCCACCGGCGTCGGGACCGACCGTGTGGTGCCGCCCGAGCGGCAGCATGAGCGGGCGCCCGGACGTCGGATCCGTGACGATGCGGCTCTCCAGCCCGAACACGGTGCGCACCGTGTCGACCGTCAGCACGTCCTCCGGGCGGCCCTCGACCTGGATCGCGCCTCCCGCCATCGCGACGAGATGATCGGCGTAGCGGGCGGCGAGATTCAGATCGTGCAGCACCATGACGATCGTCGTTCCGCGATCGCGGTTCAGGTCGGCGAGCAGGTCGAGCACCTCGATCTGGTGGGCCACATCGAGGAACGTCGTCGGCTCGTCGAGCAGCAGCAGATCGGTGCGCTGGGCGAGCACCATCGCGATCCACACCTTCTGCCGCTGCCCGCCCGACAGCTCATCGATCGCGCGGTCGGCGAGCTCCAGCGCATCCGTGGCCTCGAGCGCCGCCGCGACGGCCTCGTCGTCTTCGTACGACCAGCGCGACAGGGCGCGCCGGTGCGGGTTGCGCCCACGCCCGACGAGGTCGGCGACCGTGATCCCGTCGGGTGCGATGGGCGACTGCGGCAGCAGTCCCAGGGTGCGGGCGAGCTGCTTCGCCGGCATGCGGTGCACCTGGCGCCCGTCGAGCACGACCCGCCCCTCCTGCGGCGACAGGAGCCGCGACAGCGCGCGCAGCAGCGTCGACTTGCCGCACGCGTTGGCGCCGACGATCGCGGTGATCCGGCCGGGGCGCACGGCGAGGTCGAGCTCGGAGATGACGCGCCGATCGCGGTACCCCACCGACAGGTCGGCGGCCTCGAGGGTGTGTGATTCGGTCACAGCGATGCTCCCGTGCGATTCGAACGGACGATGAGGTAGACGAGGTACGGCGCGCCGAGCGCGCCGGTGACGACGCCGACCGGGTAGCGCGTGCCGAGCGCGAACTGCCCGACGAGGTCGGCGACCACGACGAGCAGCGCACCGACGAGCGCGGCGGGGATCAGCGGAGATCCGTGGGGGCCGACGACGCGCGCCGCGATCGGTCCGGCCAGGAAGGCGACGAAGGCGATCGGGCCCGCGGCGCTCGTCGCGAACGCGATGAGCGAGACGGCCGCGATGATCAGCACGATGCGCACGACTTCCGTGCGCACGCCGAGCGCCGCCGCGGTGTCATCGCCCAGCCGGAGCATGCCGAGGTCCCGCGCGCACAGCAGGAGCACCGGACCGGCCACTGCCAGCGCGAGCACGGCGGGCACTGCGTCCGACCACGACGAGCCGTTCAGGCTGCCGGTCAGCCAGCGCATCGCGGTCTCCAGCTCCCACTGCGCCGCCCGCTGCAGCACGTAGTTCGTGAGCGCATCGAGCACCGCGGCCATGCCGATGCCGATCAGGATCAGGCGGGTTCCTGCAACGCCGCCGCGGAAGGAGAGCAGGTAGATCGCCGCGGCCACGGCGAGCCCCGCGACGATCGCGAACAGCGACACCTGGCCGCCGTCGAGTCCGAGCACCACGATTCCGAAGGCCGCCGCCGCGCTCGCACCCGACGAGATGCCGATGATGTCGGGGCTCGCGAGCGGGTTGCGCAGCATGGTCTGGAACGTCACGCCGCCGAGCCCGAAGCTCGCCCCGCACACGACCGCGAGCACGACGCGCGGCAGACGCAGCTCGCCGACCGTGAACGACGCACCGGGCACATCGCGGCCGAGGATCACGCCCCAGACCTCGCCCGGCGTGTAGAACGTATGCCCCACCATGAGCGAGATGGCGACGACGAGCACGATCGCCGCGGCGATCCCGCCGAGCGTGACGCGGCGCCGACGCTGCCGAGAACGGCGCGCCGTGCGCACCCGCTCGACGTTTCGCGCCTCCGGACGGCGCGGGATGACGTCGGTCACAGCTCACGCACCCTCTGCCGCCGCACGATGATGATGAAGAACGGCGCGCCGACCACGGCGGTGATGATGCCGACGTCGATCTCCTCGGGGCGCGCGATCACGCGGCCGACGATGTCGGACAGCGTGATGAGCGCCGCCCCGCCGAGCGCCGAGAACGGCAGCAGCCAGCGGTAGTCGACGCCGACGAGCAGGCGGCACAGGTGAGGGATCACGAGGCCGACGAAGCCGATGGGCCCCGCGACGGCCGTCGCGGCGCCGCACAGGAGCACGGCACCCAGCGCCGCGAAGGCGCGCGCGACGGCGACGCGCTCGCCGAGCCCTGCCGCGAGCTCGTCGCCGAGGGCGAGCGAGTTGAGCGACCGTGCGGACGCGAGGCACACGATCATTCCGACGACGAGGAAGGGCAGCACCTGCCCGATCGCGGCCGGCGCCGCGCCGCCGACGCCGCCGATCTGCCATGACCGGGCCTGATCGGCGATGTCGCCGCGCGGCAGCACGACCGCGTTGAGGAACGACAGGGCGGCCGCCGAGGTGGCGGCGCCGGCGAGCGCGAGCTTCAGCGGGGTCGCCCCGCCCCGGCCGAGGGATCCGACGACGTAGACGAACACGGCTGTCACGGCCGCGCCGGCGATCGCGGTCCAGATGAAGCCCGTGAAGGTCCACAGGCCGAACCACGCCATGCCGATGACGACGGCGAGCGAAGCGCCCATGTTCACGCCCAGAATGCCGGGGTCGGCGAGCGGGTTCCGCGTGACGCCCTGCATCACGCCGCCCGCGAGGCCGAGCGCCGCGCCGACGAGCAGCGCGAGCACCGTGCGCCACACGCGCTTGAGCACGGCGGCCTCGCCGATTCCGTCGGTCGACCCGGCGACGCCCGCGAGGATCTCATCGATCCCGACGACGCGCGAGCCGATCGCGACGGACGCCGCGGCGAGCACGACGAGCAGCGCGGCGAGTGCGAGCAGCCACAGGATCCGCACCGAGACGGTGCGCCGCACGGGGGCGGCCCCGGCCGCGGGGGCGATGCGCAGCGGCCGCTCGGCCGTGCGCAGCGTCACTCGCCCGCGACGCCCGCGGCCTCGGCGAGCAGGTCGACGTAGTCGTCGAGCACCCACGAGATCGACAGCGGGGTGGGGTTCGCGGCGGTGCCCATGGGGCCCGAGCCGTCCATCAGCACGATCGCGTCGTTCTCGATCGCGGGCATCTGCGACAGCACGGGATCGGCCTTGAGCGTGTCGACCAGCTCCTGATCGCCGTACGTGACGATGAGCTCGACGTCGTCGAAGACGTCGACCTGCTCGGCGCTCACGGAGCCCGAGAACTCGCCGCTCTCTGAGGCCTCGGCGACGGCGTCGGGCGTGGCGAGCCCGAGGTTCTCGAAGAACGCCGCGCGCGTGTCGTTGGCGGTGTAGAAGTTCACCGTGCTGAGGTCGGTCGTGTCGACGTGCGTGAGGAACATCGTCTTCGTGCCCGCGAGATCCGGGTACCGCGCGACCGAGTCGTCGATCTCCTGCTGCAGCTCGTCGATGAGCGCCTCGCCCTCGTCGGCCATGTTCATGCCGGCGGCGTTGTAGCGGACGACGTCATCCCACTCGGTCGCCCAGGGGCCCTCCGGATACGCCACCGTCGGCGCGATCTTGCTGAGCGTGTCGTAGTCCTCCTGCGTCAGCCCGGAGTATGCGGCGAGGATCACGTCGGGGTCGGTGTCGGCGACCGCCTCGAAGTCGATGCCGTCGGTCTCGTCGAACAGCACCGGCTCCTCGCCGCCCAGCTCGTCGAGCGCGTCCTTCTGCCACGGCAGCACGCCGTCGCCGTCGTCGTCGCCGAAGTTCGCCGCGGCCATGCCGACGGGCACGACGCCGAGCGCCAGCGGCACCTCGTGGTTGGCCCAGTTGACGGTGGCGACCCGCTCGACGTCCTCCGGGATCACCGTCTCGCCGAGCGCGTGCTCGACGACCGTGCCTTCGGCGGGGGCGTCGCCGGCGGATTCATCAGCGGTCTCGGATGCGCACGAGGCGAGGGTGACGGCTGCGGCTGAGGCCAGGACGAGGGGCACGACGCGACGAAGGCGCATGGAGGACGCTCCAGAGTGTGAGAGGTTCCTGCCGGACGAGGCAAGGTAAGGGTTACCTAAACAACAATACGTCCCACGCGAGCTCGACACAATCGAGCGATACCGACGCTCAATATCGCGATTCGGTCACCGGAAGTCCGAGGGGGTGCGCCCTGTCGCACGGCGGAACGCCGCTCCGAACGCGCTGACCGATCCATACCCCACGCTCTCGGCGCCGGACTCGAGATCCGTGCCTTCACTGAGAAGGATCACGGCGCGGTGCGCGCGGACCGCTCCCTGCCACCGGGAGAACCCCGTGCCCGTCTCTGCCATGAATGCGCGCGTGATGGTTCGCGGACTCGCGCCGACCGCCTGAGACCAATCGCCGAGTGTTCTGCGGTCACTGGGATCGGCGAGCACCGCCGCGGCGATCGGGCGCAGCAGGTCGCCGGTCGGCGCCGCAACCGAGAGCGGCGACTCGGAGGGCTCAATCACGTCGAGGACCATCTGCTCCGTGAGCAGCCTTAATTGCTCGGGAAGCGGATCGTTCGCGAGACGATCAAGCAGGAGCCGCAGCAGCGGGCTCATGTCGACGGCGACGGGCTCGGCGGCGATCGTCGGCACCGCCGTGTCTCCGCCGGCGCTGAAGTGCGCCGTGCGGTACCAGGTCGCCGCGCCGGCGCGCCCCTGCTGGACGACGCCCGCGGGGATCCACAGCCCCATCATCGGGGTAATCGTCCACACGCGCGATTCGATCGTCGCGGTCGAGGCGCCCCGCTCGTTCCACAGCAGCTCGTGGGTGGGATGGGCGTGCGCGGCCCAGCTCGTGTCGCGCTCGAGCCGCTCGGACATGCCGTGGATCCGCACGGCCATGGAGATCTCACCGGCCACGTGCAGCGGCAGGCTCCGGAGATCGACGTCCCGCATCCTCTCCCCATATCTTCATTTCTGGCACATTTCTACGTGCAATGCGCAGCAGAAATGTGCCAGAAATGAAGAATTGCAGGGCGTTAGGCCTGCTCGAAGCCCTCCGAGATGAGATCGATGAGCTCTTCGCGCTGCTCGATCGGCAGGAACGCCGCCGCAGCCGCGTTGAGCTGGAACGTCTCGAGATCGTCGAGGCCGTACTCGAACGCGTCGACGAGGCGCGCGAGCTCGCGCGTGAGCGTCGTGCGGCTCATCAGGCGGTTGTCGGTGTTGACGGTGACGGCGAACCCGAGCTGATAGAGCAGATCGAACGGGTGGTCCTCGAGCGAGGTCCCCCAGCGCGCGATCGCGCCCGTGTCGAGGTTCGACGACGGTGCCAGCTCCAGCGCGACCTCGCGATCGCGCACCCAGCGCGCGATATCGCCGAACCGCACGCGCACCTCGTCGCCCTCCGCCTGCACCTCTTCCAGGTCCTCCGCGATGCGCACGCCGTGGCCGAGGCGCAGCGCGCGACCGTCCAGCAGCGCCGACCGGATCGAATCGAGACCCGCCGCCTCGCCCGCGTGCAGCGTGACGGGCAGGAACTCGCGCGCGAGCAGATCCAGTGCGTCGGCGTGATCCGACGGCGGGAAGCCGTCTTCGGGCCCCGCGAGGTCGAATCCGACGACCCCCTCCTCGCGGAAGTCGACCGCGAGCTGCGCGATCTCGAGCGAGCGGGATCCCTGGCGCATCGCCGAGAGGATCTGCCCGACGCGGATCGAGTGCCCGTTCTCGGCGGCGATGTCCTCGCCCTCTTCGATGCCCTCCTGCACGGCCTGCACAGCGTCTTCGAGCGTGAGGTCGCCCGTCGCGTGCTGCTCGGGCGCCCAGCGCACCTCCGCGTAGATGACGCCGTCGTTCGCGAGGTCCTCGACGAACTCCCGCGCGATGCGCGAGAGGTTCTCAGCCGTCTGCATCACGGCGATCGTGAGGTCGAAGCTCTTCAGATAGTCGACGAGCGACCCGGAGGCCGACTGCTCGGCGAACCACTCCCCGAGCGCGCGCGAGGTGTCGGCCGGCAGCGCGATCCCGGCCGCCCCGGCGAGCTCGAACACCGTCGATGCGCGCACCCCGCCGTCGAGGTGGTCGTGCAGGGACACCTTCGGCAGGCTGCGGATGGGCACGCCCTCGACGGTGGCCTCGCGGCGAGCCGTGGAGCGGTTGCGCTGCGGACGTGACATGCGGTTCTCCTCGCGACGACGGGTCATGCGGATGTGATGCGCTCGCGCACGATGGGGGCGATCTCGGGAGCAGTCTCGCCGATCTCGTACGAACTCGCCAGGGCCTCGAGGGCGCGATCGAATCGACCCGCGTCGTCGGCGTTCAGCGTGAACAGCGGCTCTCCCGCGCGCACCCGGTCGCCCGGCTTCGCGTGCAGATCGACGCCGGCCGCATGCACCACCGGATCCGCCGCCCGCGCGCGGCCCGCGCCGAGGCGCCAGGCCGCGATGCCGACGTCGTACGCGTCGAGGCGCGTGAGCACGCCGTCGCGCTCAGCCCGAACCGTGTGCGTTTCGCGCGGCGTCGGCAGCGGCGCGTCCGGATCCCCGCCCTGCGCGCGGATCATCGCGCGCCAGGTGTCCATGGCGCGGCCGTCGGCGAGAGCATCGGCCGGATCGTCGTCGATGCCCGACATCGCGAGCATCTCGCGCGCCAGCGCGAGCGTGAGCTCGACGACGTCGGACGGGCCGCCGCCCGCGAGCACCTCGACCGATTCGCGCACCTCGTTCGCGTTGCCGGCGGTGAGCCCGAGCGGCGTCGACATGCGGGTCAGCAGCGCGGTCGTCTTCACGCCCGAGTCGGCGCCGAGCGCGACCATCGTCTCGGCGAGCTGCTTCGCCTGGGCGAAGTCCTTCATGAACGCGCCCGAGCCGAACTTCACGTCGAGCACGAGCGACTCGGTGCCCTCGGCGATCTTCTTCGACATGATGCTCGAGGCGATCAGCGGAATGGCCTCGACCGTTCCCGTCACGTCGCGCAGCGCGTACAGGCGCTTGTCGGCGGGCGCGAGCCCCGAGCCGGCGGCGCAGATGACGGCCCCCACCGGGCCCTGCATCTGCGCGAACATCTCGTCGTTCGTGAGCGAGGCGCGCCACCCCGGAATGGCCTCGAGCTTGTCGAGCGTGCCGCCCGTGTGGCCGAGGCCGCGCCCCGACAGCTGCGGCACCGCGACGCCGAACGAGGCGACGAGCGGCGCCAGCGGAAGCGTGATCTTGTCGCCGACGCCGCCGGTCGAATGCTTGTCGGCGGTCGGCTTGCCGAGGCCCGCGAAGCTCATGCGCTCGCCCGAGGCGATCATGGCGTCTGTCATGACGCGGATCTCCTCGCGCGACATCCCGTTCAGCAGCACCGCCATGGTGAACGCCGACATCTGGGCGTCCTGCACGTATTCGCGTGTGTACGCATCGATCAGCCAGCGCAGCGCCGGCTCCGGAACCACTCCCCCGTCGCGCTTCGCACGGATGACGTCGACGGCGTCGAACGGTTCAGACATAGATCTCAGTTCACCTTCTCGAGGTCGCGCGGCCCGAACGCGTCGGGCAGCACCTCGCTGATCGTGCGGATCCCCGAGACGGTCTCGAGGAGCATGTTCGGATGCGCGTGCTCGAACAAGAGCTGACGGCACCGGCCGCAGGGCATGATCGTCTCGCCGTCGCCGTTGACGCAGACGAACGCGACGAGCGATCCGCCGCCCGTCATGGCGAGGTTCGACACGAGCCCGCATTCTGCGCACAGGCCCACGCCGTACGAGGCGTTCTCGGAGTTGCACCCCGCGACGGTGCGCCCGTCGTCGACGAGCGCGGCCGCGCCCACGCGGTAGCCCGAGTACGGTGCGTACGCGTTCTGCATGGCCTCGGTCGCGACCTCCCGCAGTCCGTCCCAGTCGATATCGGTCATCGCGTCACCCCTTGATGTACGGCTGTCCGGATGCGGCGGGCGGCCGCGAGCGCCCGACGAGCCCCGCCACCGCGAACAGCGTCACGACGTACGGCAGCATCAGCATGAACTGGCTCGGCACCGGCGAACCGATCACCGAGAACACGCCCTGCAGGTTCGTCGCGAAGCCGAACAGCAGTGCGGCGAGCGTGGCGCGGATCGGATCCCACTTTCCGAAGATCAGCGCGGCGAGGGCGATGTATCCGGCGCCGCCCGTCATCTCCCGGCCGAACTGCGGGTTCGACACGAGCGTGTAGAACGCGCCGCCCATGCCGGCGATCGCGCCCGCGAGCATCACGTTGCCGTAGCGCGTCGCCGCCACCCGGATGCCGACCGTATCGGCGGCCTGCGGGTGCTCGCCGACAGCGCGAAGGCGCAGGCCCCAGCGCGTGCGGTAGAGCCCGAACCAGACGACGGCGACGACGACGTACATGAGGTACGTGAGGATCGTCTGCTGGAACAGCACGGGGCCGATGATCGGGATCTCGCTGAGGATCGGGATCGACACGGTGCGGAACAGCTCGGGCGAGTTGAGCGTGGCGGTGTTGTCGGCCATCACGGTGCTGAAGAAGAACGTCGTCAGCCCGACGACGAGCACGTTGAGCACGACACCGACGATGATCTGGTTCACGAAGTAGGTGATCGCGAACACCGCGAGCACGAGACCCACCAGCAGCCCCGAGATCATCGCGGCCACGAGGCCGAGCCACGGGGTGCCGGTGAGCGTGCCCACGAGCGCGGCCGAGAACGCGCCCGACAGCAGCTGCGCCTCGATCGCGATGTTCACGACGCCGACGCGCTCGCCGATCACTCCGCCGAGCGCGCCGAAGATGAGCGGCGTCGCCAGGGCGAGGGATCCGGTGAGCAGACCGATCATCGGCAGCGTCGAGCCGGCCGATGCCCAGGAGAGGAAGCCGAGGAGCAGCAGCGCGACGTAGACCACCGTCAGCCAGAGCGGCGAGGGCCGTGCGGCGCGCGTGCGCAGGAACGAGAAGACGGTCGCGCCCGCCATCAGCACGACGCAGACCCACGCCGTGATGTTCGACGGCACGACGATCTCGGGCAGCTGGATCACCGCCGCCGCGCTGCGCACGAGCCGGAACGTGCTCTCCCCGTCTCGCGGGGCGAACAGCGGAAGCAGCGCGAACAGCACCGTGAAGACCGCGAAGATCGTCGGCACCTTCCACGACGTGAGCGTGACCCGACGCTGCGAATCGCTCACGACGGGCTCTGCGATGGCGCTCATACCTGCACTCCCTTCGCGTGGCGGCCGCGCTTCCGCAGGCGCGGCGCCGCCGGATCCGGCAGGCGGAAGATCGCGCGCACGAGCGGCGGCGCGGCGATGAACAGCACGATGAGCGACTGCACGACGAGCACCACCTCGTTCGGCACCTGCTCGGCGGCCTGCATCGAGAATCCGCCGGCCTTGAACGCCCCGAACAGAACGCCGGCGGCGAGGATGCCGATCGGCGACGAGCGGCCGAGCAGCGCGACCGTGATCGCGTCGAAGCCCATGCCCGCGTCGATGTCGCCGCCGAAGCCGGTGGGAACGGTGCCGAGCACCTGGCTCACGCCGGCGACCCCGACGAGGCCGCCCGCGATCACCATCACGATCACGTACGACCGGCTGACGTCGATGCCCGCCACGCGCGCCGCGTGCGGATTCTCGCCGACGGCGCGCAGGCGGAACCCGAGGCTCGACCGCTCGAGCAGCCACCAGGTGAAGGCGACGGCGACCAGCGCGAGGATGAACCCCGCATGCAGGTTGAACCGCACGCCGAGCAGGTCGGGCAGCAGCGCGGTCTCTGCCATCGGAGCCGTCTTCGGGTTGTTCGAGCCCGGCGCCTGCAGGATGCCCTGTGTGGCCAGCATCCAGGCGAGCAGGTAGAACGCGATGTTGTTGAGCATGATCGTGAGGATCACCTCGTGCGCGCCCGTTCTCGCTTTGAGGTACCCGGCGATGCCGGCCCAGATGCCGCCCGCGACGACGCCGGCGACGACCGCGACGAGCAGGTGCAGACCGACGGGGAGGTCCATGTAGGCGCCGACGTACCCGGCACCTGCCGCGGCCATCAGCATCTGCCCCTGACCACCGATGTTGAACAGTCCGGCGCGGAAGGCGAGCCCCACGCCGAGACCGGCCGCGATGAGCGGCGTCGCGAACTTCAGAGACTCGGTCAGCGGCCGGATCTGGGCCGCGAAGTCGGCGGCGTTGGGATTGAACACCGCGCCTCGGAACAGCGCCGCGTATGCCCCCGAGACCGCGTCCCACACGGCGACGAGCGTGTCGGCGGGGCGGGCGAAGAAGTATCCGGCGGCCGCCTGCACGTCTTCGTTCGTGATGGCGATGAGGATCGATCCGGCGACGAGCGCGAGCACGACCGACAGCACGGAGATCGCGACGCCGCCCGTCGTGATCTGCCGCAGCGCGACGTGCCAGCGCGAGGGTGCGGGCGTGATGGCCGTATCGGTCATGCGTCCGTCTCCCCGCTCTGCGCGCCCGCGCCCGACATGCCGGCCATCATGAGGCCGAGCTCCTCGCGCGGGGTGTCGCCGGGCACGATGCCGACGACCTTGCCGCGGTACATCACCATGATCCGGTCGGCGAGCGCTGCGGCCTCGTCGAGCTCGGTCGAGATCACGATCACCGGGATCCCCGAATCGCGCGTCTCGACGATGCGCGTGTGGATGAACTCGATGGATCCGACATCGACGCCGCGCGTCGGCTGCGCCGCGACGAACAGCGACAGGTCGCGGCTCAGCTCGCGGGCGAGCACGACCTTCTGCTGGTTGCCGCCCGACAGGCGCCCGGCCGCCTGGGCGGGGCCCTGCGTGCGGATGTCGAACTCGTCGATCTTCTCGTGTGCGAAGGCGTTGAGCACGCCGTGCCGCACGGTGCCGCGCGAGACGAACGGCTCGCCGTGCGAGCGGTCGAGCATCAGGTTCTCGGCGATCGAGAACTCCTTCACGAGCCCGTCGACGCTGCGGTCCTCCGGCACGAACCCGACGCCGTCGTCGAGGATTTCGCGCACGCTGCGCCCGATGAGCTCGCGTCCGTTGAGGCGCGCACTGCCGGACACGCGCTCCTGCAGGCCGACGATGGCCTCGGTGAGCTCGGTCTGGCCGTTGCCCTGCACGCCCGCGATCGCGAGCACTTCGCCTGCGTGCACCGAGAACGAGACGTCATCGACGACCACGGTGCCGACCTCGTCGGTCACCGTGAGCCCGCTCACGACGAGGGACTCCGCGCCCTGGCCCGGAGGGTTCTTCTGCACGGTCAGCTCGACCGCGCGACCGACCATGAGCGACGCGAGCTCGGCGTTCGACGCGGTGGGCTCGGCTTCGCCGACGACCTTGCCGAGCCGGATCACGGTGATGCGGTCGGCCACTTCCCGCACCTCGCGCAGCTTGTGGGTGATGAAGACGATGGATGTTCCGGCCTCGCGCAGCTGGCGCATCGTCGCCATCAGCTCGTCGGTCTCCTGCGGCGTCAGCACCGCGGTCGGCTCGTCGAACACGAGCACCTTCGCGTCGCGCGAGAGCGCCTTGATGATCTCCACGCGCTGCTGCACGCCGACCGGAAGATCCTCGACGAGCGCGTCGGGGTCGACATCGAAGCCGAACCGCTTCGAGATCTCGCGCACCTTCGCGCGAGCGGCGGCCAGGTCGAGGCGGCCGCCGAGGCGGGTCTGCTCGTGGCCGAGCGAGACGTTCTCGGCCACCGTGAACACGGGGATCAGCATGAAGTGCTGGTGCACCATGCCGATGCCGGCGGCCATCGCGTCGCCCGGCCCGGCGAAGTCCTGCGCGACGTCGTCGATCAGGATCTCGCCGTCGTCGGCCTGGTAGAGGCCGTACAGCACGTTCATCAGCGTGGACTTGCCGGCACCGTTCTCTCCGAGCAGGCAGTGGATCTCGCCGGGTTCGATCGTGAGATCGATGTGATCATTGGCGGTCAGCGCACCGAACCTCTTGGTGATGCCGCGCAACTCGAGCTTCATGAAGTCGATCCTATTCAGCAGGACGTGGGAACGGGGAGGCCAGCACGCGCTCGCCTCCCCGTTCCGCCATGCGGTCAGCCGAGGTACGACTCGACGGTGACGTCGCCCGCGATGATCGACTCCTTCAACGCGTCGACCTCCGCGAGGAGATCGGCGTCGACCTTGTCGGAGAAGTCGTGCAGGTCGGCGATCGCGACGCCCTCGTTCTCGAGCGTGCCGATGTACGGCGTCGGGTCGAAGGCCCCGTTCGCGCTGTCCATGACGGCCTGGTAGGTCGACAGGTGCATGTTCTTCATGATCGAGGTGAGCACGTACTCAGCCGTCGACGGGTCGCTCTCGTACAGGTCGGCGTCGGCGCCGATCAGCGCGATCTCGCTGTCCGACTCCTTGATGGCCTGCAGCGCCGACTGGTAGATCGGACCGCCCACGGGCAGCAACACGTCGACGCCCTGGTCGATGATGTTCTGCGCCGCGTTCTTCGCCTCGGGGCCGGCCTCGAAGCCGCCCGTGAAGGTGCCCGTGTCGCCGTCCCAGCCGATGACCGAGACATCGGCGCCCTTCTCCTCGTTGTAGTAGTCGACGCCCTGCTTGAAGCCGTCCATGAAGATCGTGACCGTCGGGAACTCCTGTCCGCCGAACGTGCCGACCTTGCCCGTCTCGGAGTATCCGGCAGAGAGGTAGCCCGCGAGGAACGCCGCCTGCGCCGTGTCGTACAGCAGCGGCTTGATCGTCGGGGCGTCGGTCTCGCCGTCGAAGTCGGCGTCGGCCGCGTCATCGATCAGGATGAAGTCGATGTCGGGGTTCGCGTTGGCGTTCTCGATCGTCGCGGGCGCCAGGGCGAAGCCGACCGACACGATGGCGTTGCAGCCCTGTGCCACGAGGTTCTCGAGGTTCGGCGCGTAGTCGGTCTCGGCGTTCGACTCGACCTCCTTCGCCTTGACGCCGAGCTCGTCGGCCGCCTGCTCGACGCCCTCGAGCGAGAGCTGGTTGAACGACTTGTCATCGAACCCGCCGAAGTCGGAGACGATGCACGGCAGGAAGTCGCTCGCCGCCTCGTTCGATCCGCCGTCGTCTCCACCGCCCGCCGTGCTCTCCTCGGGCGCGGTACCGCAGCCAGCGAGCAGAAGTCCGGCGCTGACAGCCGCGATCCCGGCGAACGCGGAACGTGTGATCGTCTTCATGACGCTTGTCCTCCATTGACTGGGCCCTCGACACAGACGCCAATCGGACTGTGCCGCGCAGGGCAATATGCACACGCTACCGCGGCAGCATTGCGCTTTTCGAGCACTTCGGAGCGCTGAAACGGGAAAGTTACATACGCCCGGCGGGGCGGCTGCCGAATGTGTCTAAAGCACGTTCCCGCGGCCCTGCTGCTGCAGCGCCGTGACGGTCTGCTTCACGCGCTGCGCGTGCTCGTTCGTCGTCACGAGCAGGGCGTCGGGGGTGTCCACGACGATGATGTTCTCGACGCCGATCATCGCGACGACGCGATCGGTCTGCGACACCACGAGGGCCGATGCGCCGTCGTCGAGCACGTTCGCGTTCTCGCCCAGCACCGTCACACCGCTGCGTTTGCCGTCGCCCACGAGGCCCCACAGGCTGGCGAAGTCGCCGACGTCGTCCCAGTCGAACTGCCCGGGGATCACCGCGAGGCGCCCCTTCTCGGCCGCCGGCTCCGCCACGGCGTAGTCGATCGCGATCTTCTTCAGCCCCGGCCACACCCGGTCGGTGACGGCGTCGCGCTCGTCGGTGTCCCAGGCCTCGGCGATCTCGCTGAGCCCGGCGTGGAGCTCGGGCTCGTTGGCCGCCAGCTCGTCGAGCAGCACGTCCGCGCGCGAGATGAACATGCCCGCGTTCCACAGGTACGAACGGTCGGAGAAGTACTCGCGCGCCGTGGCGAGGTCGGGCTTCTCCACGAAGCGTTCGACGAGCGCCGCCAGCGGGGCGTCGTCGATGTCGAGCTCGTCGCCGGTCTTGATGTATCCGAACCCGACCGCGGGCTCCGAGGGCTGGATGCCGATCGTCGCGATATAGCCCTCGCGGGCCGCGGCGACCGCCTGGCGCACCGTGAACTCGAACACGCGCTGCCGCTTGATCACGTGATCCGCGGCGAACGAGCCGATGATCACGTTCGGGTTGCGACGATGAAGGATCGCGGCGGCGAGGCCGATGGCCGCCGCCGAGTCGCGCGGGTCCTGCTCGATGAAGACGTTCTCGAGCGCGACGTCGGGAAGCTCCTCCTCGACCTTCGAGCCGTGCGCGCGCCCCGTGACGACGCTGATGCGCTGCGGACCCGCGAGCGGCAGCAGCCGATCCCACGTCGTGCGCAGCAGCGAGACGCCGGATCCCGTCAGGTCGTGCAGGAACTTCGGCGACTCGGCGCGCGAGAGCGGCCAGAGCCGCGATCCGATGCCACCGGCGGGGATCACAGCGAAGAAGTCATCGATCGGCTCAGCCATGCCCTCAACCGTAGTCGACGCGCTCCCGCGGGCCGCAGATGTCTCGACGTCGAGATACTTAGGCGAGCCTTCATCGATGGAACGACGCGTCCGGAGTATCCTGATCTTGGCTCACCGCATGCCCTGCATGTCTGGCGTGCGCGCCGGCATCATCAGCTTCCGATCAGAGAGGACGATCGTGTCCGCACCCACGCGTCTGACACTCGATGTGTCCCAGACAACGTCAAAGGTTCCGCGTGGCACCCTCTACCGCGGCCGCGAGGGCATGTGGTCCTGGGTGCTTCACCGCATCACCGGCGTCGCCATCTTCTTCTTCCTCCTCGTCCACGTGCTCGACACGGCGCTCATCCGCGTGTCGCCCGAGGCGTACGACGCGGTGATCGGCACGTACAAGAACCCCATCATGGGCTTCGGCGAGGTCGTGCTCGTCGCGGGCATCGCGTACCACGCGTTCAACGGCCTGCGCGTCATCCTCATCGACTTCTGGTCGAAGGGCGCGAAGTACCAGCGCCAGATGTTCTGGTGCGTCATCGTCGTGTGGATCGTCACGATCGCCGGCTTCAGCGCGCGCCACATCCCGAACGTTCTCTCGCACATCGGAGGCGGTCACTGATGAACGCATCGGCCATCGACGCCCCCCGCGCTCCCCAGCGCCGCAAGGGCTCGAACTTCGAGAAGTGGGGTTGGCTGTACATGCGCGTCTCGGGCGTTCTGCTCGTCGTGCTGATCTTCGGCCACCTGTTCGTGAACCTCATGCTCGGCGACGGGATCAGCGCCCTCGATTTCGGCTTCGTCGCCGGGAAGTTCGCGAACCCGCTCTGGCAGTGGTGGGACGTCCTGATGCTGTGGCTCGCCTTCATCCACGGCGCCAACGGCATGCGCACCATCGTGAACGACTACGTGCAGGGCGCCAAGGCGCGCGCCACGCTCGTCTGGGTCATCGGCATCGTTGCGGCGCTCATGATCCTGCTCGGCACGCTCGTCGTGTTCACCTTCGATCCCTGCATCGGCGCGAGCGCCGGCGGCGAGATCGCCGCCGCCTGCCAGGCCCTCTGACGGAAAAGACTGCGAAATAGCAATGGCATCCAACGCATACCCTGACGCAGAGTTGAAAGACGGCGTCTACTACCACCAGCATGACGTCGTCATCGTCGGCGCCGGCGGCGCCGGAATGCGCGCCGCCATCGAGGCCGGTCCGAACGCGAAGACGGCCGTCGTGACGAAGCTCTACCCGACGCGGTCGCACACGGGCGCGGCGCAGGGCGGCATGGCCGCTGCGCTCGCGAACGTCGAAGAGGACAACGCCGAGTGGCACACCTACGACACCGTCAAGGGCGGCGACTACCTCGTCGACCAGGACGCCGCTGAGATCCTCGCGAAGGAGGCCATCGACGCGGTCATCGACCTCGAGAACATGGGCCTGCCCTTCAACCGCACGCCCGACGGCAAGATCGACCAGCGCCGCTTCGGCGGACACACCCGCGAGCACGGCAAGTCGCCGGTGCGCCGCGCGTGCTACGCCGCCGACCGCACGGGCCACATGATCCTGCAGACGCTGTATCAGAACTGCGTCAAGCTCGGCATCAACTTCTTCAACGAGTTCTACGCGCTCGACCTCGTCACGTCGAAGGACGACGACGGCCGCATGCGCGTCTCCGGCATCGTCGCGCTCGAGCTCGCCACGGGCGACCTGCACGTGTTCCAGGCGAAGTCGGTCGTGTTCGCGACCGGCGGGTTCGGCAAGATGTTCAAGACGACGTCGAACGCGCACACCCTCACGGGCGACGGCGTCGGCATCATCTGGCGCAAGGGCCTGCCGCTGGAGGACATCGAGTTCTTCCAGTTCCACCCGACCGGCCTCGCCGGCCTCGGCATCCTCCTCACGGAGGGCGCGCGCGGCGAGGGCGCGATCCTGCGCAACGCGAGCGGCGAGCGCTTCATGGAGCGCTACGCCCCGACCATCAAGGACCTCGCGCCGCGCGATATCGTCGCGCGCTCGATGGTGAAGGAAGTGCTCGAAGGACGCGGCGCCGGCCCGAACAAGGACTACGTCTACCTCGACTGCACCCACCTCGGTGCGGAGGTCCTCGAGACCAAGCTGCCCGACATCACCGAGTTCGCCCGCACCTACCTGGGCGTCGACCCGGTCGTCGAGCCGGTTCCCGTGATGCCCACCGCCCACTACGCGATGGGCGGCATCCCGACGAACAACAACGGCGAGGTGCTCGCGAACAACGACGACATCGTTCCGGGCCTCTACGCGGC
The DNA here is from genome assembly GCA_019117025.1 of Candidatus Microbacterium stercoravium. Taxonomy (GTDB): domain Bacteria; phylum Actinomycetota; class Actinomycetes; order Actinomycetales; family Microbacteriaceae; genus Microbacterium; species Microbacterium stercoravium. Next base: position 28,948 of record DXAM01000140.1, on the reverse strand, counting down.
CGGCGAGTGCGCCTGCGTGTCGGTGCACGGCTCCAACCGCCTCGGCACCAACTCCCTGCTCGACATCAATGTGTTCGGCAAGCGCTCGGGCCGCAATGCCGTCGCATACGCGAAGTCGGCCGACTTCGTCCCCCTCCCCGAGGATCCCGCGAAGGAGGTGCGCGAGATGGTCGAGCGCCTGCGCACTTCGCAGGGCACCGAGCGCGTGGCCGACATCCGGCGCACGCTGCAGGAGGAGATGGACAAGAACGCGCAGGTGTTCCGCACGGAGGAGACCCTGACGAACGTCATGGGCACGATCCACGGGCTGCGCGAGCGCTACATGAACGTCTCGGTCGATGACAGGGGCAAGAGGTTCAACACCGATCTGCTCGAGGCGATCGAGCTCGGCTTCCTGCTCGATCTCGCGGAGATCGTCGCGTATGCCGCGCGCAACCGCAAGGAGAGCCGCGGCGGCCATATGCGCGAGGACTACCCGGATCGCGACGACGCGAACTACATGAAGCACACGATGGCGTATCTCACGGGCGACCCGCACTCGGCCGATCCCGATGACCACATCGCACTCGAGTGGAAGCCGGTCGTGTTCACGAAGAACGAGGCGGGCGAGCTGCGCTACCCGCCCATGGAGAGGAAGTACTGATGTCCGCTGTCGTGGCAGACGCACCGGCCGAAGAAGAGGCGATCCAGTCGTACCTCGTCACCTTCATGGTGCGCCGCTTCAACCCGGAGGTCGACGCCGAGCCCAAGTGGGTCGACTACGACGTCGAGATGTACCCGACCGACCGCGTGCTCGATGCCCTGCACAGCATCAAGTGGGACATGGACGGTTCGCTGTCGTTCCGCCGCTCGTGCGCGCACGGCATCTGCGGATCCGATGCGATGCGCATCAACGGGCGCAACCGCCTCGCCTGCAAGACGCTCATCAAGGACCTCGACATCTCGAAGCCCGTCTACATCGAGGCGATCAAGGGCCTGCCCCTCGAGAAGGACCTGATCGTCGACATGGAGCCCTTCTTCGCGGCGTTCCGCGAGGTGCAGCCGTTCCTGCAGGCGAACTCCGGCCCCGACAAGGGCAAGGAGCGCCACCAGACCATCGAGGACCGCGCCCGGTTCGACGACACCACGAAGTGCATCCTGTGCGCGGCGTGCACCTCGTCGTGCCCTGTGTTCTGGACCGACGGCCAGTACTTCGGCCCGGCCGCGATCGTCAACGCCCACCGCTTCATCTTCGACTCGCGCGATGATGAGTCGCAGGTGCGCCTCGACATCCTCAACGACAAGGAGGGCGTGTGGCGCTGCCGCACGACCTTCAACTGCACCGAGGCGTGCCCCCGCGGCATCGAGATCACCAAGGCGATCGCCGAGGTGAAGCAGGCCATCCTCAAGGGCGGCCGCTGATCCGTCCGGCGTGAGCGAAGCGGGGTCCGGCATCGTGCCGGGCCCCGCTTCGTCGTTAGGCTGGTGGGCATGACTCGCATCGCCTCCGTGAACGTCAATGGGATCCGCGCCGCCGCTCGCAAGGGAATGGGCGCGTGGGTCGAATCCGCGGACGTCGACATCCTCACCATCCAAGAAGTGCGCGGACAGCGCGAGCACCTCGAGGCGGTGCTGCCCGGCTGGCACATCCTCGAAGACGAGTCGCTGCAGAAGGGCCGCGCAGGCGTCGCGATCGCCTCGCGCGAGCCGTCGGCGGCGCACCGCATCGGACTCGGCGGCGACGAGGTCGATTCGCACGGGCGCTGGATCGAGGCCGACTTCGTCATCGGAGACCGCACGGTCACGGTCGTGAGCGCGTACGTGCACTCCGGCGAGGTCGGTACGCCGAAGCAGGAGGCGAAGTGGGCCTTCCTCGATGCCATGGCCGACCGTCTGCCCCGCCTCGGCCAGTTCGCCGTCGTGACGGGAGATCTCAACGTTGGACACCGCCCGCTCGACATCAAGAACTGGAAGGGCAACGTGTCACGCTCCGGCTATCTCGCCCGCGAGCGCGCGTACTTCGATTGGTTCCTGGGCGCTTCCGGCTCCCCCGTCGAGGGTCAGATCTCGAGCGCACGCGGAAAGGTCGGCGAGCTGAGCGACACGCGCCCGTTCGCGGCGGGCCGCACGGGCCTCGGTTTCGTCGACGTCGGACGCACGTTCGCCGGTGAGGTCGACGGCCCCTACTCGTGGTGGTCGAACCGCGGTCAGGCGTTCGACAACGACACCGGATGGCGCATCGACTATCACGCGGCCACGCCCGCACTCGCGGCGCTCGTGACCGACTACCGCGTCGACCGCTACCCCTCGTACGACGCACGCTGGAGCGACCACGCCCCGGTCATCGCCGATTACGCGCTCTGAGCATCCTCACACCCTCGTTCATCTCCCGTTCACCTTGAGTCTTCGATCCGGTCAATGAGCGCACTTAGCGTCAGGACGTGTTGGGCGTCCCTCCCAGCACCAGACCTGTCCTCTATGAATGGATCGGATTTCTTCGTGAAGCTTTCTCGTCTTTCCGGAATCGCCGCTATCGGTGCCGTTGCCGCCCTCACCCTCGCCGGCTGCGCCGCGAACGAGGCTCCCGCCGGTGACGCACCGGCCGACGGCGGCGCCTCCGAGGCTCCCGCAGGCTCGGCGGGCACGCTCGGCGCGACGGGCGCCTCCTCGCAGGCCGCGGCGCAGGCCGCCCTCGTCGCGACGTTCCAGCAGAACAACCCCGAGGCCACGGTCAACTACGAGTCGACGGGCTCGGGCACCGGCCGCGACAACTTCATCGCCGGCGCATCCGACTTCATCGGCTCCGACCGCGCGTTCGAGCTCGACGAGTTCGAGGGCGGGTTCGCGACGTGCACGTCGGACAGCATCGTCGAGATCCCGACCTACATCTCGCCGGTCGCGCTCGCTTTCAACCTGCCCGAGATCGACACGCTGAACCTCGACGCGGAGACGATCGCCGGCATCTTCGCGGGGGAGATCACGCAGTGGAACGACGAGGCGATCGCCTCGCAGAACGAGGGCGTCGAGCTGCCCGACCTCGCGATCACCCCCGTCAACCGCTCCGACGCGTCCGGCACGACCGAGACGTTCGTGACGTACCTCGCCGCGACCGCCCCCGACGTGTGGACGTTCGAGGTCGGCGACGAGTGGCCCATCGACGGCACCGAGCGCGCCCAGGGCACGCAGGGCATCTCGCAGGTCGTGGGATCCAGCGAGGGCACCATCGGCTACCTCGACGCGTCGCAGGTGCCCGAGGACGCCGGTCAGGTGGCTGTGGGCGTCGACGGCGAGTACGTGCCGTACTCGTCGGAGGCCGCCTCGAAGCTCATCGAGAACTCCGACCTCGAGGACGGCCGCGAAGATCAGGACCTGGTCTTCTCGGTCGACCCCGCCTCCGCATCGGACGGCGCCTACCCGATCGCCCTCGTGTCGTACCTCATCGGCTGCGCCGAGTACGAGGACACGGAGAAGGCTCAGCTCGTGAAGGACTACTTCACGTTCGTCGCGTCGGAGGAGGGCCAGCAGGTCGCCTCGGACGAGGCCGGCAGTGCGCCGATCTCCGAGGGCCTGCGCGAGCAGGTCATGGGCGCGATCGACGCGATCGTCACCGAATAGGTTCCCAGAACCTGAACTCGGCCGTCTAAGCTGAATTCCGGTTCGAATGCCCCCGCGGCAGGGTTCGAGAAGAGCCTCGACCCTGCCCGGGGGCACACGCATGAGTCCCCCACGTAGCAGAACTGGGAGCCAATGAGCATCACGGAGAAGGCGCACGCGCCCGACACGCCGCACTCACCGCCCACCGCCAAGACCCGCGCGCGGAAGAGACCGGGCGACCTCGCGTTCTCCGGCGCGTCGCTCGGCGCCGGCATCATCATCCTGATCGTCCTGGCCGCGACGGCGTTCTTCCTCATCGCCCAGTCGATCCCGGCGTTCGCCACGGATCCGGCCGACAACCCGATGCTCGATGGCCAGAACTTCTGGAGCTATGCCCTCCCGCTGCTGTTCGGCACCCTGTGGTCGTCACTCCTCGCGCTGATCATCGCCACGCCGATCGCGATCGGCATCGCGCTGTTCATCTCGCACTACGCGCCCCGCAGGCTCGCGGCCGTGCTCGGGTACGTCATCGACCTGCTGGCGGCCGTCCCCTCGGTCGTCTTCGGCCTCTGGGGCGCGCTGTTCTTCTCGGGCTTCCTGCAGCCCTTCTACGTCACCCTGACCAACACCCTCGGCACGCTTCCCGTGCTCGATCTCTTCTTCGCCGGGCCCGTTTCGGCCAGCGGCCGCACGATCATGACCGCCGCACTCGTGCTGGCGGTCATGATCCTGCCGATCATGACCGCCATCTGCCGCGAGGTGTTCCTGCAGACGCCGAAGCTGCACGAAGAGGCCGCGCTGGCCCTCGGAGCGACCCGGTGGGAGATGATCCGGATGTCGGTGCTGCCCTTCGCGCGCGGCGGCATGGTATCCGGTGCGATGCTCGGCCTCGGGCGCGCGCTCGGCGAGACGATGGCCGTGACGATGGTCCTCTCGGGCTCGCCGATCGTCGCGTTCCAGCTGCTGCAGTCGGGCAACCCGCAGTCGATCGCCGCGAACATCGCGCTGCACTTCCCCGAGGCGTACGGCACCGGCGTCAACACCCTGATCGCCACGGGCCTCATCCTGTTCATCGTGACCTTCGCCGTCAACGCGATCGCGCGCTGGCTCGTGAACCGCCGCGCCGAGTTCTCGGGAGCGAACTGACATGACCACTCCCCACGCCTCCTCCGTGTCCGCTCGCTCGCGGTCGATCTCGACGGGACACCTGCCCGGCTGGGCCCCCTGGGCGATCCTGCTCGGCTCCATGGCCATCTCGGCCGCTGTGTTCGGCGTCGCGCTGAACGGCGGCGACACGGCAGACTTCAACATCGCCGGCACGCTCTTCGTCGGCATGGTGATCTACATCGTGCTCATCGTCGTCGTCTCCGCGATCGCTGAGACCCGCCGTCACGCGACGGACCGCCTCATGACGGCGCTGATCTCGACGGCGTTCGTGATCGCCTGCCTGCCGCTCATCTCCCTGCTGTGGACCGTGGTCTCCAACGGCATCGCGCGCATGGACGCCGAGTTCTTCAGCTTCTCGATGCGCAACATCATCGGCGAGGGCGGCGGCGCCGTGCACGCGATCTGGGGCACCCTCATCATCACGGGCCTCGCGGCGCTGATCTCCGTGCCGATCGGCCTGATGACGTCGATCTATCTGATCGAGTACGGCAACGGCAATCGCCTCTCGAAGTCGATCACCTTCTTCGTCGACGTCATGACGGGCATCCCGTCGATCGTCGCCGGTCTGTTCATCTACTCGGTCTTCGCGCTCCTGCTCGGCCCCGGCGTGCGCATGGGCATCATGGGCGCCCTGGCGCTCAGCGTGCTCATGATCCCCGTCGTCGTGCGCGGATCCGAGGAGATGCTGCGCATCGTGCCGAACGAGCTGCGCGAGGCCTCGTATGCGCTCGGCGTGCCGAAGTGGCTCACGATCGTCAAGGTCGTGCTGCCGACCGCGATCGCCGGGATCACGACGTCGATCATGCTCGCGATCGCCCGTGTGATCGGCGAGACGGCTCCCCTGCTGCTCACAGCAGGTTTCGTGCAGAACCTGCAGGTCAACCCGTTCGAGAGCTCGAACGGCCAGATGATGACCCTGCCGGTGTTCGTCTACAACGAGTTCATGTATCCGAGCGCCTCGAGCCCGGGCGCATCGCTCGAACGCGCGTGGGCCGCGGCGCTCACGCTGCTGCTCATCGTGATGGTGCTGAACCTGCTCGCGCGCCTCATCTCCAAGCTGTTCGCCCCCAAGACCAGCGGTCGCTGAGCGGCTCCGTCGTAAGCAACGAAGAAGGATTCACACAGATGTCCAAGAGCATCGAAGTCAACGACCTCAACGTCTACTACGGCGACTTCCTCGCCGTTGAGGGCGTCTCGCTCGACGTGCAGCCGGGCACCGTCACGGCCTTCATCGGCCCGTCGGGCTGCGGCAAGTCGACCTTTCTGCGCACGCTGAACCGCATGCACGAGGTCATCCCGGGGGCCCGCGTCGAGGGCGAGGTGCTGATCGACGGCAGGAACCTCTACGGCCACGGCGTCGACCCCGTGCTCGTGCGGCGCCAGGTGGGCATGGTCTTCCAGCGCCCCAACCCCTTCCCCACCATGTCCATCCGCGACAATGTGCTCGCCGGCGTCAAGCTCAACAATCGCCGCATGGCCAAGAGCGATCAGGATGCCCTCGTCGAACAGTCGCTGCGCGGTGCGAACCTCTGGAACGAGGTCAAGGACCGCCTGGAGAAGCCGGGATCGGGATTGTCGGGCGGGCAGCAGCAGCGCCTCTGCATCGCCCGTGCGATCGCGGTCTCCCCCGACGTGATCCTCATGGACGAGCCCTGCTCGGCCCTCGACCCGATCTCGACCTTCGCTATCGAAGAGCTCATCGCCGAGATCAAGAACGACTACACGGTCGTGATCGTCACGCACAACATGCAGCAGGCCAGTCGCGTGAGCGACAAGACGGCGTTCTTCAACATCGCCGGCACGGGCAAGCCGGGCAAGCTCATCGAGTACGACGACACGACGAAGATCTTCACCACGCCCGCCGAGAAGGCAACCGAGGACTACGTCTCGGGCCGCTTCGGGTGACGACGGATCCGCGCCGTCGGGAATACCTGCGGCGCGGGTTCGTTACACTGTGAGTGCCGGGCCGCAGATTACCCCGGGCTCCAAATTTCGCCGCTTCGAGCGGCCTTCCGCCGTGAGGCGTACTTCTGCGGCTCGGCACCTTCATGCCACCATGTCCCGCTTCCGGCGGGAATCAGGGCGTCAGACCCGCACCGCATGGGACACGGTGGGTCAGAGCAGCTCGTCGCGACGCCACATGCGCGAGGCGACGGCGAGGTCGTCGGCGAAGGATGCGAGGCGCAGCGCGCGCGTCGTGAACGCCGAGGCGCGCTCCGGCTCCGTCGTCTCGTAGTCGTCGGCCAGGTGCGTGGATCCGGATGCCTGTATGCGGCAGAACGCTGCCGTGCGATCGAGGGCGACGGCGAAGTCGCCCGTGAACGCACCGCGCAGGATCGCGTCGATGAGCGTGACGAGCTCCTCGGGCCCCGCGGGCATCGGCGCGCCCGCGACGACCGCGTCGGTCGTGCGCAGCTCGTGCCGCCCGCGCTCATACAGCAGCGCCGCTGTCTGCGGATCGTCGTGGATGCTCAGCTGCATCAGGTACATGCGCCACAGCGCACCGGGCAGCGACTTCGCGGGCGACCGCGACCAAAGCTGTGCGATGTCGTCAATGCCGTGCGACGCCGTGAACGCGATCAGACGCTCGACGGTCGCGGGATCCTCGTCCTCCCGCGCCCGAGCGAGCAGCGTCGTCGCCGTCGCGTGGGCCGCGCGCGAGACCTCGGCGGGATCCTCGGACGCGAACAGCCTGTCGAAGGTCGCGGAGGGACGGAACACGGGGCGGGAGAAGTCGCTCGTCATCGCGCTCCAGCGTACGCGTCCGTCAGCCCGCGCGGGCCGCGGCGCCGCGTCAGCGCCCGCGGCGCACGCCGTTCCAGGCCTGCACGACGCTCGCGACCGCGCCGACCGCAACGCCCGCAGCGAGGAGGATCGCAAGGATCCGCATCACTTCCGGCCCCACGCCGATCCCGGACAGCGCGGCGCCGATCTCCGGCGCCAGCAGGATTCCGCGCCCGAGGACGGTCGCCATCCAGCTGACGAAGACGACGGCAAGCGCGGTGCGGACCACAGCGAGTCCCCGCGTCCAGGCGCCGCGCGTCGCGCGCACCAGCACGAACACGGCCTCGGCGAGCATGATCGCGAACAGGCCGCCGATCCACCAGGGCCAGAGCTCGGCGCTCAGCACCGATGACCAGGCGTCCTCGAGGAAGGCGAACCCGCGGAAGCGGTCCCAGAGCACGGCTCCGGCGACGAGCGCGAGCACGACGACGGATGCCACGGCGTCGACCACGCCGCCCTGGCGCTCGGGCGCTTCGGGCAGCCGGTCGACGGTCCACCGCGTCGTCACGCGCGCACCGGAGCGATCGAGGATCGCGAAGACGACCGTCGTCCAGAAGAACAGGTGCATGATGACGCTGATCATCACCACGATCGCCTCGGCGATGATCGTGCCGACGGGATCCGCCGCGACGGCGTGCCCGATCGCGACGCCCGCGCCCGCGAGCGGTGTGACGCTCCACAGCAGCAGCTTCAGCATGCGCCACCACAGCAGGAAGAACCGCGGACCGATCAGAGTGAGGGGACGATCCGCGAAGCCGCTCGCGAGCGCCGCGGGATCGCCGAGGTCCTCGAGCGCGAGGCGCTCGGCCTCCGCGGGCGCGGCGCCGCGCTCGACGCGCGCCTCGACGGCGTCGGCGATGGATCCCTCGAGCTCCCGCCGCACGTCGTCCCGCGCGTCGACGGGCAGGCGGCGGATCGTGTCGTGAACATAGCGTTCCGTGAGCGTGGCGGTCATGTCACTTCTCCTCATCGGTGAGAGACGCGATCGCACGCGTCAGAAGGTGCCATTCGGCGGTGAGCGTCTCGGCGAGCCGCTCTCCCTCGTCGGAGGTGAGATAGAACTTGCGCGGACGCGACTGGTCGGTGTTCCACTCGCTCTCGAGGTAGCCCTGCTTCTCGAGGCGTCGGAGCAGCGGATACAGCGTGTTCGCGTCGGTCTCGAAGCCGTGGCTGGCGAGCTGCTCGAGCAGGCTGTATCCGTAGCCTGCCTCGCGCAGCAGCCGCAGACAGGCGAGGACGATCGTCCCCCGCCGCAGCTCCTGCACATGGGCAACGAATGCGTCGGTCATGCGAGAAACAATACTGTGTGCCACACACTATTGTCAATGCTCTACTTCTGCCTCATTTCCGGCCTGCGTCGTACGCTGGCCACATGAGCAATGAGGAGCGCTTCCCCCACGTCGCCGTTCTCGAGCCCGGCGAGCCCTGCTCCGACGTCGAGGTGCTCACGCCCCGCGACGTGCCCCTCGGCGGCCCGCGCGCGATGTCCGTCCGGCGCACGCTGCCGCAGCGCAAGCGATCGCTCGTCGGATCGTGGTGCTTCCTCGATCACTACGGCCCCGATGACGTGTCGGTCACAGGCGGCATGCGCGTGCCGCGCCACCCGCACACCGGCCTCGCGACCGTGTCGTGGCTGTTCAGCGGCGAGATCGACCACCTGGACTCGGCCGGCCACGCCGCGCGCGTGAAGCCGGGCGAGCTCAACCTCATGATCGCGGGTCGGGGCATCACCCACCAGGAGATCTCGCCCGACGAGACGACCACGCTCCACGGCGTGCAGCTCTGGTACGCCCTTCCGGAGTCGCAGCGCTTCAGCGACAACCACTTCGAGCACTACGTCCCCGACGCCGTCATCCCCGCGCCCGGCGTGAGCGCGCGCGTCTTCCTGGGCGAGCTCGCCGGATCCGCCTCACCGGTCGACACGCGCACGCCCGACCTGCTCGGGGCGGAGCTGACGCTGCAGGCCGGCGCGTCGGTCACGCTCGACGTGCGCCGCGACTTCGAGTTCGCCGCGCTCGCCGAGACGGGCGACGCCGTGGTGAACGGCACCGAGGTCGCCCACGGATCGCTCGGATACGTCGCCGTCGGCTCCGACACCGTGCGGCTGGCGTCGGGCGACGCAGACGCGCGGATCCTGCTGCTGGGCGGCGTGCCGTTCGGCGAGCAGATCGTGATGTGGTGGAACTTCGTCGGCCGCAGCCACGACGAGATCGTCGAGTTCCGCGAGCGCTATCAGGCCGAGCTCGGGTTCGAGCCCGGTGACACCGCGGATCCGCTCTTCGGAGACTTCCCGACCGGACAGCCCGCCCCGCTGCCCGCCCCCGTGCTGCCGAACGCGCGGCTGCGCCCGCGCGAGTGAGGATCGATCATCATGGCCGACGTCGAACACCGACCGCTGGAGAACCGCTACGTCCTGCTCGACGAAGACGCCGAGATCGGCGAGGAGCAGTACGTCGATCATGAGGGAGACCGCGTACTGTTCCACACCGCCGTCTCGCCCGACTACGCGGGGCAGGGCCTCGCATCGGTGCTGGTGCGCGGCGCCGTCGACGACGCCATCGCGTCCGGGCTCGGGATCGTGCCGGTCTGCCCGTACGTGAAGGCCTGGCTGCCGAAGCACCCCGAATACGCCGAGCACGTGGTCGAACCGGCGCCCGCTCACCTGCGCGCGGTCGCGCAGCACACGCGTCAGAACGCGGGCGGCTGATCCAGCGCGCGTCGGCGAAGCAGGCCCAGACGGATCAGATAGAGCGCCGCGACGACGACGCAGAAGCTCGCGGTGACCGAGAACCCGACGGCGAAGCTCGTTCCCGCGGCGATGAAGCCGACGACGAGCGAGCCCAGGCCGGTGCCCGTATCGAACCCGATGTTCCATGTCGTGCTCGCGACGTCGCGCATGCGGGTCGGCACCGCGGCGAACGAGATCACGAGAGTGAGGTTCTGCAGCGACCCGTAGGCGATGCCCACGATCATCGTGCCGGCGACGAGCAGAACCGCGCTGCCGTCCGGATCCGTCACGGCCCACGCGACGAGCACGAGCCCGACGGCCCCGGTCAGGAGCAGCGGCGCGATGAAGCGGTGCGGGCCGTAGTGATCGGCGAGCCCGCCCGCGATCCAGCGCGAGAACGCCGCCACGCCGGTGAGTCCGAACAGGCTGAGCACGACCGCGAGCGACGCGAACCCGAGCTGCGGCGCGAACGAGATGATGGCTCCGCCCGGTGTGGTGATGGCGAGCAGCACGAGCGCGGGCAGCGCGAGCGCGAGGTACGCGCGGCGTCCGCCGGATCCGCTTCCCTCCGCGCCGTCATCGTCGTCGACGTGCCGATCAATCCGCGCGCCGAGCACGAGCGCGAAGGGCACGGCGAGCACGGGCAGGCAGCCGAGCACGAAGACGAGTCGGAAGTCGACCGACTGCGCGATCCACGCCGACGTCGGCGTGAGCAGGAACTGCGGCACCGCGATCGACAGGCCGTACACACCGACAGCGCGTCCGCGATGCGTCGACGGCACGAGGTGCGCGACGGCGCTCGCACCGCACACCGTCAGAGCGGCGAAGCCCGCGCCGCGCAGGGCGGAGATCGCGAGGATCCCCCACAGCGCATCGGTGAAGACGAACAGCAGCGACGGCAGGCCGAGCAGCACCATGCCGATCGACAGCGTGACCCGCCAGCCGACCGTGCGCAGCGCCCACGGGGTGATCGACTGCACGAGCACGGTGGCGCACATCAGCACGGCGTTGACGAGGCCCGCCCCGCCCTCGTCGGCACCGACCTGCCGCGCCCACAGCGGGGCGGTCGGAAGCAGGAGCGCGAAGCCGGCGAAGCCGAGCGCCGACGTCGCGAGCAGCGCCGCCATCCCCGGCGCACGCCACACGGATCCGGGGGTGTCGACAGGTTCGGGCATCCTCCCATTGTCTCCTGTCGGACGCCGGTCGGCGAACCCGGCTCGATTGCGTCCGGCCCCGAGATTCTCACGGCCCGCGACAGTAGGCTCGTGTGCGAGGCGATCCCGCGTCGCCGATCTCGTCGGAAGGACACTCAATGACGAAGCAAGCCGATCAGGCGAACGCGGCCGCCGCGCCTGTTCTCCGCGCGAGCGCGCTGAGCGTGCTCGGCGGTGCGCCCGACGATGCGAACCTGCGACGATTCCTGCACGGGCTGCCGGGGATCGACGCGGTCGGGCTCGAGGCGCGCGCGGCCCAGCTGGCGACGCGTTCGATCAAGACGTCGTCGAAGGCGTGGGCGCTCGACAGGATCATCTCGCTCATCGACCTGACGACTCTCGAGGGCGCCGATACCGCGGGCAAAGTGCGCTCGCTCGTGGGCAAGGCCCTCGTGCCGGATCCCGCAGACCCCTCCTGCCCGCGCGTCGCCGCCGTCTGCGTGTACGGCGACATGGTCGGCGAGGCCGTGAGCGCGCTCGGATCCGCGCACGGCGAGATCCAGGTCGCCGCCGTCGCGACCGCGTTCCCGAGCGGCCGCGCCTCGCTCGCCGTCAAGCTCGCCGACACGCGCGATGCCGTGTCCGCGGGCGCTGACGAGATCGACATGGTCATCGACCGCGGCGCATTCCTCGAGGGCCGCTACGGCGAGGTGTTCGACCAGATCGTCGCGGTGAAGGAGGCGTGCCGCCGCCCCGACGGGTCCGTCGCCCATCTGAAGGTGATCCTCGAGACCGGCGAGCTCAACACGTACGACAACGTGCGCCGCGCGTCGTGGCTCGCGATCCTGGCGGGCGGCGACTTCATCAAGACCTCGACCGGCAAGGTCTCCCCCGCCGCGACCCTTCCGGTCACGCTGTCGATGCTCGAGGTCGTGCGCGATTGGAAGCGCCTCACCGGCGAATCGATCGGCGTGAAGCCTGCGGGCGGCATCCGCACCTCGAAGGACGCGATCCGCTATCTCGTCACGGTCGCCGAGACCGTGGGCGAGGAGTGGCTCACGCCCGAGCTGTTCCGCTTCGGCGCGTCGAGCCTCACCAACGACGTGCTGCTGCAGCGCCAGAAGATCACCTCGGGCCGCTACTCGGCCGCACCGTACGTCACCATCGACTAAGGAATCGGACATGTCATTCCTCGAATACGCCCCGGCTCCGGAGTCGCGGGCGATCTTGAACCTCGAAGACTCCTACGGCCTGTTCATCGACGGCGAGCTGACGGACGGCCACGGGGATCCGCTCGAATCGATCTCGCCCGCCGACGGATCGCGCATCGCGACGTTCCAGACCGCCGATGCGAGCGACGTCGACCGGGCCGTCGTCGCCGCGCGACGCGCCTACGACACGGTGTGGTCGAAGATGCCGGGCGCAGAGCGCGCGAAGTACCTGTTCCGCATCGCGCGGATCGTGCAGGAGCGCGCCCGCGAGCTCGCCGTCGCCGAGAGCCTCGACAACGGCAAGCCGATCAAGGAGACCCGCGACTTCGACGTGCCGACGGCGGCCGCGTGGTTCTTCTACTACGCCGGCTGGGCCGACAAGCTCGAATACGCCGGGCTCAGGAACCCTCGCTCGCTCGGCGTCGCCGCGCAGGTGATCCCCTGGAACTTCCCGCTCATGATGCTGGCGTGGAAGATCGCCCCCGCGCTCGCGGCCGGCAACACCGTGGTGCTGAAGCCTGCGCAGACGACGCCGCTGACGGCGCTGCTCTTCGCCGAGATCGTGCAGCAGGCGGACCTGCCGGCCGGTGTCGTGAACATCATCGCGGGCGCCGGTGAGACCGGACACGCGCTCGTCAGCCACGACGACGTCGACAAGGTGGCCTTCACCGGATCGACGGCCGTCGGACGATCGATCGCGCGCGCGGTCGCGGGGTCCAAGAAGAAGCTGACGCTCGAGCTCGGAGGCAAGGGCGCGAACATCGTGTTCGACGATGCGCCGATCGACCAGGCCGTCGAGGGCGTCGTGACGGGCATCTTCTTCAACCAGGGCCAGGTCTGCTGCGCGGGCTCGCGCCTGCTGATCCAGGAGTCGGCCCACGACGAGTTCGTGGAGCGCCTGCAGCGGCGCATGGAAACGCTGCGCGTCGGAGACCCGCTCGACAAGAACACCGACGTCGGTGCGATCAACTCGGCGGCGCAGCTCGCACGCATCGAGGAGCTCACGGCCGCGGGCGTCGACGAGGGCGCCGTCTCGTGGGCGCCCGAGTGCGACCTGCCCGACGAGGGCTTCTGGTTCCGCCCCACGCTGCTCACGGGCGTCTCGACGAGCCACCGCGTCGCGCGCGAGGAGATCTTCGGCCCCGTGCTGAGCGTGATGACCTTCCGCACCCCCGCCGAGGCGATCGCGAAGGCGAACAACACGCCCTACGGCCTGTCCGCCGGCATCTGGAGCGACAAGGGATCGCGCGTGCTGTCGGTCGCCGACAAGCTGCGTGCCGGCGTCGTGTGGACGAACACCTTCAACAAGTTCGACCCCGCATCGCCGTTCGGCGGCTACCGCGAATCGGGCTACGGCCGCGAGGGCGGGCGCCCGGGCCTCATGTCGTACCTCGCAGACGAGAAGGGATCCGCGAAATGAGCCGGCTCCAGATTCCCAAGACGTACAAGCAGTTCATCGGCGGGGCGTTCCCCCGCAGCGAGTCCGGCCGCACGTATCGTGTGACCTCGGCAGAGGGGGAGTTCGTGGCGAACGCAGCCCAGTCTTCGCGCAAGGACGCCCGCGACGCGGTCACCGCGGCCCGATCCGCGTTCGCCGGCTGGTCGGGCGCCACCTCGTACAACCGCGTGCAGGTGCTCTATCGCATCGCCGAGATGCTCGAGGGGCGCCGAGCGCAGTTCATCGACGAGATCCGCGCGCTCGAGGGCGTCTCGGCCGCATCCGCCGCCGCACAGGTCGACCGCGCGATCGACCTGTGGGTCTGGTACGCCGGATGGGCCGACAAGTACGCTCAGGTGCTCGGCAGCGCCAACCCCGTGGCCGGGCCCTATTTCAACCTCTCGGTTCCCGAGCCGACGGGCGTCGTCGCGCAGATCGCCCCGCAGGGATCCGACAGCCTTCGTGGTCTGGTGGCCGTCATCGCTCCGGCGATCGTCTCGGGGAACACCGTCGTCGTCATCGCGCAGGAGAGCGCTCCGCTCCCCGCGATCTCGTTCGCGGAGGTCATCGCGACGAGCGACGTGCCCGGCGGCGTCGTGAACATTCTGACGGGGTCGCCGGCCGAGCTCGGTCCGTGGCTCGCGTCGCACGCCGACGTCGATGCCCTCGATCTCACCGGAGCGGGATCCCTCGACTGGGTCCCCCTCGAAGAGGCCGCGGCCGAGACGATCACCCGCGTCGTGCGTCCGACGGACGATCTCGACGGATCCCTGCAGAAGATCGCGGCGTTCACCGAGACGAAGACGGTCTGGCACACCAAGTCGCTGATCTGACGTGGCACCGGGCGTCCGGACCTGGCATTGTTGTCGATGTCACCAAATCCGCTGACGCCCGGAGGATCCTCTGATGCCCGCACACCGCGCCCTCATCGTTCGAGGCGGCTGGGAAGGACACAGCCCCGTCGAGACGACAGAACTGTTCATCCCGTTCCTCGAGCGCGAGGGATACGCCGTGCGCATCGAGGAGTCGAGCGAGATCTACGCCGACGCCGACGCGATGGCCGAGATCGACCTGATCGTGCAGTGCGTGACCATGTCGCAGATCTCGCGCGAGGCGACGGCCGGCCTGCGCGCGGCGGTCGCCGCCGGCACCGGGCTCGCGGGCTGGCACGGCGGCATCGCCGACGCGTACCGGTCGTCGTCCGACTATCTGCAGCTGATCGGCGGGCAGTTCGCAACGCACCCGTCGAAGCACCCGTCCGAGCTCGTCGGCGACGCGAGCGACAACTTCCTGCCCCATTCGATCGAGATCACCGACCTCGGGCGCACGCACCCGATCACCGCGGGCGTCGGCGACATCCGGCTCGACACCGAGCAGTACTGGGTGCTCACCGATGATCTGAACGACGTGCTGGCGACCACGACGCATCCGTTCCGGCCGCACCATCCCTGGCATCGCTCGGTGACGACGCCCGCCGTGTGGACGCGCGAATGGGGCGAGGGGCGCGTCTTCGTCGCCACGCCGGGCCACAGCGTCGACGTGTTGCAGAACGAACAGGTCAGAACCATCGTCGAGAGGGGCATGCTGTGGGCGAGCCGCACCGCATCGGAATAGTCGGGCTCGGGGTCATCTCGAAGCAGTACCTCGAGACCCTCCGGTCCCATCCCGCGGTGCGGATCGTCGCGGCCGCCGATCTCGACGCGGCGCGCGCCGAGGCCGTGGCCGCCGATCTCGACGGCTGCCGCGCGATGAGCGTCGAGGAGCTCACCGCGGATCCGTCGGTCGACACGGTGCTGAACCTCACGATCCCCGCCGCACACGCAGCCGTTGCGCTCGCGGCGCTCGAGCACGGCAAGAACGTCTACGGCGAGAAGCCCCTCGCGGCAACATTCGCCGACGCGCAGCGTGTGATGTCAGCGGCCGGATCCGCGTGGGTCGGCGGCGCGCCCGACACGGTGCTCGGCACGGGCATCCAAACGGCGCGGCGCGTCATCGACGAGGACGGGATCGGGCGCCCCGTCGCGGCGACAGCGACGTGGGTCTCGGCCGGGCACGAGCGGTGGCACCCGCAACCCGATTTCTACTACCGCGACGGCGGCGGCCCGCTGCTCGACATGGGCCCGTACTACCTCACCTCGCTCTTCCACCTGCTCGGCCCCGTCGTGCGCGTGAGCGGCACCTCGTCGCGCCCTCGCGACACCCGGGTGATCGGCTCGGGCCCGCGCGAGGGCGAGCGGATCCCCGTCGAGATCGACACGCATGTGACCGGAACGCTCGAGCATGCGGGCGGTGCGATCTCGACCGTCACGTTCAGCTTCGACGGCACGGCGACCGAGGCCGCCCCGATCGAGGTGCACGGCGAGACGGGATCGCTGTCGGCGCCCGATCCGAACGGGTTCGACGGCGACGTGCGTGTGTTCCGCGCGGGCGCCTCGTCCTGGTCGCTCGTTCCGCCCGCCGCCGGGTACGAGCAGGCGTCGCGCGGAATCGGCCTGATCGATTTCGCGCACGGGCACGGCCGCGCATCCGGATCGATCGCTCTGCACGTGCAGGAGATCATGACGACGCTCCTGCGCTCGGCGGAGGAGGGGCGGCGGATCGACCTGACCACGACGGCCGAACGCCCGCCGCTCGTGCCGCTCGCGTCCGGGCGGGCGTGAGCGCAAACGACCCCCTTCTTCTCTACTTGTCTGAGAAGTTGTGCTAGGGTCGACGCATGCGCTTCCACGGGACCCTCCTCCTTCGCCGCCACGGCGGGGCCTAGTCAGACCGGCTCCCCTCCGTGGAGTTCTGCGATGCACCGGTCGACCGAACCCCATCGCAGAGGAATCCCGTCATGACCGATCTCTGGAATCGTCAAACCCCGTCCCGCATGCCCTCCCACCGCTACGCCGATGTCTTCGCCCGCGTCGACGTGCCGAACGCGGATCGCGCCTGGCCGAGCGCGCGCCTGACCGCCGCACCCCTCTGGGTTCCGGTCGACCTGCGCGACGGCAATCAGGCGCTCAGCGAGCCGATGGACCCCGAGCGCAAGCGGCGCTTCTTCGAGCTGATGGTTCGGATGGGCTACAAGGAGATCGAGGTCGGGTATCCCTCGGCGAGCCGCACGGACTTCGATTTCGTGCGGCTGATCGCCGAGACCGATATCGCGCCCGACGACGTGACGATCGTCGTGTTCACTCCGGCTCGGCGCGACCTCATCGAGCGCACGGTCGCGTCGATCCGCGGAATCACCAATCCGGTCGTGATCCACATGTACACGGCGACCGCCCCGACGTGGCGCGAGGCCGTTCTGGGCCACGACAGGGCGTCGCTCGCCGAGCTGATCCTCGCCGGTGCGCGCGATGTGCTCGACCTCGCGGGAGACCTGCCGAACGTGCGGTTCCAGTTCAGCCCCGAGGTGTTCACCCTCACGGAGCCCGACTATGCGCTCGAGATCTGCGATGCCGTCACCGACCTGTGGCAGGCCGCGCCCGATCGCCCCGTGATCCTGAACCTGCCGGCGACGGTGGAGATCGCCACGCCCAACGTGTACGCCGATCAGATCGAGTTCATGCATCGCAACCTCGCCCGCCGCGACAGCGTGATCCTCTCGGTGCACCCGCACAACGATCGCGGCACGGGGATCGCGTGCGCGGAGCTGGCCGTGCTCGCGGGGGCGCAGCGCATCGAGGGCTGCATCTTCGGCAACGGCGAACGCACGGGCAACGTCGACATCGCGACGCTCGCCCTCAACCTGCACGCGCAGGGCATCGATCCCATGATCGACTTCTCCGACATCGACGAGATCCGCCGCACGGTCGAGCACTGCACGCGCATCGCCGTGCACCCGCGCCATCCGTACGTCGGCGATCTCGTGCACACGGCCTTCAGCGGCACGCACCAGGACGCGATCCGCAAGGGGTTCGCCGAGCACCGCTCCCGTGCGGCAGAGCTCGACCGGCCGCCGTCCGAGATCGCGTGGCGCGTTCCGTACCTGCCGGTCGACCCCGCAGACCTCGGCCGCACCTATGACGCCGTGATCCGCGTGAATTCGCAGTCGGGCAAGGGCGGCATCGCCTACGTGCTCGAGGCCGAGTTCGGGCTGGAGCTGCCGCGCCGTGCGCAGGTCGACTTCGCGCGCCACGTGCAGCGGCGCACGGACGACACCGGTGAGGAGGTCACCGCGGCAGACCTGTGGCGCATGTTCCGTGCGGCATACATCGATCGCGACGATGCACGCGTGCAGCTCGAACGGCTCGATGTCGTCGGATCCGGAGCGCGCGTCGCGGTGCGCATCGACGGTGCCGCGATCCGTCGCGAGTACGACGAGATCGGCCCCGTCGAGGCGCTCGCAGCCGCGCTGCGCGAAGGAGGCATCGACCTCGATGTGAAAGGGTTGCACCAGGCGAGCGTTCGCGAGGGCGACAGCAGCGAGGCACTGACCATGCTCGAGTACCGCACCGAGGGCGAGAGCCGCTGGGCGGCCGGCCTGGACCGTTCGGTCCTCACCGCGAGCACCGCCGCCGTGCTCGCCGCAGCACGCAGCATCGTCGAACGAGGAAGAGGGAACGCGTGACGGAGATCCTGCGCTTGGAGTCCGTGGATGTCGTGCGATCGGGGCGGCAGATCCTGTCGGGCATCGACATGACCGTGAATGCCGGCGAGCACTGGGCCCTCATCGGCGCGAACGGCGCAGGGAAGTCGACGATGCTGAGCATGTGCGGCGCCCACCAGCATCCGACCCGCGGATCGGTGTTCGTGCTCGGCCAGCAGCTCGGACGCGTCGAAATCCGGAGGCTCCGGGAATCGATCGGACACGTCAATCCGCGCCACGCGGTGAGCGCGGCCCTGTCGATCCAGGACGTGGTGCTGACGGGCGCGACCGGCACGAACGAGCGGATGAACCGCTGGGTGCCCGCCCCCGAGCTGGTCTCCCGCGCCGACGAGCTGATCGATGCGCTCGGCCTCGGCGGCAAGGACGCGGCCCGCTGGCCCACCATGTCGCAGGGCGAGCGCGGCCGCGCGCTGATCGCTCGTGCCCTGCTCATGGATCCGCCGCTGCTGCTGCTCGACGAGCCCTCGACGGGCCTCGACGTCGCCGCACGCGAACAGCTGCTCGAGACCGTCGATCACCTGCACACGACGCATCCCGACCTCGCGACGGTGCTGGTCACGCACCACCTCGAAGAGCTTCCCGAGACGACGACCCACGCCATGCTGCTGAAGGACGGCCGCGTGCGGGCGGCCGGCCCGGCGGACGACGTGCTCACCACGGAGCTCGTCACCGACGCATTCGATTACCCGATCGACATCGCCCGCAGCGCCGGGCGCTGGTCCGCGCGCGCCCGGCGCGCGGTTCCCGCGGCCTGACGCCCGGTTCTGTCGGAGGTGCACCGACGGGCGTTCCGGTTCCGTCGGAGTTCATGCCGTGCGAGGCGCTCGGGGCCGGCAGAACGGCACTTCCTCCTACGGAACCGGAGCATGCCCGGCCCGGACTCCGACAGAACCGGGCGCGACCTCAGGCGTACTGGTCGCAGACGCGCGCGATCTCGGCGAGCGCGGCCTGATCCGGCTCGTCGAGCGACATCCGGGAGTGCGCGTCGACGACGCCGAGGTGACGCAGCGCGGCCCGCATGCGCGGCATGTCGCCGCCGATGATCGCCACGATGTCGTCGACGTCGGCCTGCGCCGACGCGATGCGGTCGGCATCGCCCGATTCGGCGGCCGCGGCGAGCGCGCGGAACGGCTTCGGCAGCACGGAGGAGACGCCGGAGACCACGCCGTCGGCGCCGCGCTCCCCCGCCGCGACGAGGTCGCGATCGGCGCCCGTGTAGACGACGAACCCGTCGGGCGCCGCCGCGCGGTACGCGGCGATCTGATCGAGCGTCAGCTCGCTCGCTTTGACGCCCACCACGTTCGGCAGTCGGGCGATCCGAGCGAGCAGTTCGGGCGAGACGTCGTTGCCGGTGCGCTTCGGATAGTTGTAGACGTACAGCTCGCCGTCGCCCACCGCCTCTGACAGCGCCGCGTAGTAGGCGTACAGCGCCTCGTCGGACGAGACGAAGTAGTACGGGGTGATCGCCGCGAATTCGCGGGCGCCGAGCTCCCGCGCGATCCGCACCCGGCGCACGGCCTCGAACGCGCTGGGGGCGCCGACGTGCACGACGACGCGCGTCACGTCGTCGAGCTCGGCGATCGCCGCCTCGACCACGTCGCGGAACTCGCGATCGTCGATGGCCGGGAACTCGCCCGTGGTTCCGAGCACGAATGCGCCCTCGTTGCCGGATCGGGCCGCGTATCGGAAGATCGCGCGGCTCCCCTCGAGGTCGAGGGATCCGTCGGCGTCGAATGCGGTCGGGATTGCGGTGAGGATGTCACGCCTGGTCACTTCTTGGTGCCCTTCTTGTTGCGCGAGCGACGGGCGGATCGCGCGTCGTCGCTCGGAATGGTGGAGGTGAGCATGCCGGGCGTGCCCCGCAGCTCGTCGTGGGCCTGCTCGATGTCGGCGAACGTCTCGTCGCTGAGCACCGAGTCGGCGAAGGATCCGCGCTTGTCCTTCGGCTTGCGCGCGTTGCGGATCGCCGGGATGACGATCGACAGCACCGCGAGCAGGATCAGCACGATCGAGATCGGGCTGACGACCGAGAAGAACGGCTGGGTCGGCAGGATCTGCAGCGTGCGCGCGAGGTTCTCCTCCGCGAGCGGGCCGAGGATGAGGCCGAGCACGATCGGGCCGGCCGGAATCTCGAGGCGCTTCAGCCCGAGCCCGATCACCCCGAACACGAGCATCTGGATCACGCTGCTGACGCTGTTCGACGTCGCGTACGTGCCGATCACGCAGAAGACGAGGATGCCGCTCCAGAGATAGGGCCGCGGCAGGTCGAGCAGTTTGACGACGCCCTTCATGCGCACCAGGCTCAGCGCGAGCGCGAGCAGGGTCGCGACGATCATGATTCCCGAGATCGACACGACGAGGTCGGGGCGCTCGGTGAAGAGCGTCGGTCCGGGCGTGATGCCCCAGATGATCATCGATCCGATCATCACGGCCATGACGGAATCGCCGGGGATCCCGAGCGCCATGGTGGTCGTCAGGGATCCGCCGAGCGTCGCGCTCGAGGCGGTGTCCGACGCGGCGATGCCCTCGACGGATCCCTTGCCGAACTTCTCGGGGTGCTTCGAGACCGACCGCGCGCGGTCCCACCCGATGAGCCCGGCGATGTCGCCGCCCGCGGCGGGGATGAGACCGACGCCGAGGCCGACCGCGCCCGACACGGCGACCGCGCGGCCCGATTGCTTCAGCTCCTTGCGGTTGGGCAGCCAGCGACCGAGCGCCGAGATCGGGCGCACCGTGCTCTCGCGGTGGGTGAACAGCTGGTCGAGCAGCTCGGCGATGCCGAACAGACCGATGATGACGGCGATGAAGTCGAGGCCGTCGACGAGGTCGAGCAGGCCGAACGTGAAGCGCTGGTCGTTCGTCGCGCTGTAGAGGCCGACGGTGCCGAGCATCAGGCCGATCACGCCCGCGAGGATGCCCTTGAGCATCGACTTCGACGAGATGCCGATCATGATCGCGATGCCGAAGACGACGAGCGAGAACAGCTCGGGCGACCGGAAGTAGTTGCGTGCGAGGGTCGCGACCGGCACCGCGAGCGCGGCGAACAGCACCACCGAGGCGAGGATGCCGACGGCGCTCACGATGGCCGAGATCGTCAGTGCGAGGCCCGCGCGCCCCTGTTTCGCCATGGGATAGCCGTCGAAGGTCGTGGCCACCGATGCGGGCGTGCCCGGTGTGTTGACGAGGATCGACGGCACGCGGTCGCCGAAGTTCGCCGCGACGTAGATCGTGAGCAGCACCGCGAGGCCCTGCACCGGCTCGAGCGTCATGGTGAAGCCCGCGGCGAGCGCGACGGCCATCGTCGCGGTGATCCCGGGGAAGGCCCCGACGAGGAAGCCGAGCGCGAGCCCGACGATCATGTAGAGGACGACGGAGACGTCGGCGAGCGCGCCGAGGCCGTCGAGAAGTGCGCTCATAGCGGGATCCTCAGGACGATTCCGAACAGGATGTAGATGAAGGCTGTCAGGCCCACCGGGTAGGCGATGAGCCCGATCCATCCGCGGTGGCCGTAGACCCACAGCAGCGCGAAGAGGTACAGCGCCGCGACGATCGGGAACAGCTGGATGCGGTAGCCGGCCATAATGATCGACTGCACGCCCCACAGGGCGACGAATACGGCCGAGATGACGATCGTCAGCACGACGCGCAGCGGCCCGCCCGCGGAGATGCGCTCGATATCGGAGCGCACCGGAACCGGCCGCGTCACGGCCACGACGAGCAGGATGATCGCGACGATCAGCCCGCTGACACCGAGCACGCTCGGCCACGTGCGAGCGGTCATCGCGGCGCCGACGCCCTCCGTGCGGAGCGGGATCTGGGTTGCCATGACGAGGTAGCCCGCCATGAACGCGGTGGCGATCGCCGCCGTGATGATCTCGAGAGCCCGAGACGGGCGGGGCGAGGTCGCCTCGCCCGCCTCGGTGGTGTCGTCAGCGGTCAACCGAGCAGCTCCTTGAACCGGTCGAACTGCTCCTCGACGAACGCCTGGTGCTCGTCGGCGGAGCGGTACACGACGAGGTTTCCGGCGTCCTCCTGGAACGACGTGTACGAGTCGCTCTCGACGGCGGCCTTGACCGCCTCCTCGAGCTTGTCGTGCACGCCGTCGGGCAGTCCGACGGGTGCGTAGATCCCGCCCCATCCGCCGAAGACGACGTCGTCGGTGCCGAGCTCCTCGTTCACGGTCGGCACGTCGGGCAGCTCGGGATGCCTCTCCTCGTCCATGACTGCGAGGATCTTGACCGAGTCCTTCTGCGCGATCGCCTCACCGACGCCCGACACCGAGGCGACGGTCTCGCCGGACGCGGCGGCGCTGACGGCGGGAGCGCCGCCGTCGTACGGCACCGGGGTGATCTCGACGCCCGCGGCATCCGCGAGCCCGAGCGACGCGGCCTCCCAGATGGATCCGGCGCCGGAGTTCGAGATCGTGACCTCGCCGGCCTCCGCCTTCTCGATCAGGTCGTCGAGAGTGTCGATCCCGCTCGACGCCCCCACCGCGATCACGCCCGGCGCGTTCATGATCTGCCCGAGGAAGTCGTAGTTCTCGGGCAGCACGTCGGCGTTCTGCGTGGTGTTCAGCATGGCGATCTCGACGGGCGCGAAGCCGATCGTGTATCCGTCGGGATCCTGTGCGGCGATGTACTCCATCGCCTTGGCACCGGAGGCGCCGGGCATGTTCTCGGGGATGACGCTGACGTCGAGGCTCTTCTCGAGCTCGACGGCGAGCGCGCGCGACGAGAGGTCGGATCCGCCGCCCGCGTCGGCCTGGATGATCAGCCGGATGTCGTCGTTCGGGAAGTCGGATCCGTCGCCGGATTCCACCGGCGTGCATGCCGCAAGCACGGTGGCGCCGAGGCCGGCGGCCGCGAGGCTGGCGACGAGTCGGGAGTAACGGGGCATCTTTGCTCCTTCAATGCGCAGGGTCTTGCTCTTGGGTCAGAAGATCATGACACGTTTACTGTTAACAGTCAACGGGGAGACGGGATCCCTGACGACGCGCGGCGCATCAGCGCGCGTCGAGCTCGAGGTGCATGCGCTCCTCGGCGCGCCGCAGATGGTCGTCGAGCTCGCGCGCGACGGCATCGGCGTCGCCCGACCGGATGAGCTCGTACAGCGCACGATGCGACTGCGCGGATTCGTGCAGATCCTCGTCATGGTTGATCGTCACGTCGAGCAGAGCGGTGAACGTCGGCTCGTACTGGCGCCACGTCGCGAGCAGCCGCGGGTGGTCGGCGAGCTCGTAGAACATCGAGTGGAACGCCACGTCGGCGCGATAGAACGCGCCGTGATCGCCCGATTCGGCCGCCAGCGCCATGCGCTCGACCAGCTCTTCCGCCGGCTTCCAGCTCTCGTCGCCCGCGCCCATCGCCCGCGCCACGGCGAGCTGCTCGAGTGCGGTGCGCAGGCTGTACAGCTGCTCGATGTCCTCGCCCGAGAGCCCCTTGATGTAGATCCCCCGCGGGCGGCGCAGCTCCACCAGTCCCTCGTACACCAGCTGCGAGACGGCGTCGCGCACGGGCCCACGGCTCACGCCGAACTCCTCCGCGACGCCCTCTTCCGTGAGACGATCGCCCTGCACGAGCTCGCCGTGCACGATGCGCCGCCGGATGATGTCGGCCACCTGTTCGCCGAGCGCCGCTCCGCGCCTCACGCTGTCTCGCATCCTGGCCCTCCGTCTGTCGTCAACTGTCAACAGAGTACATCCAGCGGGCACGGCCCCCGTTCGCACTACGCTCGAGAACGTGTTCCACATCGTCTTCTACGAGCCCCGCATCCCGCCGAACACGGGAAACGCGATCCGAATGTCGGCGATCACCGGCAACACGCTGCACCTCGTCGAACCCCTCGGGTTCGACCTCTCCGATGCGCACCTGCGCCGGGCGGGGCTCGATTATCACGACCTCGCGCACGTGATCGTGCACCCCGACTTCGATGCGGTGTGCGCGCATCTCGCCGAGCACGGCTCCGGACGGATCTACGCGTTCACCGGTCACGCGTCGCGCTCGTTCGCCGACGTCGCCTACGAGCCGGGCGACGCGCTGCTGTTCGGGCCCGAGCCGACGGGACTGCCCGACGAGGCGCTGACGGATCCGCGCGTCACGGAACGTCTGCGGATCCCGATGCGCCCCGGCGTGCGGTCGCTCAATCTTTCGAACTCCGCAGCCATCGCAACGTACGAGGCGTGGCGCCAGAACGGGTACGCGGGCGGGGTCTGAACCGAGGCGGAGCGGCGCGCGACAGCGGTCATTCCGCGAGATCGGGATGCAGCCACTCGAGCACGCGCTCGCTCGCCGAGACCACCTCGCGGCCCGCGAGACCGTACATCTGCCGGCCCGGGAACAGCGCCACGCGGTCGTCCGCCACCGCGGGCAGCGCGGCGATGGCCGGCTGAGCGAGCAGCTCGTCGAACGATGCCTCGCCCTTGCCCGTGACGTCGACCAACATGATGCAGTCGGGATCCATCGCGACCAACTGCTCGGGCTGAACGGGCATGGTCTTGTCGATCCCGATCTGCGCGGCCGCGCTCGCCCCGCCGCCGTTCGCGACGATGTCCGCAACGAGCGACGACCCGGCGTTGATGAACGGGGTCTGAGCCTGATTGCTCAGGATCGCCACGGTGGGCTGCTCCCCCGCACCCTCTGCGCGCTCCCGGATGTCCGCCACTCCCCCGACGATCTCGTCGGCGAGCGCGTCGGCCGCGTCGCTCAGGCCCGTCGCCCGCCCGAGGATCTCGATGTTCTCGGCGACCGCGTCGGACGTGGACCAGCCGTTCATCAGGGTGAGCACGGGCACGCCGGCGGCGCTCAGGCGCTCGGATGCGTCCTGCTCGCCGGTGTGCCGCGCCGTGACGACGACGAGGTCGGGATCCCAGGCGAGCACCTGCTCCGGCTCGGGGCTCGTATGCCCGCCGATGACATGCTCCACGTCGGCCATCTGCTCGGCGTGCGGGTTCAGCGTCGTGCTCGTCGCCGCGTCGGGGATCGCGATCACACGCTCGGTCGCGCCGATCTCGTGCAGCGCGATCGCCGCGTCCGGGGAGAGCACTGCGATCCGGTTCGGCTCCTCCTCGATCACCACGGCCTCCGCGGCCCCCGGTTCGTCGATCTCGACGGGGAAGGCAGCCGGAGCGGCGACGCGCGCCGGTTCTGCGCCGGCCGTGTCCGCCGAGCAGCCCGCAAGGCCGAGACCCAGTGCGAGGAGGCCGCCGATCGCGGCTCGGATCGGACGACGCCCCGACGAGGAGGAAAGCGGTGCGGTCGAGTATGCGGTCATGGGGCTCTTCCTGTCAGCGCCGCCGAACGGGGCATGCGGTGCGCGGCGGTCGGGTGGATGTGCGGATAGCCGAAGGCGTCGGCATCGACCGTGGCCATGATGCGGTAGACGTCGGCGATCCGCTGTGGGGTGAGGACGCTCTCGGGGGTGCCGTGTGCGACGAGGCGCCCGTCGTGGAGCACGGCGAGCCGGTCGCAGTAGCGGGAGGCATCGTTGAGGTCGTGCAGCACGACGGCGACGCCGACACCGGCATCGGCGCGGGCGCGGAGGATCTCGAACACGCGCAGCTGGTGGCGCACATCGAGCGCCGAGGTCGGTTCATCGAGCAGCAGCGTTACCGCGCGCTGCGCCAGCGCACGCGCGATCTGCACGAGCTGCCGCTCTCCGCCCGACAGCGACGGCACGGCGCGCTCGGCCAGGTGCGCGACGCCCACCGCCTCCAGCGCATCTCGGACGATCTCCTCATCGGCGGCATCCGAGCGGGACAGCCGGCGTCGGTGCGCGTATCGACCCATCCGCACGAGCTCGGCGGCCGTGACGTCGGCCGCGGCCGCGGTGTCCTGCGCGACGTAGGCGACCCGCGCGGCCCGCTCCCGCGGCCGCAGCGATGTCAGTCGGGATCCGTCGATGGCGACCTCGCCGGTCGTGGGCCGCACGAGCCCGCCGAGGGCCCGCAGCAGCGTGCTCTTGCCCGCGCCGTTCGGCCCGATCAGCCCGAGCACCTCTCCGGAACGCACCTCGACGGACACTCCGGAGAGCACGCGGCGGCGGTCGAGCTCCACGCCGAGGTCGCGGGCGACGAGGCTCACGCGGCCCGCCTCGCGACGTCGCGCGTGCGCAGCACGAGCACGACGAACACGGGGGCGCCCACGAGCGCCGTGACGATCCCGGTCTGCCATGCGCCGCCGCCGGGTGCCAGGCGCGCCACGGTGTCGGCCATGACGAGGAACATCCCGCCGAGCATCGCCGCACCGGGCAGCAGGAAGCGGTGGTCCGATCCGAGCATCAGGCGCACGGCGTGCGGAGCGACGAGGCCGACGAAGCCGATCACGCCCGTGACGGCGACGACGCTGCCGACGATCACCGCGCTCAGCACCAGCAAGGCGGCCCTCACGCGGGTCACGCTCACCCCCATCGATTCTGCCGTCTCGTCTCCCAGCAGCAGCGCGTTGAGCTCGCGGGCCAGGCCGCCCAGACAGGCGATGCCGAGCACGGCGGGCACCGCGACCAGCGCGAAATCGCGCCAACTGGCCGATGTCAGGTCGCCCTGCAGCCAGAACAGGGCTCCGCGCACGGTCTGCGAGTCTTCGGCGTTCGCGACGATCGCCCCGGTGACCGCCCCGCAGAACGCGTTCATCGCGATGCCGAGCAGCAGCACGGTGACAGGGCTGCGATCGCGCGACGCGAGCACGATGAGCTGAATCACGACGAGCACCGTCACGGCGCCGACGAAGGCGGCGACCGGCAGCACCCAGGCGCCGATGGCGCTCGCCCCGAGCACGATCACCGTCACGGCTCCCACCGCCGCGCCGCTCGCGACGCCCGTCACGCCGGGTTCTGCGAGCGGGTTGCGGAAGTACGCCTGCATGGCTGCTCCGGCCACAGCGAGTCCGGCACCCGCGAGCAGCGCGAGCAACGCTCGGGGCAGTCTCAACTGCGTGATGACGAGGCCGTTCTCCACCGTGTCCGCGTCACCCCCGAGCGCACGGACGAGAACCCTGATGATGTCGCCCGGCGCGATCGGGACCGGCCCCAGACCGAGCGAGACGACGAAGACCGCAGCGGTGGCGACCGCGAGGGCGAACAGGATGCTCGCGCGTCGGCGCCGGCGAGAGGATCGGACGCCGGCTCCGGGCGCGGGCCGCGACGCCTCGGATTCGGTGGCGGCAACGAGCACAGCGAACGTCCTCTGGTCGGTTTCTGCGGGGAGGGGAACGCACCCACCCTACTCGCAGTTGATAATCGTTATCAAGTCTACTGTGGTCGCGGCGCTCCGCCGTCGCGGCGGCTTTCGGCGCCCGCTCTCGATAAAATGGTGCCTTTGCTTGCCAACGACATCGGAGGTCGCGCGTGGGCGATCTCGTCTGGCACTCGCTGGTGCTCATCGGCCTCGTCGGCGGCATCGGAATCGCCGCCCTGGGACCCGGCGGCGTGATCGTCACGATCGGCCTCTTCGCCCTCACGGACCTGTCGCCCAGCGCGGTCGCGGGAACCGCGATCGTCACGCACGTCGCGACCGGCCTGATGGGAACGGCGGTCTACCTGCGCTCCGGCCAGCTGCGCGATCCGGCCACCCGACGCATGTCGACCGTGCTGGCCGCCTCGGCCGTCGCCGGCACGCTGGCGGGCGTGCTCCTCAATACGGTGCTCCCGGGTAGATACTTCGGACCGCTGCTCGGGGGCTTCATCGCGATCGTCGCCCTTCTCGTGCTGTATCGGGATCGCTATGACCGCCGGCTCGCACGCGCCGGCGGACCGCCTCGAACGCGCCCACGTCGCTCGCTTCCCCTGCTCATCGCTCTGGGCCTCGGAATCTCCATCGTCAGCGGGCTGTTCGGTGTCGGCGGTCCGATGATCGCGGTTCCCGTGCTGGTCGCCATCGGCGTGCCGCTGCTCCCGGCGCTCGCCGCGTCGCAGGCGCAGAGCGTCATCATCGCGCTCGTGGGCAGCATCGGCTATGCCTCGCTCGACGCGATCGACTGGCCGCTGGCGCTGCTCGTCGGGATCCCCGAAGTCATCGGCGTCGTGATCGGGTGGCGCATCGCTCACTCCGTGCCGACGCGCGGGCTGACGTACGGCCTCGTCGTCGTGCTTCTGGCGCTCGTACCGTATCTGATGCTGCGCTGAGGCTCGGCGGAGATGAAAAACGCCCCCTTCCCGAAAGAAGGGGGCGAAGGGTGGGCCCAGCGGGGTTCGAACCCGCGACCCGCGGATTAAAAGTCCGATGCTCTGCCAACTGAGCTATAGGCCCGCCCACCAGCTTAGGGGACGCGACCTCGTGATGCGCTCCGAGCCGCGCTCAGGCGC
>DXAM01000139.1 GCA_019117025.1 Candidatus Microbacterium stercoravium | reverse complement strand
CCGCTGGCGCGAGGTGGTGCCGCTCGCGTGCACCCACGACGACCTCGTCGATATCATGTGGGAGCACGTCGGCGAGCTCGGCACCTCGCACGCGTACGTGATGCCCGCCTCGCCGCTCGGCGATGAATCGCGCCGCATCGGCTTCCTCGGCGCCGACCTCTCGCCCACCGTCGACGGCTGGCGCATCGAGCGGATCCTGCCCGGCGAGTCGAGCGACCCGGGCGCGCGCTCGCCGCTGCTCGCCGCCGGCGTGGGGGCGGCTGTCGGCGACGTGATCTCCGAGATCGACGGCGCGCCCGTGGACCCCGCTTTCGGGCCCGGAGTCTCACTCATCGGCGCGGCGGACAAGCCGGTCGAGATCACTCTGGTGCGCGATGGGGCCGAACGGCGCACCGTCGTCGTGCCGCTGGCCGACGAGTCGGACCTGCGGTATCAGGACTGGGTGCGCTCGCGCCGAGAGTACGTGGCGCGCGTCTCGGGCGGACGCCTCGGCTATCTGCACGTGCCGGACATGCAGTCGCGCGGATGGGCGCAGCTGCACCGCGACCTGCGCACCGCGAGCGCGGCCGACGGGGTGATCGCCGACGTGCGCTACAACCGGGGCGGGCACACGAGCCAGCTCGTGATCGAACGCCTCGCCTCGCGTGTGGTCGCGTGGGCGCAGGCGCGTCAGCTCGATGAGATGATCGCCGATCCGGACCGCGCTCGCCGCGGCCCCGTCGTGTTCGTTGCGAACGAGTTCTCCGGATCCGACGGCGACATCGTCAACGCTCGCGCGCAGGCGCTCGGCATCGGTCCGGTCGTCGGCGCGCGCACGTGGGGCGGGGTCGTCGGCATCGACGGCCGGTTCGACCTCGTCGACGGCACGAGTGTGACGCAGCCGCGGTACGCGTTCTGGCTCGAGGGCAAGGGCTGGGGCGTGGAGAACCACGGCGTCGACCCCGATATCGAGGTGGTTCACGACCCGGCGGATCTCTTCTCCGACGCGGATCCGCAGCTCGACCGGGCCGTCGAGGCGGCGCTCGCGGCGCTGCAGCAGGCACCGGCGGCGACCGCGCCCGCGATGCCGGATCCGAAGGTGCGCTGAGTCGGCGCACCGCCCGCCCGTTGTTCGCGAGGCGGGCGGTGCGCGGATACGCTGTCGTCATGAGCGATGCGCCCACCGATCCCATGGCCGAACTGCTGCGCTTGCGCGCGAGCATCGACAACATCGACGCGGCGCTGACGTATATGCTCGCCGAGCGGTTCCGCTGCACGAAGCAGGTCGGAGCGCTGAAGGCCGAGCACGACCTGCCGCCGAGCGACCCGGCGCGCGAGGAGCGCCAGACGGCCCGCCTGCGCCAGCTCGCCGACGACGCCGATCTCGACCCGGCCTTCGCCGAGAAGTGGTTCAACTTCGTCGTCGCCGAGGTCATCCATCACCACATCAGGGCCAAGGGCGAGACGCAGGACTGATCGGGACGCCGAAAAGCGCTGCTTCCCGCGTGGGGGAAGCAGCGCTTTCCGGTGACCCTTGTGTGCGTCGGGCCGGCGATCAGACTGTGGCGCGGCGCAGCGTGGCGTAGGCGCCTGTGGCGAGCACGGCCGTGACGGCGAGGCCGCCGAGAGTGAGCGCGAAGGATCCGGTGCTGACGAACCACGTGAACACCTCGGGCCACACGTTCGCCTTCGTGATCACGAAGATCGCGGCGGTGACGGCGACGCCGAGGCCCACACCGACCAAGACGACGGCAAGGGTGCCGAACCTCTTCCAGATGGTCGCCATCCAGAATCCGATCACGAACAGGAACATCGTCACGGTGAAGTAGGTCAGCCATGCCGATACCCAGCCGGGTTCGAACAGGTACGGCAGGTAGGCGATGCGGCCGCCCATTCCGTAGCCGTCGGTCAGCGCCTCGATGCCGGCCAGAACGATGAAGATCGTCGCCATCATGGCGGCTCCGATCGCGCCCATGATGAGGGTGCCGATGTAGAACTCGCGACGCGTGATGCTCATCGCCTGCGAGAACGGGAAGGCGAGCGTCATCGCCTGGATGCCGAGCGCGACGAAATACCAGAGGGGCGCGCTCGCGGCGCCGACGACCTTCACATCGTCGCCCGGGATCAGCGAGATGATCACGAGCGAGAGGAGCACGGCGCCGCCGAGCACGATGAGGGGGACCCACACGAACGACTGCGTGTTGATCAGCTGCAGACGCACGACGTTGAGCGTGCGTCCTCCGAGCTTTCGCGGCTCGGTCGGGGCGAGGGCGGTCATCGCAGGGCTCCTTCGGTCTCGGGCGCCGCGTCGGCGGCGTTCTCGTGCTGGGTGAGTCGGACGATCAGCTGCTGCAGCGGTACGGGCGCGAGCTCCAGTCCCGCGGCGTCCACGCGCTCACGCTCTTCGCTCGTGAGCTGACCGCGGAACGTGACGCTCGCCACGCGTCCCAGCGCCTCCCGGTGCAGCACGTCGCGTCCGGTGACGATCGCGTCGACCGCCTCTGCGTCGCCGACGACGGTCGTCGCCTGCTCGCGCGCCTGCTCGGCCGACGAATCCATGAGGATCCGCCCGTTGTCGATCACGAGCACGCGTTCGATGAGGTTCGCGATCTCGTCGATCAGGTGGCTCGAGAGCAGTATCGTGCGCGGGTGCTCCGTGTAGTCCTCGAGCAGGCGGTCGTAGAAGATCTGGCGCGCCACGGCGTCGAGGCCCAGGTAGGGCTCATCGAAGAACGTGATCTCGGCGCGCGAGGCCAGCCCGATGATGACCCCGACGGCCGACAGCTGACCGCGCGAGAGCTTTTTGATCGTCGTCTTCAGCGGCAGCTGGAAGTCGTCGATCAGCTGCTCGCACAGCTGCTGATCCCAGTTCGGGAAGAACAGCGCCGCCGAGCGGAAGGCGACGCGGGCGTTCGCCTCGTCCGGGTACTTCTGGCTCTCGCGCACGAAGCACATGCGGTTCAGCACCCGCGCGTTCTCGTACGGATCCTCGCCGAAGACCCTGACGGATCCGCTGGTCGGGAAGTTCTGTGCGGTGAGGATCGACATCGCCGTGGTCTTTCCGGCGCCGTTGCGCCCGAGGAACCCGTAGATGGAGTTGCGCTCGATGTCGAAGCTGACGCCGTCGAGAGCGGTGGTGTCCTTGTACTTCTTCGTCAGGTCGCGGACCTGGATGACGGGGTCCATGTGGTGCTCCTTGGTGGTCAGGAAGTCGAGGTGGTGGACGCGTGCTCGTTGATGAGCTGCGCGACGTCGTCGGGTGAGAGGCCGAGCTTCCGGGCCTCTGCGATGAGAGGTGCGATGTAGCTGGCGGCGAATGCCGAGCGGCGTTCGGTCAGCACGGCCTCGCGGGCGCCGGGCGAGACGAACATGCCGATGCCGCGGCGCTTGTAGAGGATTCCCTTGTCGACGAGCATGTTCACTCCCTTGGCTGCGGTGGCGGGGTTGATGCGCGAGAAGGCGGCGAGCTCGTTCGTCGAGGGGGCCTTCTCCTCCTCGAGGAGAGTGCCGTCGACGATCTGGTCTTCGACCATCTCGGCGATCTGCACGAAAAGCGGCTTGCCTTCGTCCATGTCACTCTCCTCGAGTTATGTGGTTCATTACTCGACTAATGAACCATATAACCAGGCGTGCGTCAAGAGCGCGACGGAGATATCCGTCGCGCGGGGGATCGGCCGCGGGGCTACGCCTCCAGCTCGCCGGCGACGCGCCGCTTGAGTTCGGCGTCGGCGGCGTTCGAGATCACGATCAGGCCGTCGAGCTCCTCGCGCACGCGGCGATAGGCCGTCTGGCGCTCCGCGGCCGTGGCCGATTGGTCGACCGCGACGTTCAGCATGTGTTGGGCGCGGTCGAGCCGCTGGCGCTCCGACTCGGTGAAGCCGCTGGCTCGCACGCGCCGGGCTTCCTGCTCCGCGACGTCGAACGCGACCTCGAAGTCATGCACCGCATCGCGGTACTCGGCGTACGTCTCGGCATCGATGCGGGCCTCGGCCGACGACGGACGGAGCCCGTCGGCCACCTTCTTCGCGCGCAGGAATGCGGCGGTATGCGGATCCCGACCATCGCTCATCGTCGGGAATGCGATGAGCTTGCCGGCGTCGAGCTCGTACTCGAGCCAGCGCCGCGACACCTCGTCGTGCGTCTCCAGGAGGCGTGCGATGCGCTGGGCGCGGCTCTTCGCATCGGACTGCGCGACCGCTTCGGGATCCGTGCCGCCCGTGAGCGCCTGGGCACGCGCCTTCGCCTCGATCAGCTCGAGCTTGCGTTTGTGGGTGAGCTCCTCGCGCTCGCTCCACCAGCCCTGCACGTGACCGATGATGCCGACGACCGGCCCCGC
>DXAM01000020.1 GCA_019117025.1 Candidatus Microbacterium stercoravium | reverse complement strand
TCGAGGTGGCCCTGCACGCTGGCGAACCCGGATCCGCGCAGCGCATACACGTCGCCGCCCTCGGACGCGGCGATCTCGACCGCGCCGACATCGCACCGGGTGAGGCTCGGCGTCAGCACCGTTACGCCCGGCATGACGCGGGCCGTGAACGTGTTGTAGAACCCGATCGCGGCGGGCTCGCCGAAGACGTCGACCGTGAGCTGCAGGCCCTGGTGGGGGACCGACAGCGGTTCGATCGACATGCCCAGGTGCTGAGCGAGCACCTGGTGGCTGAGGCACACGGCGACGAGGGGGCGCTTCGCCTCGAGGCGTCGCGCGACGACGTGCCGCAGGCGCGCCACGCGCTCGTTGTCGCCCGCCCGGGGATCACCGGGGCCGGGCCCCGCCACGACGACGTCGGCCGCGTCGATCAGCGCGTCGCTCGCCGCCGACCAATGCACGATGTCGACGTCGAGCCCGAGGTGCCGCAGCTGGTGCGCGAGCATCGTCGTGAAGCGGTCCTCGGCATCGACGACGAGCGCGCGGCGCCCGCGGAACGGCGACTCGGCGGATCCGGACTGCTCCTCCATCCAGAACGGCGCGAGCCGCGAATTGCGCGACGCGAGCAGCTCGGCGATCGCCGGATCCTCCGTCAGCCGGCGCGGCGAGGAGCCCGGGGCGTCCTCATCGACGCCCGCAACGGACGTCACCGCGCGCGGGATGGCGCCGATCGCTCCCAGCACGCCCGCCGCCTTGCCGTGCGTCTCGGCGACCTCGCCGTAGGGGTCGCTGTGGCGCACGAGCGTCGCGCCGGCCGGCACGCGCAGCCGTCCGTCTTCGATGTATGCCGTGCGGATCAGGATCGGTGCGTCGAGATCATGCCCGTCTCCCGCCGGTGTGAACAGGGCCGCGACGCCCGAGTAGTACCCGCGCGGGGCCTGCTCGTGGCGGCGGATCACGGCGCACGCGTTCTGCATGGGCGATCCCGTGACCGTCGGCGCGAACATCGTCTCCCGCAGGATGTCGCGCGGATCCATCTGGGACCGCCCGCGCAGCACGTACTCGGTGTGCGTCAGGCGCGACATCTCCTTGAGATGCGGCCCCGTGATGCGACCGCCGTCGCTGCACACGGCGCTCATCATCTTGAGCTCCTCGTCGACGACCATGAAGAGCTCCTCGGTCTCCTTGGTGTCGCGCAGGAACGCTCCGAGCGTCTCGGCGGTTGCGCCGCCCGCCGGGTGGCGGAAGGTGCCGGAGATCGGGTTCATCTCGACGACGCGCGAGGCGGATCCGTCGCTGCGAGCCGTCACGTGGGCCTCGGGGCTCGCGCCGACCGCGACGTGATCGGGCGTGACGATCGCGAAGGTCCAGTAGGCGCCGCGCTCGTGCTCGAGCAGCGCGCGGAACCACGTGAGGGCGGCGATGCGCGGATCCGCCTCGACGGTCGCGCGGTAGTCGCGGCGGATCACGAAGTTCGCGCCCTCGCCGCGGCCGATCTCGTCGCGGATCACGGTGCGCACGATCTCGGCGTAGCGGGCGTCGTCGATGTCGAAGCCGGCGTCGCCGAGCGGCACCTGCTCGTCGGGGAGCGCGGCGAGGACGTCGCCGGAATCGATCCGTACGCGCTCGTCGACGACGAGGCACCGCAGCGGCGCGCCGTCGTCGTGCGCCGCGAAACCGCGCTCGACCACCTGCCGGTACGGCACCATTGCGAGCACCTCCTGCGGCGAGCCATCGGCCGCGGTGAGCGGGATATCGGCGAGGACGTCGACGTCGACGATCGGGCCCGTGAGCACCTCGACGGTCTGCGCGCCGTCGCGAGCGATGAGCGCGAACGAGCGCGACGGATCCGCCGCGAGGGAGGTGATGAGGTCAGCGGGGCGTGCGGCCATGATTTCTCACTTCGTACTGGTCGGGCGGCCCCGCATACGCGAAACGACCGCCGGGAAGGGGCGGTCGTCGGGTATCGGGTTCACGAAACGTCGGCCGCCTATGAGGCGCGCCACCAGGACATCATCGTGTTCACACCCAAGACGCTACACACTCCCTGAGGATCCCTGCAACTGCGGCATGCGACCAGCCGCGCGGCGTAGGCTGTCGGTGTGCCAGCAGTGAACCTCGGTATGCCCAGCGCCCAGACCCTCGCCCCGCGTCGCAAGACGCGGCAGATCGACGTGGGCAAGGTGAAAGTGGGCGGGAGCGCGCCCATCAGCGTGCAGTCGATGACCACGACGAAGACGCACGACATCAATGGCACGCTGCAGCAGATCGCCGAGCTCACGGCCTCCGGCTGCGAGATCGTGCGCGTGGCGTGCCCGACCGATAAAGACGCCGAGGCGCTGAAGATCATCGCGATGAAGAGCCAGATTCCGGTCATCGCCGATATCCACTTCCAGCCGAAGTACGTCTACGCCGCGATCGATGCCGGCTGCGGCGCGGTGCGCGTGAACCCCGGCAACATCCGCAAGTTCGACGATCAGGTCGGCTCGATCGCGAGGGCGGCGAAAGACGCGGGCGTCTCGCTGCGCATCGGCGTGAACGCCGGATCCCTCGACCGCCGCCTGCTCGAGAAGTACGGCAAGGCGACGCCCGAGGCGCTCGCCGAGTCGGCCGTCTGGGAGGCCTCGCTGTTCGAGGAGCACGACTTCCACGACTTCAAGATCTCGGTCAAGCACAACGACCCCGTCGTGATGGTGCAGGCCTACCGCCTGCTCGCCGAGCGGGGCGACTGGCCGCTGCACCTCGGAGTGACCGAGGCGGGCCCCGCGTTCCAGGGCACGATCAAGTCGGCGACGGCGTTCGGCATTCTGCTCAGCGAGGGCATCGGCGACACGATCCGGGTATCGCTGTCGGCGCCGCCCGCCGAAGAGGTCAAGGTCGGCCACCAGATCCTGCAGTCGCTCGGCCTGCGAGAGCGCACGCTCGAGATTGTGTCGTGCCCGTCGTGCGGCCGCGCGCAGGTCGACGTGTACTCGCTCGCCGACAGCGTCACTGAGGGCCTCAAGGGCATGACGGTGCCGCTGCGCGTAGCCGTGATGGGCTGCGTCGTGAACGGGCCGGGCGAAGCCCGCGACGCCGACCTGGGCGTGGCGAGCGGCAACGGCAAGGGGCAGATCTTCGTCAAGGGCGAGGTCATCAAGACCGTGCCCGAAGACGAGATCGTCGAGACGCTGATCGCTGAGGCGAACCGCCTGGCCGACGAGATGGGCCCCGACGCCCGCACCGGAACGGCGCAGGTCGTCACCGTCTGAGTGTGCTGGCGGGATCCGCCTGCGCACCGTGTCGGACCTCACCCGTAGGCTGGATCCATGACTGCGACGACCACGGCTCCCGCCGTCCCCTGGGGTGACGCGCTGGGGCAGGATCGGGCCGTCGAGGCGCTGCGCCAGGCGGCGGCCGATCCGTCGAAGCTCACGCACGGCTGGCTCATCACCGGGCCGCCCGGATCCGGCAGGTCGACGCTCGCGGCGGCGTTCGCGGCGGCGCTCATCGCCGAGGGCGAGCACGACATCGCGACGATGAAGCAGGTGCTCGCGGGAACCCACCCCGACCTCACCGTGCTGAAGACCGAGGGCACCGTGATCGCGATCAGGGCCGCGCGCGAGCTGGCGGCCAGGTCGTACTACGCGCCGAGCGTGGGCAGGTTCCGCGTCATCATCGTGGAAGACGCCGACCGCATGCCCGAACGCACGTCGAACGTGCTGCTCAAGGCGCTCGAGGAGCCGCCCGAGCGCACGGTCTGGGTGCTGTGCGCGCCGAGCGAGGCCGACCTGCTGCCGACGATCCGTTCGCGCGTGCGCACGCTGCGCCTGCGCGAGCTCGAGACCGACGACGTCGCCAGGCTGCTCGTCGAGCGCACGGGCGCCGACCCGCAGATCGCCGAGCAGTCGGCCCGTCACGCGCAGCGCCACATCGGCATGGCACAGCGCCTCGCGACGAACGATGCGGCCCGGGAGCGGCGCGACGAGACGGTGCGCGACGTGCTGCGTCTGCGCGGCGTCGGCGGTGTCGTCGACGTGGCGAGCCGCATCGTTCAGGCCGCGAACGACGACGCGAAGGCGCTGACGGCCGAGCGCGACGAGAACGAGCAGGCGGCGTTCATGCGTTCGGTGGGGCTCGCCGACGGGGCGAAGATCCCGCCGGCGGTGCGTTCGCAGCTCACGGCGCTGAAGAAGGACCAGGAACAGCGCGCCAAGCGCAGCGTGCGCGACGGCCTCGACCGCGTGCTCACCGACCTGCAGTCGCTCTACCGCGACATCGTCATGCTGCAGCTGGGGCGCGAGACCGGCATCATCAACGTCGAGTACATCGACGACATGCGCCGCGTCGCCGAGGCGAAGTCTGCGGCGCACACCCTCACCGTGCTCGAGCACCTGTCCGAGACGCGCGACGCGCTCGACCGCAACGTGCAGCCGGCGCTCGCGCTCGAGAGCCTGCTCATCACCGTCATCACCGGAAGGAAGCCGTGACCGTCAGAACCCGCATCCGCCGTGCGATCGCGCTCGGCGCGATCGCCGTCCTCGGAGGATCCGCGGTCGCCTGCGCGAACCCCTTCCGCATCGACACAGCGACCGACAAGCCGCCGGTCACCGACGGCATTGCCGACGAGCTGCTCGAGTTCTACGATCAGCCGCCCGAGTGGGGCGCCTGCGACGATCCGATGACCGAGGTCGAGGTCGAGTGCGCGACGATCACGGCACCGCTCGATTGGAACGAGCCGCAGGCCGGCGACATCGAGCTCGAGATCTCGCGGCCCGCGGATCGGCCGACCGATCCGCAGGGCTCGCTGCTCGTGAACCCGGGCGGCCCGGGCGCCTCGGGCATCGACTACCTTCAGCAGTCGCTCGAGTACGGCGGAATCGGCGAAGACCTGCTCGACGCCTTCGACGTCGTCGGGTTCGACCCGCGCGGGGTTGCGCGATCGACACCGGTGACGTGCCTCGATACGGCAGGCATGGACGACTACCTGTACAGCGTGCCCGACGGGGAGAGAGGCTCGGACGAGCGCGAGCAGGCGCTCGATGAGCAGGCCGAGACGTTCGCCGATGCGTGCGCCGAGAACTCCGGAGAACTGCTCGAATTCATCACCACCGAGCAGGCGGCGCGCGACATGGACCTGATACGCGCGGTGCTGGGCGACGAGAAGCTCACCTACCTCGGGTTCTCGTACGGCACGTTCCTCGGGGCGACCTACGCCGATCTCTTCCCCGACAGAACGGGGCGCCTCGTGCTCGACGGCGCGATCGACCCGTCCGTGCCGGGGAGCGAGGTCGGGATCCGGCAGGTGATCGCGTTCGAGCAGTCGCTCGGAACGTACCTCGGCGCGTGCATCGACGGCTCGTCGTGCCCGTTCCGCGGCACGGTCGATCAGGCGTTCGACGAGGTCTCGCGGCTGCTCGAGTCGCTCGACGCCCGTCCGCTCGTGGGACCCGACGGCCGGGAGCTCGGCGGCGACGCCATGATGACGGCTGTCGTGGCAGCGCTGTACAGCGAGGAGAACTGGCCGTATCTCACGGAGGCGTTCGCCGGAGCGATCGCCGGGGACCCGACGTCTGCGCTGTTCCTCGCCGACTTCTACAACGAGCGTCAGGGCGGCCAATACCTGTCGAACTCGACCGAGGCGTTCAACGCGTACAACTGCATGGACTACCCGTCCGAGTCGGAAGAGTTCTCGGCCGAAGAGGAGCGCAGGCTCGAGCACGACGCGCCCGTCACGTGGGAGTACATGATGGGCGCGGACGTGTGCGCCTTCTGGCCGTATCCGCCCTCGGGCGAGCGCGAGAAGATCTCGGCGACGGGCGCGGCACCGATCGTGGTCGTCGGCACGACCGGCGACCCCGCCACGCCGTTCGCCTGGGCGGAGTCGCTCGCGGAGCAGCTCGACGACGCCACGCTCATCACCTATGAGGGGGAGGGGCACACGGCCTACGGCGCGGGCAGCTCGTGCATCGACGATGCGGTCGAGTCGTACCTGATCGACGGCGAGATGCCGCCGGAGGAACTCATCTGCCGAGGCGGATGATGCCCGGCACGCCCGGGCCGCAGTTCCGATTCGCGCGCGCACGGATGACCGAGTAATATGGCTTCTCGTGCCGCTTGCGCGGCGCGGAAACGCCACCTTAGCTCAGTCGGCAGAGCGATTCACTCGTAATGAATAGGTCGTCGGTTCGATTCCGACAGGTGGCTCCGACAGAAAGCCCCGTTCGAACTGAACGGGGCTTTCGTCGTGTGTGTCGCATCACTCCCACACGCTGGGCGCTTCGGCGCGGGCGGCCGGCAGGCGCACGTGCTCGGCCCATTCGTGCACCCACGCGTCGACCTCGGGCATGTCGCCCTCGAGGCCGACCGCCGCGAACAGCTCGTCGTGGGGCACGGATCCGCCGCTGCGGCGCAGGATGCGCGCGCGGATGATCGCGCGGGCGTAGATCTCGCCGTCGACGACCGCGCGGTGCTCCATGTAGACCGCACGATCGTCGCGGCCGATCCAGCGCGTCTCGACGTCGAACCTCTGGAAGAGCTCGAGCGACTTGCGGAACGTGATCGTCTCGCTGGCGACGACGGCGTACCAGCCGTGGTCGCGGAACGCATCGCCGAGGCCGGTGCGCGTCGTCATGTCCCACCGCCCGAGGTCGAACAGCGACAGGTAGCGCCCGTTGTTCATGTGGCGCAGCACATCGATGTCGGTCGGCAGCGTCGTCAGTCGGATCCTGCTCACGGCGTCGAGGGGGAGCGTGCCCTCGCGCCGACGGATCCGCTTCGCGCGGAG
This sequence comes from Candidatus Microbacterium stercoravium, assembly GCA_019117025.1. Classification (GTDB taxonomy): domain Bacteria; phylum Actinomycetota; class Actinomycetes; order Actinomycetales; family Microbacteriaceae; genus Microbacterium; species Microbacterium stercoravium. The sequence continues at coordinate 1,521 of DXAM01000020.1, read as the reverse complement.
CATGACGAGGAGGGTGCGCCAGATAACGTTCACGAGAGGCGACGCTATCGGATTCGTGCGTCGGATCCCGAAAGGGTTATCGGGATCCGACAACTCGTCTCGGGCGCAGCGCGAGCGCAGCGGCGCCGCCGCCGACGGCGCCGAACAGGTGGGCCTGCCAGGAGACGCCCGCGGCGGCCGCGAAGATGCCCGTGAGCATGGCGGCGCCGTACGCGACGCCGACGCCGAACGCGATGACGGCGTACAGGATCCCGTGACCGAGCGAGGGGGCGACGAAGGCCCGCACCAGCAGATATCCGAAGTATCCGAACACCAGCCCGGATGCGCCGACCGTGATGGTTCCGGGGGAGTTCGCCACCCAGGTTCCGGCGCCGCCGATCACGGCCGCGATCGCTGTGACGCCCCAGAAGCGCCGCACGCCGTCGAAGCAGACGAGCACCCCGAGCACGGCGAACGGCACCGAGTTCGACATGAGATGGGTCCAGGTCGCGTGGAGGAGCGGTGCGAACACGAGGCCGTCGAGGCCGCCGAGGCGCCACGACTCGATGCCGAGCCAGGCATTGAAGCTTCCGGGGAGGATCACATCGAGGAGGCGGACGGCCCACATGAGGGCGAGAAGCGCGAGCGGCTGCAGCACACGGCTGAGCAGCGGCCGGCGCGCGTCGGGCGATGCGGTCATGTGAACAGTCTTCCACCGAGCCGAGTGCCCTGAGTGCGGCTAGCGTGGAGAACACGCCAACGGAAGGAATCCCCATGTCGAGCGTTCTCATCATCGGCGGTCACGGCAAGGTCGCGCTCCGCCTCGCCCCGATCCTCACCTCTCGCGGTGATGCGGTTACGAGCATCATCCGCAACCCGGAGCACACCGATGACGTCGCCCGAACGGGCGCCACAGCACGCGTGGCCGATGTCTCGAGCCTCGATGAGGAGTCGCTGGTCGATCTCTTCCGCGGGCACGACGCGATCGTCTGGTCGGCGGGAGCCGGCGGCGGCGATCCCGAGCGCACGTATGCGGTCGACCGCGACGCGGCGATCCGTTCGATGAGCGCGGCCGCCGCGGCGGGCGTGAGCCGCTATGTGATGGTGTCGTACATCGGGTCGCGTCGCGACCACGGGGTGGCGCAGGACGACCCGTTCTTCGCGTACGCCGAGGCGAAGTCGATCGCCGACGAGCACCTGCGCGGCACCGATCTCGAGTGGACGATCCTCGCTCCCGGTCCGCTCACGCTCGAGGAACCGACCGGTCTCATCTCGGTGACGGATCCTGGCGACGGCCGTGTCACGCGCGCCGATGTCGCCGCCGTCGCGGCCGCGACGCTCGCGGATCCGTCGACGATCCGCCGCACGATTCCGTTCGGCAACGGCGAGACGCCGATCGCCGAGGCGATCCGCGCCTGAGCGCGGCTCGGAGCGCATCACGAGGTCGCGTCCCCTAAGCTGGTGGGCGGGCCTATAGCTCAGTTGGCAGAGCATCGGACTTTTAATCCGCGGGTCGCGGGTTCGAACCCCGCTGGGCCCACC
>DXAM01000138.1 GCA_019117025.1 Candidatus Microbacterium stercoravium | reverse complement strand
ATCGTCTGGGCGACGGGCTTCCGCGCCGACATCGCGCACCTGCGCCCGCTGTATCTGGTGAACGAGCTCGGCGGCATCGCGATGCGCGGCACCGAGGTGCGCGGTGAGCCGCGGGTGCACCTGGTCGGCTTCGGCCCGAGCCAGTCGACGATCGGCGCCAACCGCGCGGGCCGCGCCGCGGCCCGCGCGCTCGGCCGGTACCTGACAGCCGCACCGGTGGCCTGACCGCCCCGCACCCGCACCCCCGCTGCACAACTACGGCGCTCCGCACGCCGACCCGCGAGAAGCAGCCCCACATTCCGTGCCCCGCCCCGTTCTGCCGTAGTCCTGCATCGGGAGGCGCGGCCGATAGCGTTGTGGCATGCGCATCACAGTCATCGGCGGGGGCGTCGGCTGCGCCCGTTTCGTCCTCGGCCTCCGCGAGCACATCCGACGGTCGGGATCCGGCGACACCATCGATGTCGTCGTCAACACCGCCGATGACTGGTGGGTGTCGGGTCTGCGGATCTCGCCCGACCACGACAGCCTGCTCTACGCGCTGGCCGGCGTGAACGACGCCGATCGGGGGTGGGGCCGCGCCGACGAGTCGGAGCGCGTCGCGGCGGAGCTGCACCGATGGGGAACCGCGCCCGACTGGTTCACGCTCGGCGATCTCGACCTCGGCACGCACATCGCCCGCACGGCCTGGCTGCGCGCAGGAGAGAGCGTCAGCGAGGTGTATCGCCGGCTCGGATCCCGCTGGCCGCTCGGCGTGACGCTCCACCCGGCGACCGACACCGAGATCGACACGCAGGTCGTGACGGACGAGGGGCGTATCCATTTCCAGGAGTGGTGGGTCCGGCACCGCGCACAGCTCGCGCCCCGCGGCTTCGAGCAGCTGAACATCGATTCCGCCGCGCCCGCACCTGGCGCACGCGCGGCAATCGAGACCGCCGATGTGATCCTGCTCGCCCCGTCGAACCCCGTCGTGTCGATCGGCCCCGTGCTCGCCATTCCCGGTATGCGCGATCTGCTGTCCGCGACCCGCGCGCCGATCGTCGGGCTCTCGGGCATCATCGACGGATCCGTCGTGCGCGGCATGGCCGACGCCTGCCTCGCCGCCGTCGGCGTCGAGACCTCGGCGCGGGCCGTCGCGGAGCACTACGGGGCGCGTTCGGCGGGCGGAATCCTCGACGGCTGGCTCGTCGATGACGCGGACGCGGCGTGCTCGGATCCGCTCGCGCACGCGGGGATCCCCACCCGCGCGGTTCCGCTGTGGATGCGCGACGCGGATTCCTCCGCACAGGTCGCCCGAGACGCGCTCGAGTTCGCCGAGGAACGATCCGCTCGCCATATGGCTTGACAGTTCGGCACCTGACTTTACATTTGACGACATGGCAAGCGATCGTGGTTCCGACGCAGCCCGCACCGCGCTCGCAGGGCTCGACGCCGATCGAGTGCGACTCGCAAGCAGGGTCGTCACGCCCTGGTGGTATCACCTGATCTGCGCGGCGAGCCTCGCGACGCTCGTCTTCTCCCAGACGCTCCCCGGGGTGTGGTCGCTCCCCGTCGTCGTCGGCGCCGTCGTGTCACTGGCCGTGCTGCGCACGTCCTATGACAAGAAGTACGGGATCTCGATCGGGAAGCCTCCGGGCCCCCGCACGCGCACGCTGCTCGTGGCGGTCGTCGCCATCCTCGCCCTGTCGATGATCGCCGTGCGCGTCATGCAGCACGTGGGTGCGAGCCTGTGGTGGGCACTCATCCCGGTCGCGATCACGGCCGCCTCGGCGCTCGTGCTGGGTCGGCGCTACGATGACGCGCTGCGCCGCGAACTGGCCCACGACGCATGATCGAACCGCGCTTCAACGCGCTCATCCATTCCCCCGTCCGTCTGCGCATCTGCGCTCTGCTGCGGCACACGTCCGAACTCGAGTTCGCCACCATCCGAGACACGCTCGACGTCACCGACGCGCACCTCTCGAAGAACCTCAAACTGCTGTCCGACACCGAAATCGTGCAACTGCGCAAGGATCCGTCGGGCTCGAGCGCGCGAAAGCGCACCTGGGCGGCGCTGACGAAGGAGGGCCGGGGCACGGTCGACGCCCACCTCGCCGCGCTCACACAGCTCGCCGCCGGTGACGTCACGATCCCCGGACTCGATAGGTAACGGCACGCGCCTTCAGACCGGCTCGACGCCCTGACGCAGGATCTCGAGCGGGTGCGCGGCCTTCCATCCGACCGGCTCGTCGTCGCGGCATACGATCTCCCCGGGGCGGCGGATCCGCGGCGCGCAGTTCCTGCACGGTCTTCGGTACGGCCGATGCGGCGCCTCAGGCAGACGCAGACGTTCGACGTCTGCTTCTTCGGGACGAGAAGGTTCGCGACGCCGTCGAATATCGTCGCCCCCGGATCGCGATGATCATCCGCGTCAGTCCGCCGCGATGAGGTACGCGCGCACGTCGCGGATCTTCGCGGTCTTCGACGTGCTCGCAAATCGCAGGGCGAAGCTGAAGTGCGTGCGGGAGCTTCCGACCTCAACGAAGCCGTCCGCGGACGCGAGCCGGCCGTGCGTGATCACGGACGACATCACGAGGCGATCGGGGGCGAAGCCCGGCCCCGTGCGGCTCGCCGCCTCGCCGCGTGTGAACGCGGCCCCGCCCACGAGCGTCCATGTCGCGTCGGGCGCCAACTGCTCGGACACGGCCGAGGCGTCGCCGCGCGCCCAGTCCGCGACGAAGTCGCTGACGATCGCAATGCGCGGGGCGTTCCCGCAGTCCGTGGGCAACGAGATGTCCATGCGGTGACGATACCTTCTCCGCGCACCACCCGCGCCGCTTTCCTCGACACGGAGCCGGTGCACCGTGCGAGACGCGGGTCACTCCCGACCGTGCTCCGCGCCGTCCGGACGCCATTCGAGCACGTCTCCGGGCGTGCAGTCGAGCACGCGGCAGATCGCATCGAGCGTCGTGAACCGCACCGCCTTCGCCCGACCGTTCTTCAGCACCGCGACGTTGGCCGGGCTGAGCCCGATCTCGCGCGCGAAGTCACCGACCGACATCTTGCGCTGGGCCAGCAGCACGTCGATGTTCACGATGATCGGCATCAGACGACCTGAGCCATTTCCTCCTGGAGGAGCATGGCTCTGCGCAGCAGCCCGCGCATCACGAGCAGCACGAGCGCTGCACAGACCCCCAGCGCCGTACCCGCACCCCCGGCGAGCATGAGTCCGAGCGACCCCATTCCCTCGGGATCGACGTACGCGGGCACGGTGAGCTGCATCGCGCTCACCGCGAACGACATCGCCGCGGCCACCACGACCGCCCCGATCACGGCATCGACCCAGGGGAACGCACGGCGCGAGAAGATCGCATCTCCCCACGCCTTCGTGAGCAGCATCGCCGTGGACACCAGCACGACCTGGAAGCACGCGATGCCGAGCACGCCGATCACCGTGAAGGGCATGCGGAAGTACGCGACGAGAGGGTCGTGCACAGCTTCATCGGCGATGAGGCCCGGCACGATCACGATCTGCGCGAAGACGCAGATGACGAATCCGAGAGCAAGGGCGAGGGTGAGAAGAGGGATCACGACACGATTCACATCACGAGTATCGCTCGATACCTATCGAATATCAATAGCTCTTCTGTCGAAGCCGGTCACTCGGCCGCACCTTCACAAAGCGGATCAGCGCCGGCGCTGGCACCGCGGGCAGAAGTGACTCGATCGACTCGTGAACGCGACCCGAGCGATCGGGCGGTCGCAGCGCGGACACGGTTGCCCGGTGCGGCCGTACGCGTTGAGCGAGTGCGCGAAGTATCCCGCTTCGCCGTTCACGTTCACGTACTGCGCATCGAAGCTCGTGCCGCCCTCCGCGAGGGCCTTCGCGAGCACGAGACGCACCTCCGCCAGCAGGCGGTTCACGGTGCGGGTCGACAGGTCGGCCGCGAGCGCCTCGGGATGGATCCGGGCCGCCCACAGCGACTCGTCGGCATAGATGTTGCCGATGCCGCTCACGAGCGTCTGATCGAGCAGCGCGCGCTTGATCGCCGATCGCTTCCGCGCGAGGGCATCGCGGAAGGCGCGTTCGTCGAACGCCGGATCCACGGGATCCCGCGCGATGTGCGCGGCCTGCGAGGCGACGAGCGGCAGCGGATCGCCGTGCCCGCCGGCCGCTCCGTCGCGCGTGGCGACGAGCGCATCGATGCTGAGCGATCCGAACGTGCGTTGGTCGGCGAAGACGACCGCGAGCTCGCCGTGCTCTGGGTGCTCGACCGAGATCCGGATGCGCTCGTGCCGTTCCGCGGGCGCGCCGGGCTCGCGCAGGAGCATCTGCCCGCTCATGCCGAGGTGCGCCGCCATCGCTTCCTCCGCCCCCTCGAGCGGGAACCAGAGGAACTTGCCGCGACGCACCGCCGCGCCGATCGTACGGCCCGCGAGCCGGCGCTCGAAGTCCGCGGCACGCGACGACGACCGCCCCGCGGGGTCGGGCAGCGCGCTCACGCTGTGTCGCGTGAGCGCGCGCTCGTCGAGCACCTCGATGCCGGTGATGCAGGCACCGATGACGGCCGGCGCGAGCCCCGACCGCACGACCTCGACCTCGGGCAGCTCAGGCATGCGCGTCGCGCCACAGCGTGAGCGCGGCGGCCATCTCGGCCTGCTTCTTGCTCGTGCCCGTGCCCGATGCGGTGTATTCGCCGACGGTCAGCACCGCGCGGAACCGCCGGTCGTGATCCGGGCCGGTGCTCGTCACGACGTACGAGGGCGCCTCGACGCCGAGTCGCGCCGCGAGCTCCTGCACGCTGGTCTTCGGGTCGACGGCCGCGCCGTACCGTGCCGGATCTTCGATCAGCGGCGTGATCAGGCGCAGCACCAGGGCATCGGCTGCGGCGCGTCCGGCCGACAGGAACGCCGCGCCGAACACCGCCTCCGTCGCGTCGGCGAGGATCGAGTCCTTGTCGCGCCCGCCCGTCTGCTCCTCACCGCGTCCGAGTAGGAGGTGCTCGCCCAAGCCGATGCCGCGCGCGACATCCGCGAGCGCCAGCGTCGACACGACGGCGGATCGGCGCTTCGCGAGATCGCCCTCGGGAACGTCGGGGAAACGCTCGTACAGCTGTGCCGTCACGGCGAGGCCGAGCACCGAGTCGCCGAGGAACTCCAGACGCTCATTGTGGGGAAGCCCGCCGTTCTCGTACGCGTACGAACGGTGCGTGAGCGCTAATGCGAGAAGCTCGGCGTCGATCTCGACGCCGAGCTTCTCGGTGAGCGACTCGCGCGCGCTTGATTCAGTGCGCTCGGTCATGACGCGGTTCAGGCGTCGGCGACCTTGCGGCCCTTGTACTCGAGGAACAGCTCAGTGCCCTGCGAGTCGGTGACGACCTTCGCCTGGTGCGGGCGGCTGTAGACGACCTTGCCGTTCTCCACGGTCTTCACGAGTGCCGGGGCCGAGGCCTTCCACTGCGCGCGACGCGACCGCGTGTTCGAGCGGGACATCTTCCGCTTCGGGGGGTTACCAGCCATGGCTAGCTCTCTTCTCTGCTCAGACCGGCGTCAGACACCGGTGCGGTTTCGGTAAGTTTCTGGAGCGCGGCCCACCGAGGATCGATGGGATCCCGCGCCTCGCCGGAAGATTCGGCCAGCTTCTCACCCGTGGCGGGATCAAGACCCGGGCAGTCCGGCTGGCAGACCGGCTGAAACGGAAGCGACAATACAATCGCATCTCTGATCAGAGTTTCAAGATCCACGTGGTCGTCTTGAAGCTCGAAATCAGACGTTTCGTCACCAGGATACGCGAAAAGTTCCTGGAACTCGACTTCGACGCTCTCAGAGATATCGCGCAGACACCGGCTGCACTCCCCCTCGTACTGCGTCTCAGCCGTTCCGCTCACGAGGACGCCCTCGTGCACGGACTCGAGCCGCACGTCCAGCTCGATCGCTCGTTCCTTCTCGACCCGCACGATTCCTTCGCCCCACGCCTCGGGCGCAGGAACGGCGAACCGGTGCTCACGCATCTCGCCCGGTCGACGGACGATGTCGCGCGCGGGAAGGACGAAAGGCCCGGACAGGTTCTTCTTCACCTCTCCAGCGTACGGCCTATCGCACTCAGAAGTCGCTGGGCGTCGACTGCTCGAGGTACCGCACGACGGCCGGAGGCACGTACGGCGAGACGTCGCCGCCGAGACCGGCGACCTGGCGCACGAGCGAGCTCGAAACGACCGAGTTGGCGGGATCGGCGAGCAGGAACACCGTCTCGACGCCCGCGAGGTGGTTGTTCACCACCGCCATCGGCGTCTCGTAGCTCACATCGAGCTGCGAGCGGATGCCCTTGATCAGCACCCCCGCCCCGACCTGCTGCGCATAGTCGACGAGCAGACCGACGCTCCACGCACCGACGGTGACGCGGCCCTCGATCTTCGCCTCCTCGATCGACTGCTCGAGGAGCCGCAGGCGCAGGGCGCTCGGCAGCATGCCCTCCTTGTCGGGGTTGTGCACGACGAGCACGTGCAGCTCGTCGTACAGTCCCGCGGCACGGCGGATGATGTCGAGGTGACCGAGCGTGGGCGGATCGAAGGATCCGGGCACGACGGCGATCCGATTGCTCATGGCACCTACTTTAAGGGCCGCGCCGGAGGGTCGGGTCAGTTCTTGCGCAGCGCGGCGCGTTCTTCGGATCCGAGCCGATCGGCCAGCGCGGCGGCGAGTCCGGGGTGGCGCTCGAGCGTCGGGTCGCCCGCGAGCGCGTCGTCGGCGATGTCGCGGGCGCGCGCGATGAGCGCGGAGTCCTTGATGACCCGCAGCAGTTTGAGGGAGGTGCGCGCTCCGGACTGAGCACCGCCGAGCACGTCGCCCTCACCGCGCAGTTCGAGGTCGACCTCGGCCAGCTCGAAGCCGTCGAGCGTCGCCGCGACCGCCTCGACCCGCTCCCGCGCCGGCGTGCCCGGCATGGCATCCGTGACGAGCAGGCACAGCCCCGGCACGCTGCCGCGCCCCACGCGTCCGCGCAGCTGGTGCAGCTGCGACACACCGAAGCGATCGGCTTCGAGGATGACCATGGTCGAGGCGTTCGGCACGTCGACGCCGACCTCGATCACCGTCGTGGCGACGATCAGGTCGGTCTCGCCGCGCGCGAACGACTGCATGATGCGATCTTTCTCCTCGCCCGGCATGCGGCCGTGGAGCGACTGCATGCGCAGCTGCGACGTGACCGGTTCGCGGGCAAGCCGTGCGGCGACCTGCTCGACGCCGAACCGCGGTCCTCTGCGCGACTCTTCGGCATCGGGATCGACCTCGGGCACGTCGTCGTCTTCTACGACGGGAGCCGCCTGGTCCTCGGCATCGATCGCCGGGCACACGACGAACACCTGGTGCCCCTTCGAGACCTCCTCGGCCGCGCGCTGCCACACCCGCGGAAACCATGCCGGCTTCTCTCTGATGGGAGCGACGAAGGTCTCGATCCCCGCACGGCCCGCGGGCATCGTGCGGATCGTCGACACATCGAGGTCGCCGAACACCGTCATCGCGACGGTGCGCGGGATCGGCGTGGCGGTGAGCACGAGCACGTGCGGATTGTCGCCCTTGGCGCGCAGCGTCTCGCGCTGCTCCACGCCGAAGCGGTGCTGCTCATCGACGATGACGAACGCGAGGTCGGCGAAGATCGTTTTGTCGCTGAGGAGCGCGTGCGTTCCGACGACGATGCGCGATTGGCCCGACGCGACGCGCAGCGACGCTCGGCGACGCTCGGGCGCCGTCATCTGCCCCGTGAGGAGCGTCGGCATCACCTCGGCCGAGATGTCGGGGCCGAGCATCTTCGTGATCGAGCGCAGGTGCTGGCCCGCCAGCACCTCGGTCGGCGCGATGAGCGCGCACTGGCCGCCCGATTCGGCCACCTGCAGCATCGCCCGCAGCGCGACGAGCGTCTTTCCCGATCCGACTTCGCCCTGCACGAGTCGGTTCATCGGTGCCTCGCCCGCGAGCTCGTCGGCGACCCGCGCGCCCACCGTCTGCTGATCGGGCGTGAGGTCGAACGCCAGCTCGCGATCGAAGCGCTCGAGCAGCCCTCCCTCCGACGCCCGGCGCGGCGTCGTGGCCATCGCGCGCACGAACCAGCGCTGCTGCAGCAGCGCCGTCTGCATGACGACGGCCTCGTGCAGGCGCAGCGTGTGGCGCGCCTGATGCACGTCGATGTCGGTGCGCGGGCGATGGATCTTCTCGAGCGCCTCGCGCGCGGTGAGCGCTTTCTGCTCGGCGCGGGTCTGGGCGTCGAACGGCTCGGTCACGTCTCCGAGCTGGTCGAGCACGGTCTCGATCAGCTGCTGGATCTTCCAGGTGGGCAGCGTCGACGTCGCCGGATAGAACGGCAGCGGCCGTTCGGCGAAGTCTTCAGCGTCGAACTGCGCCTCGAGCTCGTCTTCGAACAGCTGGTAGTCGGGATGCGAGAACTGCAGCTGATCGCGGTACTGTCCGACCTTGCCCGAGAAGATGCCGCGCGCGCCGGGCACCAGCTCGCGCGCCCGCCAGGCCTGCCCGAAGAACGTCAGCGACATCTCGCCGTTGTCGTCGCCGATCACGACCTCGAGGATCGTGCCGCGCCGGTTGTGCATCGGGCGCGACTGCGCGCGCACCACCTCGGCGATGATCGTCGCGGGCTGGCCCACCGGCAGCTCGGATATCGGGGTGAGGTGTCCGCGCTTGGCGTAGCGGCGCGGGTAATGGGTCACGAGGTCGCCGACGGTTCGCATCTGGAAGGCGCGGGCGAGCGACTTCGCGAGCTTCTCCCCCACCCCCTCGGCGAGCGGGGCATCGAGTGCCAACGTCATGATCCGATCCTCCCTCCGACCCCTGACAGAATCTCAGACGTCGGGCTCGCCCCACCACAGAGCGGTGTCGCCGAAGGCGCGGTCGCGCACCGCCCGCAGCCCCGCCGCCTGCCAGTTCGGGCTTCCGGATCGCTTCGCGCGCTCGACGACCACGAGCGCGTCTGCCGCGAGCAGCGGACCGAGCAGCGCGAGATCCGCCGTGAGAACGTCGTCGGCATGGTCGTAGGGCGGATCGACGAACGCCATGTCATAGATGCGGGTCGCCCGGCGCAGGAAAGTCTGCACGGCCTCGGCGTGCACGTCCGCACGCACCCCTGCCGCCCGCGCAACCTGGTCGGCGTTGCGGCGCGCGACCTGGGCCGCCTTCGGCCCCCGCTCGACGAGGTCGCAGGTGCGCGCGCCGCGGCTGATCGCCTCGAGGCCGAGCGCGCCGGATCCCGCGTACAGATCGACGACGACGGTGCCATCGAGCATGCCCGTCGATTCGAGCGACGAGAACAGCGCCTCGCGCACGCGATCGCTGGTCGGGCGGGTGCCGGTTTTCGGAACGTCGAGACGGACTCCGCCCGCCGTGCCCGAGATGATGCGCGTCACGCCGACCAGCCTACGGCGCGGTCCGGGGCGTGCCAGTCCCGGTAGGGATCCCATCCCGCCTCGCCCGCGTACGGCGAACCGTCCACGAGCAGCGCCGTCTCCCCGGCCTCGAGCACGCGGCCGATCGGCCGGAAGCCCTCGGGGATCGGCCCCGTGAAAGTCGCGAGCAGCGCATGGTCCTCGCCGCCGCGCAGCGCGGTGCTCGGATGACCCCCGAGGGCGTTCCGCGCGAGATCGATCGTCACACCCGACGCGGTCGCCAGACGTGTCGCGTCGAGGGCGAGCCCGTCCGAGACGTCCATCATCGACGTGGCGCCCGCCTCCGCCGCGACGATGCCGAGGGCGAGCGGCGGAACGGGGCGCAGCTGTCGCTCCACGGCGCGCCGGTCGTCGGCCGTCAGCTCGTCGAGGCGGGGCGCGGATCCGTCGAACCGCTCGAAGAGCACGTCGAGGCCGCGCGCGGCGACGCCCAGGTCACCGGCCAGCGCGACCGTGTCGCCCGCCCGTGCGCCGGAGCGGAGCACGGTGCGGCGGTCGTCGGTGCTGCCGAGCGCCGTCACGGCGACCGTCAGCACGGACGACTGGGTGAGGTCGCCGCCCACGACCGCGCATCCCGGCGCGAGCTCATCGCACGCCTCGCGCAGCCCGTCGGCGATGCGCTCGACGTACTCGACGGGCGTGTCGTTCGGCACCGCGAGCGCGACGAGCAGGGCGGTCGGACGCGCGCCCATGGCGGCGACATCGGCGAGGTTCACAGCCGCCGACTTCCAGCCGAGTGAGTATCCGTCCGACCATGCGCGGCGGAAGTCGGGGCCCTCGACGAGCGTGTCGGTGGTGGCGACGAGCGATCCGGCGACGGAGAGGACCGCCGCGTCGTCGCCCGGCCCGACGATCGCGGCGTCGGCGACTCCGGTGCGCGCTGAGATGCGTGCGAGGATCTCGCGCTCCGAGAGATCTCCGACGACGACGGGCTGATGCATCCTCCCACCCTATTCGCGCCCTCCCGCTGTGGAGGATCGCTCAGGCGCGTCGGAATAGGCTGAGGGGGTGATTCGTCGACTGTCCGCGCTCGGAGCGCTCGCACTGATCGTCGTCGCGACCGGGTGCACGCCCACCGTGCACATGGAGCCCGCGCCCCTCGCGAACGATCCGCTCTGCGCCGACGTGGGCGTGCGGCTGCCGAAGACGATCGGACAGAACGATCGCGTGTGGACCGATGCTCAGGCGACCGCGGCGTGGGGAGATCCGAGCGTCGTGCTGTACACATGCGGCCTCGAGCCGCCCGGGCCGTCGACCCTGCAGTGCGTCTCGTTCAGCGGCGTCGACTGGCTCGTCGATGACGCCGACTACCCGCAGCTGCGGCTCACCACGTACGGCCGAACGCCCGCCGTTCAGCTGTACGTCGACACCGAGCAGATCTCCGGCGATGCCGCGCTCGACGCCATCTCGATGCAGGTCGCCGCGCTGCCGCAGAACGCGCAGTGCACGACGGCCGACGAGGCGGACCCGGAGCAGGACGCCCCGCAGACGAGCTAGTCCCGCGCGAGCTCGATGAGCTCGGTGATGAGGTCGGCGTAGCTGAGGCCCGTCGCGACCCAGCACTTGGGGTACATCGAGATCGGCGTGAAGCCCGGCATGGTGTTGAGCTCATTCACGATCACGTCGCCGCTGTCGGTCAGGAACACATCCACGCGCGCGAGCCCGCGGCCATCGACCGCGTCGAACGCGCGCGTCGCGATCTCGCGGATGCGCGCCGTCTGCTCGTCGGTCAGATCGGCCGGGCACACGACGTCCGCGCCGTCACCGCCGAGGTACTTTCCCTCGAAGTCGTAGAACTCGCGCGTGGTCAGCACGATCTCTCCCGGCAGCGACGCGCGCGTCGGCTCGGCGCCGCGCCCCTCGAGCACGGCGACCTCGATCTCGCGGCCGACGATCCCGCGCTCGACGAGCACCTTGTCGTCCTCGGCGAACGCCACGCTCATCGCCTCCGCGAGCTCGGACTCGTCGTGCGCCTTCGAGACGCCGACGCTCGACCCCGCCCGCGCGGGCTTGACGAACACGGGATATCCGAGGTCGGCGACCTCCGCGCGCACCGCGCGCGGATCGGCGGTCCACCGTGGGCGCCGCACCGTGATGCCTGGCGCGACGGCGATGCCGTCGGCCGCCAGCGCGATCTTCATGAAGTGCTTGTCCATGCAGATCGCCGAGTCGAGCACGCCGCCGCCCGCGTACGGGATCTCGAGGATGTCGAGGAACCCCTGCACCGTGCCGTCCTCGCCGTGCACGCCGTGCAGGATCGGCAGCACCGCGTCGACCTCGCCGAGCGACTCGATGGTCCCCTCGGCGCGTCGCACGCGCAGCTCGCGCGGCCCGCCGGGCATCGGCCAGAGGATCCGCGAGCCGTTGTCCGCGACGTGCGGCAAGCGGTCGGCGTCGAGCCGGAAGCGCGCCGGATCGTCGTGCTCGAGCACGAAGACGCCCTCGCGCGTGATCCCGATCGGGATCACGTTGTACCGGTCGCGATCAATCGCGCCGAGCACGCCCCCCGCCGTCGCCGAAGAGATCTCGTGCTCGCTCGAGCGTCCGCCGAAGAGCACCGCCACGGTCGCCTGCTGCATGTTGTATCTCCTCCTGGGGAGTGTCATCGTCCGTCGTGAGGTGGGGTGCGATATCGCGCGGCGCCATCGTGCCGTCGAGAACCATCTTCACCTGCTGCACGATGGGCATCTCGACGCCCTTGGCCTGTGCGAGCTGCAGAATCGGCGCAACCGAGCTGAGCCCTTCCGCGGTCTGCTCCATGTGCCGCACGACATCGTCGAGCGTATATCCCTGTCCGAGCAGGCGCCCCGCCGTGTTGTTGCGGCTCAGCGGCGACTGGCATGTCGCTATGAGGTCGCCGAGCCCCGCGAGCCCCTGCATCGTCTCGTACTGCGCGCCGTACGCGACGGCGAAGTCGGTCATCTCGACGAGTCCGCGCGTGATGATCGACGCCTTCGTGTTCTCGCCGTAGCCGACGCCGTCGACGATGCCGGTCGCCACAGCGATGAGGTTCTTCAGCACGCCGCCGAACTCGGTGCCCGCGACATCGGTGTTCACGTACGTGCGGAAGTACCGGTTCGAGCACGTGCGGGCGACCTGCGCGGCGGTCTCGGCGCTGTGCGACGACGCGACCGCGGCCGTGGGCTGCTCCTGCGCGACCTCTCGCGCGAGGTTCGGCCCGCCGACGACCGCGACGCGCGAGCGGTCGCAGCCGAGCACCTCCTCGATGACCTCGCTCATGCGCAGTCCGGAGCGCTTCTCGACGCCCTTCATGAGGCTCACGACCGGTGCATCCGTCTTCGTGAGCATCGGCCGCACCTGCCGCAGCGTCTCGCGCGCAGACTTGCTCGGCACCGCGACGTAGACCTCGTCGGCGCCATCGAGAGCGCGCGCGAGGTCGTGCGTGGCGCTGATCGAACGCGGCAGGTTGATGCCCGAAAGATACCGCGAGTTGCGTTTGGCTTCGTCGATCTCGCGCGCCTGCTCGGGACGGCGCGCCCACATCGTCACGCGCGATCCGCCGTCGGCGAGGATCTTGCCGAACGTCGTGCCCCAGCTTCCGGACCCGAGGATCGTGATGCGGCTGCTCACATGCGCCCCGTCTCGTTCTGGCCGTTCTTCGAGGGATCCCAACGGTCGGCGGGCGCCTTCTCGTCGCGGAGCTGCTCGAGAAGTCGCGTGATCGCCGCCATGACGCGATCCGTCGCCTCGGTGATCGTGCCCCGCTCGTGCTCGCGGCCGGTGAGGTCGCTGAGGTCGACCGGCTCGCCGACCACGAACGTCACGCGGCGGCGCGGCGGGAACAGCCGCAACCTGCCGTAGCGCGGCATCAACTGCTGCTCGCCCCAGTGCGCGAGCGGAACCAGCGGGATGCCGCCCGCGAGCGCGAGCCGCGCGGCACCCGATTTGCCCCGCATGGGCCACAGGTCGGGGTCGCGCGTCAGCGTGCCCTCGGGGTAGACGATCACGCCGCGCGCGTTCGCGACGATCTCGGTCGCCTGTGCGATCGACTGGGATGCGCCGGTCTTCCCTCGCGTGACCGGCACCATGCCGGTGGAGCGCATCGCGGCCCCGAGCACCGGGATCCGGAAGAGGCTCTCCTTCGCCATGAACCTCGGCGCTCGTCCCATGCGCCACGTCGCGACCGCGACGGTGAGCGGGTCGATCTCGCTGTGATGGTTCGGCGCCAGCACGAAGGCGCCCTCGCGCGGCAGGTTCTCCGCGCCGCGCACCTCGATCTTCGCGAACCATCCGATGACGGGGATCACGACCGCGGCGAGCAGCCAGAACAGGCTCGGTCGCGTCTTCTCCTTCGAAGCCCGCGCCATCAGCCTACGACGTCGAAATCCGCGCCGAGCGCAGTGAGCTTGTCGAAGAACTTCTCGTACCCGCGGCGGATGATGCCGACGTTCGAGACGACGGACGTGCCCTCGGCGGCCAGCGCCGCGATCACGTAGGCGTATCCGCCGCGCAGGTCGGGAACGACGATGTCGGCGCCCTTCAGCGGGGTCGGCCCCGTGATGACGGCGGCCTGCTCGAGCTCGCGCTCGGGAACACGACGGTATGCGCCGCGCAGCCCGTCCGGGTGCACGACGATGTCGGCGCCCATCTGGTTGAGCGCCGAGGTGAAGCCCAGGCGGTTCTCGTACACGGTCTCGTGCACGATCGACACGCCCTCGGCCTGCGTGAGCGCGACGATGAGGGGCTGCTGCCAGTCGGTCATGAACCCGGGGTGCACGTCGGTCTCGACCATGACCGGCGTCAGCGGAGTCTTCGCACGCCGGAACGTGATGCCGTCGTCGGTGATGTCGAACGATCCGCCGCTCTTGCGGTAGACGTTCAGGAACGTCAGCATCTCGTACTGGCGCGCGCCCTTGACGAAGATCTCGCCATCGGTCGCGAGCGCGGCGCACGCCCAGCTGGCGGCCTCGTTGCGGTCGAACAGGCTGCGGTGGTCGTAGCCCTTGAGCTCCGAGACGCCCTCGATGAAGATGACGCGGTTCGGCTCGTACGAGATGATGGCGCCCATCTTCTGCAGCACGCCGATGAGGTCCATGATCTCGGGCTCGATCGCCGCGTTGCGCAGCTCGGTGACGCCCTTGGCGCGCACCGCGGTCAGCAGCACCTGCTCGGTGGCGCCGACGCTCGGGTAGGGCAGCTCGATGTTCGCGCCGTGCAGCCCCTCAGGTGCCGACAGGCGGATGCCGTTCGGCTGCTTGTCGACGACGGCGCCGAAGTTGCGCAGCGCGTCGAGGTGGAAGTCGATCGGGCGGTCGCCGATGCGGCACCCGCCGAGATCCGGGATGAACGCCTGACCGAGCACGTGCAGCAGCGGTCCGCAGAACAGGATCGGAATGCGGCTCGACCCGGCGTGCGCGTCGATCTCTTCGAAGCCCGCCGACTTGGCGCGCGTCGGGTCGAGCACGAGCGAGCCCGGCTCCTCGCCCCCGGTGACGCTGACGCCGTGCACCTCCAGAAGGGAGCGCACCACCTCGACGTCGCGGATCTCCGGAACGTCGCGCAGCGTCGACGGCGTCTCGCCGAGCAGCGACGCCACCATCGCCTTCGTCGCGAGGTTCTTCGCACCCTTGACGTCGACCTGACCGCGCAGCGGTCGGCCTCCGCGGATCTCGAGAACGTCACCCTTGGCTGGGGTCGCCTGCGCGTCAGTGCCTGCTACGAGCGTCATTCCAGTGGATCCTCACTTCGGTACCGCGTCCAGCCGCGCCCGGGTCTCGGGTCGGCCTCTCAGCTCACGGAACCGGAAGGGTCCGCGGCCGCCACGCCTCTCGGCGGGCCTCGAACTGCGCGATCTCATCCTGATGCCGGAGAGTCAATCCGATATCGTCGAGCCCTTCGAGGAGCCGCCACCTAGTGTAATCGTCGATCTCGAACGCAGCCGTGAAGTCGCCAAGTGTGACGGTGCGCGCCTCGAGGTCGACCGTGGCCTCCACGCCGGGGTTCTCATCGATCTTCTCCCAGAGCGTCTCGAGCACGTCCTCCGTGATGACGCCGGCCACGAGCCCCTGCTTGCCCGAGTTGCCGCGGAAGATATCGGCGAACCGCGGCGAGAGCACGGCCTTGAAGCCGTAGTCGCGCAGCGCCCACACGGCGTGCTCGCGGCTCGACCCGGTGCCGAAATCGGGCCCGGCGATCAGCACCGACGCGTTCCGGAACGGCTCCTGGTTCAGCACGAAATCGTCCTGCTGGCGCCAGTTGTGGAACAGGGCGTCCTCGAATCCGGTCTTCGTGACGCGCTTGAGGAAGACCGCGGGGATGATCTGGTCGGTATCGACGTTCGACCGCTTCAGCGGCGCGGCGATGCCGGTGTGCGTGGTGATCTTCTCCATGGTCAGGCTCCTACCAGCTCGCGGTCGTCGGTGTTCTCGAGGTCGCTCGGGCTCGACAGGGTGCCGCGCACGGCCGTCGCCGCTGCCACGAGCGGAGACACGAGGTGCGTGCGACCGCCCTTGCCCTGCCGACCCTCGAAGTTGCGGTTGCTCGTCGAGGCGCACCGCTCCCCCGGAGCCAGCTGATCGGGGTTCATGCCGAGGCACATCGAGCAGCCGGCGAAGCGCCACTCGGCGCCGAAGTCGGTGACGATCCTGTCGATCCCCTCCGCCTCGGCCTCGAGGCGCACGCGCGCGGATCCGGGGACCACCATGACGCGCACACCGTCGGCCTTCTTGCGCCCCTTGATGACCGACGCGAACGCGCGCAGATCCTCGATGCGGCTGTTCGTGCAGGATCCCATGAACACCGCGTCGACCGCGATGTCCTTCATCGGGGTGCCCGGCACGAGATCCATGTACTCACAGGCGCGCTCGGCGGTCTGGCGCGCCTCGTCGTCGTCGAAGCTGTCGGGCATCGGAACCGACTCGCTGAGCGAGACGCCCTGTCCGGGGTTCGTGCCCCAGGTGACGAACGGCTCCAGCGCGTTCGCGTCGACGAACACCTCGGCGTCGAAGGCCGCGCCCTCGTCGGTGGGCAGCGTCTTCCAGTACGCGACCGCGTCGTCCCAGTCGGCGCCGGTCGGAGCGTGCGGACGCCCCTTGACGTACTCGAACGTCGTCTCGTCGGGCGCGACCATGCCGGCGCGCGCGCCCGCCTCGATCGACATGTTGCAGATCGTCATGCGCCCCTCCATCGAGAGGGAGCGGATCGCACTGCCGCGGTACTCGAGCACGTAGCCCTGCCCGCCGCCGGTGCCGATCTTCGCGATGACGGCGAGGATGATGTCCTTCGCGGTGACGCCCGGCTTCAGCTCGCCCTCGACGTTGATCGCCATCGTCTTGAAGGGCTTCAGCGGCAGCGTCTGCGTGGCCATCACGTGCTCGACCTCGCTGGTGCCGATGCCGAACGCCAGCGCTCCGAAGGCGCCGTGCGTGGACGTGTGGCTGTCGCCGCAGACGACCGTCACGCCCGGCATCGTGAGCCCGAGCTGCGGTCCCATCACGTGCACGATGCCCTGCTCGGAATCGCCGAGCGAGTGCAGCCGCACACCATACTCCTCCGCGTTGCGGCGCAGTGTCTCGACCTGCGTGCGGCTCGTGAGGTCGGCGATCGGCTTGTCGATCGCGAGCGTGGGGGTGTTGTGGTCCTCGGTGCCGATCGTGAGGTCCACGCGGCGCAGCGGCCGGTTCTCCGTGCGGAGGCCGTCGAAGGCCTGCGGGCTGGTGACCTCGTGGATCAGGTGCAGATCGATGTAGATCAGGTCGGGCTGCCCGCCGTCGCCGCGGACGACGACGTGGTCGTCCCACAGCTTCTCAGCGAGAGTGCGCGGGTGATCTGGGATCTGAATATCGGCGCTCATGCGTGTGTCTCACTCCTTGACGTCGTCGGTGTCGGCCATCGACAGACTCCGCGACGGGGAAGGCCTAGAAGCGGATCCCGTCGCGGCAGCTAAGGAGAAGGCTGTTGCACCGCACGTTCCGAGAATAACAGAGTGCTCACCGTCGCCCGTTCACCACGGTGAGACGATGAGCACTCTGCTCACGCGCGCACGGCGCGGCGCATCACTTCTCGCCCGCGCTCCGCTTCGTCTCGACGGAGTTCGCGATGAGGCTCGCGATCGTCGAGACGACGATCGATGCGAAGATGACGCCGAGCGAGAGCCAGTTGCTGATCTCGGGCGCCCAGAGGATCGGCTCGCCGCCGTTGATGAACGGCAGCTCGTTGACGTGCATCGCGTGGAAGAAGAGCTTCACGCCGATGAACGCGAGGATGAACGCGACGCCGTACTTGAGGTACCGCAGCCTGTCGAGCAGGTCGCCCAGCAGGAAGTACAGCTGGCGCAGCCCCATGAGGGCGAACAGGTTCGCGGCGAACACCAGGAACGGGATCTGCGTGATGCCGAAGATCGCGGGGATCGAGTCGATCGCGAAGACCAGGTCGGTCACGCCGATCGAGATGAACACGATCAGCATCGGCGTGAGCACCTTCTTGCCGTTCACGACCGTGCGGAGCTTCGCCCCGTCGTACTGGTCGTGGATCGGGATGAACCGGCGCAGCACGCGCACAATGAACGATTCCTTCTGTGCGCCGTCCTCGTGCTCCTTCTCGAACACCTGTTTTGCCGCCGTGTAGACGAGGAACGCGCCGAAGATGAAGAAGATCCAGCTGAAGTTCTCGATGAGCGCCGCGCCCAGCAGGATGAAGGCGGCACGCAGCACGAGCGCGATGATGATGCCGACCATCAGCACTTCCTGCTGATAGCGCCTCGGCACCGCGAACTGCCCCATGATCAGCACGAAGACGAACAGGTTGTCGATCGACAGGCTGTACTCGGTGAGCCAGCCGCTGAGGAACTGCACGGCGTGCTCCGTGTCGCCGATGAGGAACAGCGACAGGGCGAAGATCAGCGCGAGCGTGACGTAGAACCCGACCCAGAGGGCCGATTCCTTCGTCGAGGGGATGTGCGGCCGTTTGAGGATGAGCAGCAGGTCGGCGAGCAGGATCACGACCAGCACGACGAGCGAGCCGATCTCGAACCAGACGGGAATGGTGTCCAAAAGATGCCTTTCGGGGTCGGATGACGTCCGAAAGTCTCTCCCCGCATCGGACGGATGCGCCGCACGCCCGGAGCCTCTTCGATGGTGCTCGTACTGACGCTGCGTGCGGTTTCGGGATACTCCCCCTCGCGCACACCAGATTACCGTGTCGCCGACGGGAAAATGACGAACGCCCGAACCGGAGTTCGGGCGTTCGTTCTCTGCGGTGACCCCAGCGGGATTCGAACCCGCGTTACCGGCGTGAGAGGCCAGCGTACTAGGCCGCTATACGATGGGGCCGCATGTTCTTCGGTTATGTGTTCCCGCTCGCGGCAACTAGATCACTATATCCGCATCGCAACCGCACGACAAAATCGGGCGACGCTCTGCGTGTCACCCGGGCGTGTCCGCTGATTCGGAGCCTAATCCATCTCATCGCTTCACGGAACCCTGCTGCGAGTGGCACGGTGGAGGCATGCGCGTCACGAAACACGAACATGCCTGCCTCACGCTCGACAAGAACGACGAGACGCTCGTGATCGATCCGGGCGTCTTCGCCGCGGATCTCGGCGACCTCGACGGGGTCGTCGGCGTCATCATCACGCACGAGCACGCGGATCACTGGACGCCCGCGCACCTGCGCACGCTCGCCGAGAGGTTCCCCGGCGTGCCGATGCTGACGACGGCGGCGACCGCGCGAGATGCACCTGTCGAGACGACCGTCGTCTCCCCCGGCGACACCGCGACCCTCGGGTCCTTCTCCGTGCGCTTCTTCGGCGGCACGCACAACGAGATCCACTCGTCGATCCCGCTGGTCGACAACGTCGGCGTGCTCGTGGACGACGCCTTCTACTACCCCGGCGACTCGTACGCCGTTCCCGACGGCGTCGACGTGCGGGTGCTCGCGGCGCCGGTTGGCGCGCCATGGCTGAAGATCGGCGAGGCGATGGACTTCGTGCTGGCCGTCGCGCCGCAGCATGCGTTCGGCACGCACGATATGACGCTGTCCGAGGCCGGCCGCGGCATGCACCGCGACCGACTCGCGTGGGCGACCGAGCAGTCCGGCGGCGCATTCCACCGCCTGGACGCCGGCGAGTCGTTGGACGTCTGACGGCTATCGCTTTCGTCGCACCGCACCAGTAGCCTGGCCGCATGAGCGTGACGGTGCGCAGGTGGTGGCGATGCCCGCTGGATGTCGAGTCCCTCGCGGTTTCGGCTGTCGAGGCCGCAGCCGATGAAGCGGCTCGGCTGTCGGAGGAGCGCGGCAGGGCCCGCCGGGTCGAGACCACGGCCGAGCTGGTGCGCGCCGCCTTCGGAGCGCTCAGCCACCTGCGCGTCGGCGGGCGGTCGGCAAGCGTCTGGGCGCCTCAATCGGGCTTCGTGCGCACCCGAGACGGATTCGTGCGCACGCACGCCAACTACCCGCACCACGCGGAGGCGATCCGGCAGGCGACGGGGGCCGGCGATCGGCCGACCCTCGATGACGTCGCCTCCTCGTGGCGCGCCGACGACCTGGTGGCGGCGATCACGGAGGCGGGCGGTGTCGCCGCGGTGGTGCGCACGGAGGACGAATGGCTCCAGCACCCGCACCATCTCGAGACGGTGGGAGAGGCGTGGCTCGATGTCGCGCGCACCGGTTCGCGCGCCCTGCCGCCGACGGCGGGCCTCCCCCTCGACGGCGTCCGCGTGCTCGATCTGACCCGCGTGCTCGCCGGCCCGAGCTGCTCCCAGCTGCTCGCCTGCCTCGGCGCCGATGTGCTGCGCGTCGACGGGCCGCGCCGGCCCGAGCTGATCGACCAGCACCTCGCGACCGGCATGGGGAAGCGATCCGCCATCGCCGATCTGAACGAGCGCAGCGCGGACGTGCGCGCGCTGGCCCGCGACGCCGACGTCGTGATCATCGGGTACCGGCCGGGCTCCCTCGACCGATTCGGGCTCTCTCCCGACGAGCTCGCCGCCGAGGATCCGACTCTCGTCGTGGGTTCGCTGTCGGCATGGGGCGAGACCGGGCCGTGGGGTGATCGCCCGGGCTTCGACTCGATCGTGCAGGCGGCGACGGGAATCTCGATGCTGTGCGCCGACGCCGACGCCGTTCCGGGCGCGCTTCCCGCTCAGGCGCTCGATTGCGCCACCGGCGCGCACCTCGCGAGTCGCGTGATGGGTCTGCTCGCCGATGGCTCGGGCGGCATCATCCGCGCGAGCCTGCTGGGAGCTGCTCGCACGCTCCTCGAGCGGGAGCGCGTGCCGCACGGCAGCGAGGACCCGCTGGGGGTTCCCATCGCGAACGTCTCGTCCCCCCACGGCGAGCTGCTCGCGGTGCCGCCGCCGCTGCTCGTCGACCGCGCCACGATCGAGCGCGACGTCGGCGGTTACGGCGCGTCCGCTCTCGCGTGGGCGCGCTGAGCACGGGCCTCACCGCACGCGGATCGCCTCCGGCTGCACGCTGATCCGCACGCGCGTGACCTCGCCGACGTCGTCGCCGTCGACTTCGAAGACGCGCGGCTCCTCGAGCTCGATGTCCAACGACGTCAGCTGAGCGTGGGTGACGCTCTGGCTGCTCGCCGCGCGATCGCTCTTGCGGAAGATGCGGCCGACGCCGTTGTCCCACACCACGTTCTTGACCGTGTCGGCCCATCCGCTCGCGTCGGAGGCGTCGAGCACGATCAGGTCGAGCGCGCCGTCGGACGGATCGGCATCGGGCAGCAGCGTGATCCCTCCCTGCAGCGTGCCGCAGTTTCCGACGATCAGCGTGTGCGCGTGGTGCGTCTCGGGACTCTCCTCGCCGACCGTCAGCGTGAGCTCGACGACGTCGCTCGCGGACAGCGCCCGGCCGAGCGACTCGACGTAGGCCAGCCACCCGGCGCGCGACTTCAGGTCGTCATCGGTCTCGGTGATCATGTGGGCGTCGATGCCGAAGCCCGCCATCACGACGAAGGCGTGCCGCGTCCGGTCGGTCTCCGCCCACGCGGCATCGATCGTGCGGGGCTCGCCCGTGAGCGCCCGAGTGACGGCCGCGCGGATGCTGCCGAGCGGCACCCCGAGGTTGCGTGCGAGCAGGTTGCCGGTGCCGAGCGGAACGATGCCCAGCTCGACGTCTGCTCCGGATTCCGCGAGGTGCTCGCAGACCGCGCGCACGGTGCCGTCGCCGCCGGCGGCGATCACGAGATCCGCTCGGGCCTCGAGGGCCTCGCGCGTCGCCGCGACGCCCGGGTCATCGACCGATGTCTCGTGCCACGTGACCGGCAGGTCGGTGGCATCGGCGATCGCGCGCTCGAGCTCGCCGCGCTCCGACTTGGACGGGTTGAACACGATGCCGATGCGGTTCGTGGGCGCCATGGTCGTTCTCCTTCGAGGCCTGCGCCGGATATCGGCGGTGGGTGAGGCGATTGTAGGACGGAACGGCCATCGCGCCGTGAGCGGCCCGAACGCCGCGCCGCGTAGCATGCAGTCATGACGTCTCATTCCCTGGCTGCGGACCCGACGGTGCATCGGATCGGTCGCCGCGAGTTCGATTTCACGCGCCGCGTCGCGGTGATGGCCGTCATCAATCGCACGCCCGATTCGTTCTTCGACCGGGGCGCGACGTTCGCGCTCGATCGCGCCGTCGCGGCCTGCACGCGGGCGGCCGCCGCGGGAGCCGATTGGGTCGACGTCGGCGGAGTCCCCTTCGGGCGCGGGCCCGACGTGTCGGTTTCGGAGGAGATCGACCGCATCGCGCCCGTCGTCGACGCGGTCGCCGCGGCCAGCGATGTGGTGATCTCGGTCGACACCAACCGTGCGGCTGTCGCCCGCGCGGCCATCGACGCGGGCGCCGCCGTCATCAACGACACGAGCGGCCTCGGCGACCCCGACATGGCCGGCGTCGTCGCGGGTTCCGACGCACACGTCGTCATCACGCACAGCGTCGGCCCGCCGCGCACCGAGAAGCCCGCGGCGCACTTCGACGACGTGGTGAGCGAGGTGCGGGGCTTCCTCCTCGCGCGGATCGACCGCGCCACCGCCGCGGGCGTGCCTCGGGAGAGGATCATCATCGATCCCGGGCACGACCTCGATAAGAACACGCTGCACTCACTCGAGGTCACCCGCCGGCTCGATGAGATCGCCGATATCGGCCTGCCGCTGCTCGCGGCCGTGTCGAACAAGGACTTCATCGGCGAGTCGCTCGACCGTGAGAAGCAGGACCGCCTCGCCGGATCCCTCGCCGCCATGGTCATGTGCGTCGAGCGGGGTGCGCGGATCCTGCGCATGCACGACGTCGAGGCGTCGGTCGACGCCGCCCGCATGGTCGAGGCCGTCATGGGCTGGCGCGATCCGGTGCGGCTCGAACACAACATGCACCCGACCCACAACGTATGAGCGCCTCGATCGACCGGCTGTGGCCGGACCCCACCCCGGATCTGACGGACGATGATCTGCTCCGCGACTACGCGTTCCCGGCGGGCCGCTGGCTGCGCATGAACTTCATCTCGAGCCTCGACGGCGCCGCGACGCGAGACGGCCTCTCCGGCGGGCTCGGCGACGACGCGGATCGCCGCGTCTTCGAGCTGCTGCGGCGCCCGGCCGACGCGGTCCTCGTCGCGGCGGGCACGGTGCGCGATGAAGGCTATGAGGCGATGCGGCTCGATCCGACGTCGGTCGCCTGGCGCACCGAGCGGCAGCTGCCGGCGCACCCCGTGTTCGCCCTCCTCACGCGGTCGCTCGATCTCGATGCCCGTTCGCCGGTATTCGCCGACGCACCCGTGCGACCGATCGTCTACACCGTCGCGAGCGCACCGCGCGACCGGCGCACGGCGCTCGAGCTCGTCGCCGACGTCGTCATCGTCGGCGACGAGGCCGTCGACCTGCCCGCCGTGGTGTCGGATCTCGACGCGCGCGGCCACCGCCATGTGCATTCCGAGGGCGGTCCCAGCCTGTTCGGGGACGCACTCGCCCAGGGCGTCGTCGACGAGCTGTGCCTCACGCTCGCCCCGACGCTCGAGGGCGGCACCGCGCGGCGGATCGCGGCGAGCGCGGCCGCTGCTCCGACCTCGATGGCGCTCGTTGCGGCGCTGCGCTCGGAGGACGAGCTGCTGCTGCGGTACCGGCGAGCGTGAGGGCTCGGCCCACCGCACGCTGACCGCATGCTGACCTCGCGCGTATGAAGACCGTGTAACGTCGCGCGGATCGCACCCACGACTTGGAGGCCATATGTCGATCTCTCGTTCTCTCATCGCCCTCGGGGCTGTCGCCACGCTCGCGCTCGCAGGATGCAGCGCGGCCGGCGAGCCCGAGAGCACCCCAGAACCGACGGCGCCGGCCGACGCCGCCGCGCCCGAAGCAGATCTGAAGGATGTGCCCGATGTCGTCGCGACGGTCAACGACGAGGAGATCGGGCTCGAAGAGTTCACGCAGGCGTACGAGGCCCAGCTGCAGCAGGCGAGCATGATGCAGCAGCAGGGCGGCGAGGAAGTCGATCAGGACGCGCTGAAGCAGCAGACGGCCGACCTGCTCGTCAACAACACGCTGCTCACGCAGGCCGCCGCCGGTTCGGGGATCGAGGCGAGCGACGAGGACATCGACGCGGTGCTGCAGCAGATCGCCGATCAGAACGGCCTCGGCAGTGTCGATGAGGTCATCGAAGCGTTCGGCGACCAGGGCCTGGATGAAGACGCGGTGCGCGAGCAGGCGGAGGGCCAGTTCCTCGTCGACGCGTACGTCGAGCAGGAGGCCGACGTGCAGGAGCCGAGCGAGGAGGAGCTCAAGAAGCAGTACGACGAGCTCGTCGAGCAGGCCAAGTCGCAGGGCGCGGAGGATCAGGTGCCGGAGTACGAGGAGGCCAAGCAGCAGCTCGCCGACCAGGCGGTCTCGGAGGGCCAGAGCGCGGCGATCGAGGACATCCTGAAGAAGCTGCGCGAGGGCGCCGACGTCGACGTCAAGCTCTGACGCGCCGCGGGGAGCTTCGGCTCCCCGCGGCCGCGCGGTCAGGCGGTGCGCTCGGGCAGCACCCATCCCGCGCGCGGGAAGTGACAGGTGTAGCCGTTCGGGTAGGTGATCAGGTAGTCCTGGTGCTCGGGCTCGGCCTCCCAGAACGGCCCCGCGGGCTCGATCGTCGTCACCGCCGTGCCGGGCCACAGCCCTGACGCATCGACGTCGGCGATCGTGTCGCGCGCGACCCGCTCCTGCTCGGCATCCAGCGGGAAGATCGCTGACCGGTAGCTGGTGCCGATGTCGTTGCCCTGGCGATTCAGCGTCGACGGATCGTGGATCTGGAAGAAGAACGCGAGGATGTCGCGGTACGTCGTCTCGGTCGGGTCGAACACGATCTCGATCGCCTCGGCGTGCCCCGGGTGGTTGCGATACGTCGCGTGGTCGTTCTGGCCGCCCGTGTAGCCCACGCGCGTGCTGCGCACGCCGGGCTGACGCCGGATCAGGTCCTCCATGCCCCAGAAGCAGCCGCCGGCGAGGACGGCCGTCTCGGTTCCCGGCTGCTGGGTGATCCGGCCGGTGTCCTGTGCTCCATCGGTCATCGTGTGCGCTCCTCGGTGGCGGGTCGTGCGGCGCCGCGCGTCGCGGCGTCACAGGATACAACGCGGTCCGGCCCCCGGATCATTCCGGGTGCCGGACCGCGGGTGTCAGGCGCCGCTCAATCGACGGCGACGACCGAGCCGTCGGCCCAGGTGTCCGCGATGAACTGGCGCGTCTCGTCGGAGTGCAGCAGGTCGTTCAGGGCCACGATGGCCTCGTTCGTCTCATCGCCCGCACGCACGGCGAGGAAGTTCGCGTACGGGTTGTCGGCGCCGGCCTCGTAGATCAGGCCGTCCTCGGTCGGCGACAGGCCCGCCTCGATCGCATAGTTGCCGTTGATGACCGATGCGTCGACATCGTCGAGCGTGCGCGCGAGCGATGCCGCATCGGCCTCGATGAACTCGAAGTCGTGCGGGTTGTCGGCGATGTCGCCGACGGTCGCCGAGACGACGTCGACGGAGTCATCGAGCGTCAGCAGGTCCGCCTGGGCGAGCAGATCGAGCGCACGCCCCTGGTTCGACGGGTCGTTGTTGATGCCGATCGTCGCACCGTCCGGCAGGTCCGCGATGTCGGTGATCGTGTTCGAGTAGAGGGCGAACGGCTCGATGTGCACGCCCGGGAAGTGCTCGAGCTCATACCCCTGGCTCTCGACCTCGGAATCGAAGTAGGGCTGGTGCTGGAAGTAGTTGGCGTCGAGCTCGCCGTCGACGAGCGCGCGGTTCGGGAGCGCGTAGTCGTCGTACGAGACGATCTCGAGATCGATCCCGGCGTCCTCGGCGAGGTTGTCGCGCACGAATTCGAGGATCTCTCCGTGCGGGACGGGCGAGACGCCCACGGTGAGCGTCGTGACGCCGTCCCCGCTGTCGGATCCGACTTCTTCGTCGCCGCCGGAGGCGCCGCAGCCGGCGAGGACGAGGGTGGCTGCGGCCGCGGCCGCGAGGGTCGTGATGGTGCGTCGCATGGTGGTGCTTCCTTCTGTGCTGTGAGGGGACGGGGTCAGCGGTGGTCGATCTTCTTCACGATGGTGTCGCCCGACCACTGCACGAGCGCGACGAACGCGACGAGCAGCACGATGCAGGCGATCATCGTGTCCGATTGGTATCGGCGGTATCCGTAGTCGATCGCGAGCGCACCGAGTCCGCCGCCGCCGATCGTGCCGGCCATCGCGGTGTAGCCGATGAGCGTGACGACCGTGACGGTCAGCGCGCCGACGATCGCCGGCAGTGCTTCGCGCACCAGCACGTGCAGCGTGATGTGGCGCTTCGAGGCGCCCATCATCTGAACGGCCTCGATCTTTCCGGCATCGATCTCGCGCAGTGCGTTCTGCACGAGGCGGGCGAAGAACGGGATCGCGCCGACGGCGAGCGGCACCACGGTGGCCTGCCAGCCGAGCGCGCTGCCGACGACGAAGCGGGTGAAGGGAATCAGCGCGATCATGAGGATGATGAACGGGATCGAGCGGCCGAAGTCGACGATGAGGCTGAGCACCCGGTACACCGCGGCGTGCGGCGTGAGGCCCTTCGCGCTCGTGGCATGCAGGAGGATCCCGAGCGGCAGGCCGATGATCGCGACGGCGAGCGTCGTGAAGATCATCATGAGCACGGTCTCGCCCGTCGCCTCCCAGAGGCGGTCGTGGAAGACGGGGTTGTTCCAGAACAGTTCGTCGGCGGCGAGGATCATCCGTGGGCTCCCTCATCGTCGAAGCGCTCGTCATCGGCGCGCTGCGCCGCCTCCGCCGTGGTGATCTCGGCCGTTGCGCCGACCCGGCGCAGCGCAGCCGCGATGCGCTCGGCCTCGGCCCGATCGCGGGCGATCAGGCGCAGGCGGCCGACCTGCTGGCCGTGCATCGTCTCGATCGTTCCCGCCGCGATGCGGGCCGGGAGCTGTTCGCGCTCGAGCGCCGCGAACAGCGCTCCGACCTCGTTGCCGGATACCCCCGTGAGGAACGCCTCGACCAGCGTCTCGGCGCCGTCCAGCGCCGCCGGCGGCAGCGCGATGAGGTCGCGCGACAGCGTTGAGCCCGCGTCGTTGATCACATCGAGGAGCGCACCCGTGCGCGCCGCGCGGCCGTCTTCGAGAAGCGTGACGGCGTCGCAGATCTCGCGCACCACCGACATCTCGTGCGTGATGATCACGACCGTGATCCCCAGCCGATCGCGCAGCGAGCGGATGAGATCGAGGATCTGGCGCGTCGTGGCGGCATCGAGCGCGGACGTCGGCTCGTCACAGAGCAGCACGCGCGGCTCGGCGGCGAGAGCGCGGGCGATTCCGACGCGCTGCTTCTGGCCGCCCGAGAGCTGCGCGGGATGGTTGCGCCGCCGATCCGTCAGTCCCACGAGATCGAGGAGCTCGTCGACGCGGCGACGGCGTTCTTTCGCGGAGACACCTGCGACCTCCAGCGGGTGGGCGATGTTCTGTTCGGCCGTGCGCGAGTCGAGGAGGTTGACGTGCTGGAACACCATGCCGATCTTGCGCCTCGCTCGCGCGAGGTCGGATCCGCGGGCCGCACCGATATCGGTGCCGTCGATCACCGTGCGGCCGCTGGTCGCCGGGTCGAGGCCCGTCAGACAGCGTATGAGCGTGGATTTCCCCGCGCCGGAGCGTCCCACGATTCCGTGGATCTCGCCCGCGCCGATCGACAGGCTGACGCCGTCGAGGGCGGTCACTCCCCCGGCGTGCACCTTGGTCACGTCGCGCAGCTCGATCATGGGTTCCTCTCCGGCCGCGCGGCGGCGCGACTGATCCACCGTGCCATTCCGTCTCACCGATGCGAAAACCTGCAACGTTTTATGACGCGGCACCATGCTTGTGCGGCGTCGGAGACGCCCGCGGACGCGAAAGGACCCCCGGCGAACCGGGGGTCCTTCTGAGCTGCTGGGGTACCTGGACTCGAACCAAGAATGGCGGTACCAGAAACCGCTGTGTTGCCAATTACACCATACCCCAAGGGCGATCAGGCTCTCGCCGTCAC
>DXAM01000019.1 GCA_019117025.1 Candidatus Microbacterium stercoravium | reverse complement strand
ATCGCGCTGCCGCAGAACATCCTCGACACCGTGTACGCACTGTCGGCCTACGACGGGTCGGCGCGGAACCTCTCGCAGATCACGCTCGACACCGACAACGTGTTCAGCGACGACGGCGGAGAACTGCAGATGGCGACCGTGAGCGGAGACGAGACCAACGGGTACGTCGCGTCTCTCATCGCCCGCGTCGACGTGACGACCGAGCCCACGGGCGGTGCCGCGCCCGATGGCGCCCCGGGCGGCGAAGGCGGTCCCGAGGGGCACGGCGGGGCTCCGGGCGGAAGCGGACCCGACGGCCCCGGGGTCGGCTCGAACGGCGAGCCCGACGTCAGCGCAGGTGCAGAGGACGCGTCGGCGCCGTAGGCCGTGCCGCCGCGCGGACCGCGAGATCGGGGAACGACTGCACGACCATGTCGACGAGCCGGTCGAGGGGCCGTGTGAGCGGATCCGTCGCCGGAACGCCGTGCGCGAGCTCGATGTCATCGATCGCATCGTCGATCTCGACGTCGGACATGCCCTCGTGGTTCACGGTGACGCCGATGACCTTCGTGGCGGCGAACGCCTCGATCAGCGCGATCTCGCTCTCGAGCGTGGGCATCGCCACCATGGGGAAGTCGCCGAGCACCCGGCGCCGCGGCGCGTGCTGCACGATCACGCCCGCGGGCCGGCTGCCGCGCAGGATGTGCGCCGAGGTGAGGTACGCGGGGTGGCTCAGCGCGCCCTGGCCCTCGACGATGATCACATCGGGGTCTTCGCCGTCGAAGGCCGCGACGACCTGGTTCTCGACCTCGCCCGAGCAGAACTGAGGAACGAGCGCGTCGAGCGCGACGCCGTAGCGGCCGCCCTGGATGATCGTGGTCTGACCCGTGCCGACCATCACGGCGCGGATCCCGCGGGCCACGAGCGCCTGCACGACGAGCGTCGCCGTCGTGCGCTTTCCGATCGCGCCGTCGGTGCCGAGCACGGCGATCCGCGGACACGTGACGGCCTCGATCCGGCCCGAGAATAGGTGCAGGTCCTTCTTCTCGCGCGGTCGGCGGATATCGGTGATCGTCACGCCCGAGAGCAGGGCCGCGGCCTCGAACTCGACATCGTCGGACAGGAATTCGTGCAGGCCGTTGATGATGTGCATGCCGCGGGCGATGCCGTCGAGCAGCACGACGCGCTGCGGCTGCGAGAGCAGGCCGTCGGCGGGTGCGACGCCGCAGATCAGGTAGTCGGGAACGCGGCCCGCGTGTGCGATGGCGGACGCGAGGTCCGTCAGAACGGGGATCCCGTTGGCCGCGCCGTCGAGGAACTCGCCGGCATCGGCCCCCGCCCGTCGGCTGTCGATCACGCTGAGGATCTCGTACTTCTCGGAGTGCCGAACGAGCCCGTTCGCGGTCTTTCCGTCCTGCGCGCCGAACTGGCCCTCGCAGTAGACGATGGCGGTGGATCCGGTGGGAAGCTGAGCGTTCATGGAACTCCTCGTGGTCACACAGAGGAGGCGACGGATCACGGAGAGCCCGCGGGCGGATCGGCAGACGAGAAGTCTTCTCTGAACGTCGGCAAGATGCCGACACTCGGACAGTATCAGCGGCAGATGTGAGAACCGCTCGCCCGTGCGCGACGGCGTGCGAGCTCGCGGCGTCTCTCGTGAGAAGGCGCCGTCACAGGCGAGGGGCCGCGGGCGCGTTCGTGGGGGCCAGGGCGAAGATCACGAGCACCAGGCCGATGACGATCAGCCCCGCCCAGCCCACGGGTGCGAGGTGCTCGCCGACGACCACCACCGCGAGCACGGCCGCCACCGCCGGTTCGGTGAGGGTGATGGTGGTGGCCGTGCTCGCGGTGACGCGGGTGAGTCCGAACCCGAACAGCACATAGCCGAGGAACATCGGCACCAGGGCCATGTACGCGGCCACGGCCAACGCGTCGACCGACGCGATGAGCGGCGCCCCCGTGACGAGCAGCACGGGCATGAGCAGTGCGCCGCCAGCGCCGAAGACGGCACCCATGGATGCGGCTCTGCCCGCTCCGCGCGCGATGAGCCGGTGCACCGCCCACGAGTAGGCGGCATAGGATCCTCCGGCGACGAGGCCGAGCCCGACGCCGAGGATCATCGCTCCGGTGGATCCGCCCGAACCGGTCGGCGCCGAACTGTTCAGCTGCGACAGGCACAGCATGACGCTGCCGCCGAGCCCCAGCAGCGCCGCCGCCGTCCACCACCGACTCAGCGGTCGGCGATCCACGAACCGCTCGAGCATGCCGGAGGCCAGCGGCGCCGAGGCCAGCGAGACGACCGACCCGATGGCGACGCCGGACAGGTGCATCGACGAATAGAACGCCAGGGGATAGATCGCCACGGCGAGGGCACCGGCCGCGACGATTCCGAGGTTCCGCCGCAGCTGCGCGCGCGCCGCCCGCAGCGCCGGCACCGCGATCACGGCCTGCAACAGGCCGCCGATCCCCAGCGCGGCCGCGCCGATCGCGAGGGGACCCGCGTCCGAGAAAGTCGCGGCGGTGCCCGTCGTGCCCCAGAGGATCGAGGTCACGGTGATCGCCGCCACGCCGGCGAGGCGGGCTCGGTCCCCCATGGCCGCACCTCCGTCTCGACGGATCAGTCTATCGAGACGGACTTGCGGGCATTCGCCGGTGAGCGCCTCGCGACGCCGGCCCCCGGCCACCAGTTCCATCGCCCGAGCAGCGTCATCGCCGCGGGCAGCAGGAACAGGCGAACGACGGTCACGTCGAGCACGACGGCGACCAGCAGACCGATTCCGGCCTCCTTCATCGATTGGATGCTCCCGACCGCGAGCCCGAGGAACACCACCGCGATCGCGGCACCGGCCGCACTGATCACGGGTGCCGACCGGCGCAGACCGGATCGCACCGCCATCGCGTTGCGGCGCGGATCCTCCGCCCCGGTGCCGGCGCGCCAGTCCTCATGGATGCGGGCGAGCAGGAACACCTCGTAGTCCATCGCCAGCCCGAAGGACAGGATTCCGATCATCAGCGG
>DXAM01000137.1 GCA_019117025.1 Candidatus Microbacterium stercoravium | reverse complement strand
CCTATGCGAAGGCGCACCCGCACCGCATGGGCGACTGGTCCGCCGATTCGAAGACCCGCGTCGCCACCATGAGCGGCGACGACTTCTTCTCGAACGAGAAGTCGTGGGTCTCCCCCGCCGACGACACGCTGCGCATCGAGCTCGTCGAGGCCGACGGATCCGTCACGGTGCTCAAGCCCGAGCTCCCCGTGCTCGCGGGCGAGGTCATCGACGGCACGTTCATGAGCGCGAAGGCGCTCGACGCGTTCCTCGCCGCGCAGGTCGCCGAGGCGAAGGCCGACGGCGTGCTGTTCTCCGCGCACCTCAAGGCCACCATGATGAAGGTCAGCGACCCGATCATCTTCGGCCACGTCGTGAAGGCGTTCTTCGCCGACGTGTTCGCGCAGTACGGATCCGACCTCGCCGCGGCCGGCCTCTCGGCCAACGACGGCCTCGGCGCGATCTTCGCGGGTCTCGACGCCCTCCCGAACGGCTCCGAGATCCGCGCCGCATTCGACCGTGCGCTCGCCGACGGCCCCGCCGTCGCGATGGTCAACTCCGACAAGGGCATCACGAACCTGCACGTGCCCAGCGACGTCATCATCGACGCGTCGATGCCGGCGATGATCCGCGGCGGCGGCAAGATGTGGAACGCCGCGGGCGCCGAGCAGGACACGCTCGCCGTCATCCCCGACTCGTCGTACGCGGTCGTCTACGACGCCGCGGTCGAAGACTGCAAGGCGAACGGCAAGCTCGATCCGGCCACAATGGGCACCGTTCCCAACGTGGGCCTCATGGCGCAGAAGGCCGAGGAGTACGGTTCGCACGACAAGACGTTCGAGATCCCCGCCGACGGCACGGTGCGCATCGTCACGGCCGCGGGCGAGACGGTCATCGAGCACGCGGTCGAGCGCGGCGACATCTGGCGCGCCTGCCAGACCAAGGACGCCCCGATCCGCGACTGGGTCGGCCTCGCCGTCACCCGCGCACGCCTGTCGGACACGCCCGCGATCTTCTGGCTCGACGAGAACCGTGCGCACGACGCGAACCTGATCGCGAAGGTCAACGAGTACCTCGCCGACCACGACACCGACGGCCTCGACCTGCGCATCCTGCCGCCCGCCGAGGCGACCAGGGTCTCGTTCGAACGCATCCGCCAGGGCCTCGACACGATCTCGGTCACGGGCAACGTGCTGCGCGACTACAACACCGACCTGTTCCCGATCCTCGAGGTCGGCACGTCGGCCAAGATGCTCTCGATCGTGCCGCTCATGGCGGGCGGCGGGCTCTTCGAGACGGGCGCCGGCGGATCCGCGCCGAAGCACGTGCAGCAGCTCGTGGAAGAGGACTACCTGCGCTGGGACTCGCTCGGCGAGTTCTTCGCGCTCGCGGCCTCGTTCGAGCATCTCGCGCGCACGGCCGACAACGCGAATGCGCAGACGCTCGCGACGACGCTCGACAAGGCGACCGCGACGTTCCTCGAGAACGACCGCTCGCCGGGCCGCAAGCTCGGCACGATCGACAACCGCGGCTCACACTTCTACCTCGCGCTGTACTGGGCCCAGGAGCTCGCCGCCTCGGACGACGCCGCACTGTCGGCGGCGTTCGCTCCGCTCGCCGAGCAGCTCACGCGCGACGAGCAGAAGATCGTCGACGAGCTGCTCGCGGTGCAGGGAAAGCCCGCCGACATCGGCGGCTACTACCGTTCCGACGAGGCCAAGACGCGCGCCGTGATGCGCCCGTCCGCCACGCTGAACGCCGCGATCGACCAGTTCTGATCCGGGTCGGAAGGGCCGGTCTCCCCCGTCGCGAGGCCGGCCCTTCCGCCGTCCCGCGGCGGCTTCGGGTGACGCGAACGGTGGTCCCGCGGCGGGCGAGGATCCGTTCGCGTCACGGGAGCGCTTCGCCGCCGGCGACTGTTGACGCGGACCGGCGGCGGCTCGCGCCGCGCTTCCGGTGACGCAACCGCACGTTCCACTGCGACGAGGGATCCGTATGCGTCACGGGAACGCCCAACGCTCCGCTTCCGATGACGAAAACGCACGTGCCACGGCGACGAAGGATCCGTATGCGTCACGGGAACGCATCGCGCCCCGCTTCCGGGGACACGAACGGACGCGCGGCTGAGCGCCCCGTCCTGTCTTCAGCGGCGCCCCGCTCCAATGGCGCAAACGTACGCTGTCTCGCCAAAGAGGATCCGTTCGCGTCATGGGAGCGTTCATCGTCCCGTTTCCGATGACGAAAACGCGCGTTCCACGGCGACGAGGGATCCGTATGCGTCACGGGAGCGCCTCGCCGAGTGACCATCACGTCATCAGCCGCGCCACACTTCCGGTGACGCAACCGCAGGTTCCGCAGCGGATAAGGGTCCGTTTGCGTCATTGGAGGCTTCGTGCTCCAGCCCAGAGACGCGAACGGACGCGCAGCTGAGCGGCCCGTCCCGTCATCTCCCATGGCTCACTTCCGGTGACACAAACGCACATTCCACGGCGAAGGAGGAACCGATTGCGTCACCGGACCGGATCGCGCCCCGGTTCCAGTGACACAAACGCACATTCCGCCGCGAACAAGGATCCGATTGCGTCACCGGAGTGCTCGTGGGTCACGCCCCGGGACGCGAACGAACGTCGTCGCTGAGCGGCCCGTCGCCTCGTCGGCGACGCCCCGTTCGTCAGCAGGGCCCGCTTCCGATGACGCGAACGCACGACCCGCGACAGAATCGGATCCGTTTGCGTCACGGGAACGGACGGCACCCGCTTCCGGTGACGCAAACGCACGTTGCCCCGCCGACGAGGATCCGTTTGCGTCACCGGAATGCGCCCCACGGCGCAGGTGTCCGCCTGTGCCGTGGGGCGTCGCCGCTAATGTCGAACCATGACACTTCGATGGGGAATCCTCGCCACGGGCGGCATCGCACACGCGTTCACGACCGATCTGAAGGGCGCGGGCCTCACGGTGGCCGCCGTCGGATCGCGCGCGCAGCGGTCCGCCGACGCGTTCGCGCGGACGTTCGAGATCCCCGTGGCGCACGGCACGTACGAGGCGCTCGCGGCGGATCCGGGCGTCGACGCCATCTATATTGCGACGCCCCATCCGCAGCACGTCGAGGCGGCCCGCCTCGCGCTCGCCGGTGGCAAGCACGTGCTGATCGAGAAGCCGATCACGCTCACGCAGGCGGAGGCCGCGGAGATCCGCGACCTCGCCGCGGCGAACGGCCTCGTCGCGATGGAGGCGATGTGGACCCGCTACCTGCCGATGATGGCGCGGATCCGCGAGATCATCGCCGACGGCACGATCGGAGACGTGCGCGCGGTGTCGGCGGATCACACGCAATCGATCTCGACCGATCCGGCCCATCGCCTCAACGCGCTCGACCTCGGCGGCGGTGCGCTGCTCGATCTCGGCATCTATCCGATCTCGTTCGCATGGGACATCCTGGGCGAGCCGGTCTCGATCAAGGCGTCCGCGCGGATCGGCGAGACGGGAGCCGACACCGAAGTGGCGACCGTCATGACGCATGCCTCGGGCGCGCTGTCGACGACGGTGTCGTCCTCGCGCAGTGCGGGTGCGAACACTGCGCACATCCTCGGTTCGTCGGCCCGCATCGACATCGACCGCACCTGGTACAACCAGGCGACCTTCACTGTCACCGCACCGGACGGATCCGTCATCGAGCGCTACGAGGAGAAGATCTCAGGCCGCGGCATGCAGTTCCAAGCGCTCGCCCTCGAGAAGGCCGTCACGCAGGGCGTCGCGCCGCTGCTTCCGGTGGACGAGAGCGCGAGGATCATGGGCACCCTCGACGAGATCCGTCGCCAGATCGGCGTGCGCTACCCCGGCGAGTGACCGTGTCCCGCGTGGTGCTGCTCTGACGCGGCGAGATCCGCCGCAACGGGGACACGGTGGAGGAAGTGGCGGGCATGACGCGTAGGCTCGAGGTGTGACTGACGCATCCGATGGCCGCGTGGCCGTGTACATGGACTTCGACAACATCGTGATGAGCTGGTACGACCGCGTGCACGGGCGCAACTCGTACGGACGCGACCGGGCGAAGATCGCGGCGGATCCGACCGAGCCCGAGATCGCCGCACGCCTCAAGGCCGCGACCGTCGACGTCGGGGCGATCCTCGACTTCGCCGCCAGCTACGGCACGCTCGTGCTCACGCGGGCATACGCCGACTGGTCCTCCCCCGTCAACGCGATCTACCGCCGTCAGCTCGTGGGCCGCGCCGTCGACCTCGTGCAGCTGTTCCCCGCCGCCGCATACGCGAAGAACGGCGCCGACATCCGGCTCGCGGTCGACACGGTCGAAGACATGTTCCGGCTGCCCGACCTGACCCACGTCGCGATCGTCGCGGGCGACAGCGACTTCGTGCCGCTGACCCAGCGCGTCAAGCGCCTCGGACGCTACGTGATCGGCATCGGCGTCGCCGGATCCACGGCGAAGTCGCTCGCGGCCGCGTGCGACGCGTTCGAGCCGTACGACACCCTCCCGGGCGTGCCCGAGATCACGGCGGCGAAGCGCGAGGAGTCCTCCGAGCAGAAGCAGCCGTCACGCTCCCGGCGCTCCCGCAAACCCGAGCAGGAGCCGACACCGCCGGAACCCGTCGCCGAGGCGCCCGTCGCGCCCGCCGATGAGCCCGACGACGACTTCCTCGCGTTCGAGGACACCCCGCCCGAAGACCTCCACGCCGTCGCGTCGAACCTGCTCGAGCGCGCCCTGCGCGTCGGCCAGGACAAGGGCGATGACCAGGGGTTCCTGTACACTTCAGCGGTCAAGCAGCACATCCGCCGCATGGATCCGTCGTTCAGCGAGAAGGCGCTCGGCTACCGGTCGTTCAACGATTTCCTCGCCTCGCGCGACAACATCGCCGAGC
Organism: Candidatus Microbacterium stercoravium; assembly: GCA_019117025.1. GTDB lineage: Bacteria > Actinomycetota > Actinomycetes > Actinomycetales > Microbacteriaceae > Microbacterium > Microbacterium stercoravium. The sequence goes on along the minus strand of DXAM01000137.1, from coordinate 8,250 downwards.
TGCACGAGTCGGGTCACGAACGGCTCGTGCGGCTCAGGCAGTAGCGAGGTCGCGCAGCCGCGCCGCGATGCGCTCGATCGTCGCGAGCGCGCCCGGCCCCTCGTCCGGCCGGTTGAGGTGGCCGTGCGTCGTGCCGGGCTCGACCGCGACGCTCACCTCGCGGCCCGCGGCGCGCAGCCGTTCGGCGAACGCCTCGCCCGAGGCGCGCAGTTCGTCGGCGTCGGAGTTCACCATGACCGTCGGCGGGAACTGCACGAGCAGCTCGGCGCCGGCGAGGCCGGGCACGGCCGGGACGGGCGCGCCGTCCACGGACCCCCCGAGGTAGAACTCGTACATGCTGCGCACGCGATCGGGCTGGAACCGGTCGGCTTCCGGATCTGCGCTGAGCTTCGCGCGCAGTTCCGGCGACGGCTCGGGCTGCACGGCGAGCAGCGTCGGGTAGGCGAGGACCACGAGGGCGGGCGCCGCGGATCCGCGCTCGATCAGTCGCAGCGTCGCCCCGGCGGCGAGGTTCCCGCCGGCGCTCGTGCCGCCGATCGCCGTGCGCTCCTGCTGGATCCCGAGTTCGCCTGCGTGCTCGCGCGTCCAGGCCCACGCGGCGAGCATGTCGTCGGACGCGGCGGGATACCGGTTCTCGGTCTCGGTCGTCAGCCGATAGTCGACCGAGACCACGGTCGTGCCGCGCGATGCGAGCTCGCGCGCCACCCAGTCGGACTCATTCATATCGAGCGTGCCGTGCACGAACGCGCCCCCGTGCGCCCACACGAGTCCCGTGCCGTTCGGATCCGTGCCGGGATAGACGCGCACAAGGCCATCGGCGGCGAGGTACGGGGCGCTCATCGCGCGTCCCGCAGCATGATCCAGCCGTACGGGTCGAGGTCGACCGACGACACCGCCGCCCCCGTGGCGACGTCGGTGCCGCTGACGGCGAGTCGGGCGGACTCAGCGCCGTAGTTGATGATCGTGACGACGTCGCCGCGGCGCGACACCTCGACCATCTCGTTCGGCACGTCGAGAACCGGGCTCACGCCCGACTCGGCCGCGGCCCATTGCGTGATCCGGCGCATTCCGTCGTCGTCGGGAATCGTCGCGAGGTACCAGGCGCGCCCGGCGCCCGTGCGCTTCGCCGTGAGGGCGGGTTCGCCGGTGAGGCGCCCGGAGGAGAAGCGCGCGAGCACCTCCACCGACGGATCCAGCACCTGCAGCTGCTCGGCGAAGAACTCACCGCGCACGGCGGCGAACGGTCCGTCGACGTCGGCGTGATCCTCGCCCGGGCCGCGCACGGCGCTGACGGTTCCGCCGGTATCGCCGGCTGATGTGCCGCCCGCTGCCGCCACGGGCGGGACGAGCGCGCCGAACTCCTCGACCGCCACCCCGAGCACATCGCGGAGCGCGACCTGGAAGCCGCCCTCGCGGAACGCATCGGCGTCGTCGACCACGTCGCTGAAGGCCGCGACGAGCAGATCGCCGCCCTCGCGCACGAAACCGGTCAGGTTGGCGGCCGACTCATCCGACACCAGGTACAGGTGCGGGGCGATGACGAGGTCGTACCCCGACAGGTCGCCTGCGGGATGCACGAAGTCGACGAGCAGCTGCTGCCGGTGCAGCGCCGCGTGCCAACGCGGGATGAGCGCGCCGTAGTCGATCTCGCCCGGATGATCCGGGGCATCGAGCGCCCACCGCGCCTCCCAGTCGAAGGCGATCGCGATCTTCGCCCCGGAGGCGGTTCCGCCGAGGTCGGGAAGGTTCTTCAGTGTCTCCCCCAGATCCGTGACCTCCCGCCAGGTGCGCGTGCCGGTTCCCGCGTGCGGCACCATGCCCGAGTGGAAGCGCTCGCTGCCGCGGCGCGATTGGCGCCACTGGAAGAAGTTGATCGAACCGGCGCCGCGGGCGACGGCCTGCATCGACAGCGCCTGCATCTGGCCCGGTGCCTTCGGGGCGTTCGTCGGCCGCCAGTTCACGTCGTTCGAGGCCTGTTCCAGGAGCACCCACGGCACATCCTTCTTCAGCGAGCGCATGAGGTCGCGTGTGAAGGCCGCCCCGCGGAACGACACCGGGTCGTTCGGATCCGCGTAGTTGTCGTCGCAGATGACATCGAGCTCGGGCGCCCACTTCCAGTAGTCGGCCGGCGGGAAGAAGCCCATGAAGTTCGTCGTGACGGGCTGCGTCGCCCCCGATGCCCTGATGATGTCGCGCTCCATGACGAACAGCTCGAGCAGCGTGTCGGAGGTGAAACGCTTGAAGTCGAGCAGCCCGCCGGGATTCAGGCTGTACGGCGCCAGACGCATCGGCACGATCTCGTCGAACGACGTGTAGCGCTGCGACCAGAACATGGTTCCCCACGCCTCGTTGAGCGCGTCGAGCGAACCGTACTTCTTCTTCAGCCACGCGCGGAACGCCACGGCCGCGTTGTCGGAGTAGTCGTAGTTGAGGTGGCAGCCGTACTCGTTGTTCGCCACCCACATGCCCACGGCCGGGTGGTGCGCGTAGCGCTCCACGAGCGCCGTCACCAGATCGCGGGCGAGCCGGCGATACACGGGCGAGCTCGGCGCGTACGCCTGGCGGGATCCGTGCCAGAGCGTGGATCCGTTCTCATCCTGCGGAAGCATCTCGGGATACGCCGTGGTGGCCCACGGCGGAGGGGTCGCGGTCGCCGTCGCGAGCGAGACCTGAATACCGTTCTCGTGCAGCAGGTCGATCACGCGATCGAGCCAGTCCCAGTCGAACACGCCCTCCTCGGGCTGGATCCGCGCCCATGCGAACACCCCGACGCGCACCATCGTGACGCCGGCCTCGCGCATGAGGCGCACGTCCTCCTGCCACACGGATTCGTTCCACTGCTCGGGGTTGTAGTCGCCGCCGTAATGCATGGGTGTCGCTCACTCCTTCGTGGGGATCGTTCTGGGGTACTGCGCGCCGGTGCCGCCGGCGCGCGGGTCATCCGATGGTCGAGGCGCGCACGACCAGCTCGGGTGCGAACACGATCGTCTCGCGCTCCGCGAGGGGATCTGCGATGCGGGCCAGCAGCAGCTGCGCCGCACTGTGCCCCATCTCGAACGCGGGCTGGCGCACCGTCGTCAGGGGCACCGCCGCGACCTGGGCGAGCGGCGTGTCGTCGTAGCCCACGACGGCGATGTCCTCCGGCACGCGCACCCCCGCGTTCGTGAACGCGCGCACGATGCCCGCGGCGAGGTGGTCGTTGGAGCAGAGGATCGCGTCCGGCCGCTCCGAGGGATCCATCGCGACGAGGCGCGCACCGAACTCGAGGCCGGAGATCGGGTCGGTCGTCGGCAGCCGTTCGGCGGCGAGCGTCAGCCCCGCTGCCTCGACCGCGTCGCGGGCGCCCTGCTCGCGCTCGCGCACCTGGGTGACCTCGTGCCGAGATCCGGCGAACATCACACGGCGCCGCCCGAGCTCGAGCACGTGCCGCGCGGCCATCGCGGCCGCCGCCCGGTTGTCGAACGAGACGGAGGAGAGCAGGCCGTCTTCGTCGACCGCATCGACGAGCACCACGGGGATGCCATGGCCGCGCATCTGATGCACCGCGGCGCGCGTGTCGGCGAACGGCGAGATGAGCGCGCCCTCGACCTGCACCGAGTCGAACAGTCCGAGGTGGTCGCGCTCCTGCTGCGGATCGTCGTCGATGTTGCCCGAGAACACACGCATGCCCGCTGTGACCGCCGCGCTCTCGGCGCCCGCGATCAGGGATCCGTAGAACGGGTTCGCCACGTTGATGACGGTGATGCCGATCAACCGGCTGTTGCGGGCGCGCAGCATGCGCGCCGCGGGCATCGGCACGTAACCGAGCTCGTCGGCCGACGCGGAGACGCGGTCGCGGAGCGCGGCGCTCACCCGGTCGGGCCGATTGAGCACGTTCGACACGGTCGCGATCGACACGCCGGCGTGCTGCGCGACATCACGGATACCCACGCGCCTCGTCATCTGTCTCCACCGCTCGTTCTCGGCACATCGTCCTGGCGCGCCGCACCAGATCACATTATCGAAACATGGTTGTAAAACGTTTCAAAGTCACCTTAGTATGTTTAGCAAGCGCTTTCCAAGGTGCCGCCCGCTTCCACACGGGCAGAACGCAGATGTTCCGAGAGGACCCAGCAATGACGCTTCGAAAGACCCGATTCCTTTCCACCGCCGCGGTGATCACCGTCGGCGGCCTCGCCCTCGCGGGCTGCTCCGGCGGCGGAGGCGGTGGCGACGGCTACGATCCCGACGAGGAGATCACCCTCAACTTCTCGCTCTGGGGCAACGACGTGCGCGCCGACCTCTACCAGCAGGTGTTCGACGCCTTCGAAGAGGAATACCCGAACATCACCGTCAACAAGTCGTTCCTCGACTTCCCCGCTTACTGGGAGAAGCGCCAGACCGAGGCGGCCGGCGGCGGGCTGCCCGACGTCATGCAGTTCGACTACTCGTACCTGCGCCAGTACTCCGAGAACGGTCTGCTGCTCGACCTCGCGCCCTACATCGGCGAAGAGATCAGCGACGAATCTCTCGCCGAGAACATCCTCAGCATCGGCGAGGTCGCCGGCGGTACGTTCGGCATCCCCACCTCGACGAACGCGTGGGGCCTGTTCGGCAACACGAAGCTGCTCGCAGACGCGGGCGTCGAAGACTTCGCCGGCGGCACGTACGACGAGTACACCGACTGGATGAAGCAGGCCCGGGCCACCGCCGAGGAGAACGGCGTCGACGCGTGGGGGTCGGCCGACTGGGCCGGTCGCATCCAGGTGTTCGAGCAGTACATGCGCTCGCAGGGCACGGACCTGTTCACGGAGGAGGGCGAGCCCAACTTCACGGAGGACGACCTGCGCACCTTCTGGGACATGACCTCCGAAGCGCGCGAGGACTTCGCCTTCCCCGCACAGCGCTGGGCAGAGGTCTACCCGCTGAGCGGCTTCGACGCGGCGCTGCTGATGAGCGAGGGCACGTGGGACAACTTCGGCGCCGGCTACCTCGGAAACCTCGGTGAGGAGTACACCGAGCTGAGCCTGCAGGAGCCGCCCGTGTTCGAGGAGGGCGCGAAGGATCTCTACCTCAAGCCGTCGATGCTGCACTCCGTCGCCGCGAACACCGATCACCCCGAGGCCTCGGCGATGCTCGTCGACTTCCTCATCAACTCGGAGGAGTCGGGCGAGATCTTCGGCACGGACCGCGGCCTGCCCGCGTCGACCGTCGCGCTCGAGGCCGCCGACCTCGACGAGCTCAGCGAGCAGATCAAGCAGTACGAGACCGACATCGCCGACCGCCTCGGCGACGCCCCGCCCGTGCCGATCGTCGGCTACGGCACGCTCGAGCAGAAGTTCCTCGATCTCGGCAAGGAGCTCGGCTTCGGCACGCTGACGGTCGATGAAGCCGTTGATCAGTTCTTCAATGAGATGGACGCCGCGCTGAGCTGACGCATCGCCTCGGTGGGCGGGTCGAGGAGATCTGCCCACCCCGATTGATCGGGAGATTATGTCCACGACCGAAACCAAGCGCGTCACGACCGCGAGATCGGGCAAGGTGCGGCCCGCACCGCACCGGCCCGCCGCCCGCGCGCGCACGATCCGCGAAACCCTCGCGGGTTATACCTTCCTCCTGCCGTGGCTGATCGGCTTCCTCGCCCTCACCGTCGGCCCCATGGCGTACTCGCTGTACCTGTCGTTCACCTCGTACAACCTCTTCTCACCGCCGAAGTGGATCGGGCTCGACAACTACATCCGTCTGTTCAGCGACGACCCGGTGTTCATCCAGTCGGCGCAGATCACCCTCTTCTACGTGCTGATCGGCACCCCGATCAAGCTCGCCGCGGCGCTCGCGATCGCGATGCTGCTGAACTACCGCGACCGGGGAGCCGCGTTCTTCCGGTCGGCGTTCTACGCGCCGAGCCTGATCGGTGCATCCGTGTCGGTCGCGATCGTGTGGCGGGCGATGTTCAACACCGATGGTCCCGTCGACCGCGGCCTGCAGATCTTCGGCATCCACTTGGGCGGCTGGGTCGGCAACGTCAGCCTCGTCGTGCCGATGATGATCATCCTCGCCGTGTGGCAGTTCGGCGCGACGATGGTGATCTTCCTCGCCGGACTCAAGCAGGTTCCCAAGGAGCTCTACGAGGCCGCCGAGGTCGATGGCGCCGGCGCGTTCCGCCGTTTCCGGGCCGTGACCCTCCCGATGCTCTCGCCGGTGGTGTTCTTCAACCTGCTGCTCGAACTCGTCGGCGCGTTCCAGGTGTTCGCCTCGGCCTACATCATCTCCAACGGCACCGGCGGCCCCGCCGGCATGACGAACTTCATCACCCTGTACCTGTACAAGCGAGGCTTCACCGACTCGCAGATGGGGTACGCCTCGGCGATCGGTTGGATCGTGATGATCGTCGTCGCCGTGATCGCCGTGATCCTGTTCCGCTCGCAGAAGACGTGGGTCCACTACTCGGGAGACGACCGATGACCGCCACCGAAATCGTCACGACCGGCGCCGCCGCCCCGCGGAAGAAGATGACCCGCAAGAAGTGGCAGACCGTGATCTGGTTCATCGCCCTGCTCGCGATCACCGCGATCGTGATCTACCCGCTGCTGTGGCTGTTCGCCTCGACGTTCAAGCCGAACAGCGAGTTCGGGCAGAACCAGAGCCTGATCCCCCTGAACCCGACCCTCGCGAACTACGACACCGTCATGGACGGCATCGGCGGGGTGCCGATGTGGCGGTTCTTCATGAACTCCACGATCCTCGCCGTGTCGGCAGTGATCGGCACCCTGTTCTCCTCCTCGCTCGCGGCGTACGCGTTCGCGCGCATCAGGTTCAAGGGCGTCGGCATCTTCTTCGCCGCGATGATCGGCACGCTGCTGCTGCCGGTGCACGTGGTGATCATCCCGCAGTACATCTGGTTCAACAAGCTCGGACTCATCGACACGTTCATGCCGCTGATCCTGCCGAAGTTCCTCGCGACCGAGGCGTTCTTCGTGTTCCTCATGGTGCAGTTCATCCGCAACCTGCCCAGAGACATGGACGAAGCGGCACGCATCGACGGCGCCGGGCACGGCCGGATCTTCTGGTTCATCACCCTGCCGCTGATCAAACCCTCGCTCATCACGGGAGCGATCTTCGCGTTCATCTGGACGTGGAACGACTTCCTCGCACCGCTGCTGTACCTCAACAGCCCGGACAACTATCCGCTCCCGATCGCGCTGCGGCTGTACAACGACCAGACCTCGACGAGCGACTACGGCGCGACGGTCACGGCGTCGTTCGTCGCGCTGATCCCGATCCTGATCTTCTTCATCGTCTTCCAGCGATTCCTCGTCAACGGCGTCGCCACCCAGGGACTGAAGGGCTGATCAGATGAGCACCCACGATCGTGCCGCGCGGCGCACCGCTCGCCGCGCGGCACGAGACGGCACCGGCCCGACCCGCGATGCGCCGGCCGCCAATCCCGGTGCGGTCGGTGCTTTCGCACTGCTCGGCGAGGTGCTGCTGACCGGCATCGTCGTGTCGGCGCTTGCGATCCCCGTCGTGACGCTCCCCGCCGCGCTCGCCGCGGGGATCCGTCATCTGCGCCGATTCGTGCGCGCCGAGGGATCGCCGATGGGCGCGCTCTGGCGCGATTTCCTGCGCGCGCTGCCCGGCGGCGCGCTCGTCGGCATCGGCGTCGCCGCGCTCGCGGGGGCGCTCATCGTCGATATCCTTCTCGCCGGTTCCGGATCCCTGCCGGGCGGCGAGGTGATCGCGGCCGCCGGCTGGGCGATCGCCGCGCTCGCGGGCGGCGCCCTGCTGCTGGCGTGCGCCGCGTGGAACCGGGATGACGGCTGGCGGCGCGCGCTGCGCTCCGTCCCGAGCACCGTGCAGGCCGATGCCACCGGCGCGCTCTACACCGTGGCGGCCGCCGCGTTCGTCGGCGTCGCCGGATGGATGCTCGTGCCGCTCGTGGTTCCGGCCATCGGCTGCGCCGCGCTCGCGGCGGTGGCCATCCCCTCCCGGCGGCGCGCGAAGGCCTGACGCGCGGTCAGTGCGGCGCGAGGTCGAACGCCCGAAGACGTCCGCACATCCCGAACCGGTGCTCCGGCTCGCGTGCGACGGTGACGACGGCGTCGGCGAGATGCGATGCGTCGCCCGCGGTCATCCGGGAGAGCACATCCAGCGTCAGCTGCGCCTGGGAGAGCGGACCGTCTCGCACGATCCGCGTCCAGGACTCTGCGCGGTCGGCAACGATCCGCGCCGCCGCTTCGCGGAACGCGACGAGGGGTCGGTCGTCCCCGG
>DXAM01000136.1 GCA_019117025.1 Candidatus Microbacterium stercoravium | reverse complement strand
ATCCCGGCGGGCGAGGGCTGGCAGGACGTCGAGGTGTCGTTCGAGGCGCCCGAGGGCACCGGCACGCTGTACGCCACGACCGCGGACGGCGTCGCCATCGACGTCATCACGGTCACGGGTGCGGGCGTCGCTGAGGTTCCGGGTGAGCCGGAGCCGGAGCCCGAGCCCGCCGCCACGACGACGAGCGCGACCGTCGAGGCCGCACGTGTGGCGTTCGGCCAGGCCGGCCAGGTCAGCGTGACCACGTCGAGCGAAGAGGCCGTTCCGGCCGGCGAGGTCGTCATCTCCGAGGGCGACACCGAGATCGCCCGCGGCGAGCTCGACGCCGACGGATCCGCGGTCATCGACCTGCCTGCCGACCTTGCGGTCGGTTCGCACACGCTGACGGTCGCGTATGCCGGATCCGACGAGTTCGTCTCGTCGTCAGACAGCGTGCGCCTCGTGGTGACGACGGCGAAGTCCAGCATCGACGCGGAGTTCGCCTCCGACACGGTGAAGCCCGCGGTGCGGGCGCGACTCGACGTTGCCGTCGCGACGAAGGAGGGCAACGCCGCTCCTGGATCGGTCGAGATCCAGATCAAGCGCAACAACCTCGTGGTCGACACCATCGAGGCCGACCTCGAGGACGGCGCGGCCAGCATCAGCCTGCCGCGCCTCGACACGGGCACCTACCGGGTGACCGTGACGTACGACGGCGTTGACGGGATCCGCGGATCCCACAGCACCGTCGTACTGAAGGTGCGGTCCTAGACGGGCGGGCGGCGGGCTCCGGCCCGCCGCCCCTCCGCCGCAGTTCCCCAGAGCGGGGCCATGCCCCGCACCGTTCTCGAAGGAGAGACAATGACACACCACGCACACCCGACGGTCTCGGCGAAGCCGATGAGCCGTCGGACCATGCTGAAGGCGCTCGCGGCCAGCTCGGTCGCGGTCAGCGCCGGATCCCTCATCGCGGGTTCCGCCGCGAACGCCGCGGTCGGCCCGGTGCAGACCGGCGCCACCACGCCGCTCGCGGGCGGCTCCCGCCTCGTGCCGACCAACCGCATCGGCATCCAGCTGTACACGGTCCGCGACAAGGTGCAGTCCGAGGGCTTCCGCGCCGTGTTCGAAGAGCTCGGCGACATCGGCTATTCCGAGATCGAGTTCGCGGGTTATGGCCAGGGCACGGGCGACATCTCCATCCCGGAGATCCGCCAGCTGCTCGACGACAACGGTCTCCGGGCCGTCGGCTCCCACGTCACGCTGACGCCCGACACGATCGACGCCGAGATCGAGAAGGCGCTCGCGCTCGGCATGCCGTTCCTCGGACAGGGCGGCCCGATCACGCGCGGCACGACGAAGGCGGAGTGGCAGGAGGCCGCCCAGACCTGGGGCGAGATGGGCGAGAAGGCCCGCGCCGCAGGGATCGGCCTGTACATCCATAACCACTCCGGCGAGTTCCAGTTCACGTCGGACGACCCGGACACCCGCGTCTACGACCTGCTGTGGGATGAGCTGAAGGGCACGAACGTGACCTTCGAGCTCGACGTGTACTGGGCCTATGTGGGCCAGCACCTGTACCCCGGCTTCCAGCCGATCGACTACGTCAAGGCCGATCCGCGCAGGTTCCAGATGATGCACCTCAAGGACGGAAAGGTGAACGAGGAGAGCGACAACGGCTACGACATCATCGAGTTCGGCGCCGGCGACATCCCCTTCCAGCAGTTCCTGAGCCAGCTCAAGTCCTTCCGCGGCCGTCGGTACGGAATGTACGAGCAGGACAACGCAGCAAACGTCGCCGAGCCCGGCAACGACCTCAACTCGCTCGGCAACGCACGCCGCAGCTATCAGCAGATCGCCGCCCTGCGCGGCTGAGGAGAACACCCATGAGAATCACCAAGAAGTGGCTTGCCCCCGTCGCTGTTGCGGCGCTCGCAGGCGGATCCCTCGCTTTCGGCCCGGCCGCGATGGCCGCGGGCGGCGCGACCTGCGCTGAGGATCTCGGCGACACGGCGTTCGACGGCAGCATCGTCGTCCCCGCCGGTGAGACCTGCACGCTGGGCGGCGCGACCGTCTCCGGCGGCATCGTGGTCGAGGCCGGCGGATGGCTGGACGCCACGTCGATCGAGGTCGGCGGCAACGTCGAGGCGATCGACGCGTACGGCGTCTCCATCGACGGCTCGAGCGTCGGCGGTGACGTCAGCGTCTACGGCAGCGACCGCGGCGGATTCGCGTACCTGACGGACCTCGACGTGGCGGGCAGCGTTGCTGCGGGCGGCGTCGACGTCGAGATCACCGACTCGACGATCGGAAGCGGCCTGCTCACGCAGGCGGCGCACTACGTGCAGGTGCTGCGCACCTCGGTCACCGGCAACGCCGACCTCGTCGGATCGCCCTTCGGTGCCGTCGTCGCCGGCGCCATCGTCAAGGGCTCGCTCACGGTCGACGGCTCGCAGAATGAGACGCTGATCGGCGCGACGGCCGACGGCGAGCCGGAGGCCTGGGGCAACCAGATCGACGGCGACCTCGTGGTCACCGGCAACACGGGCAACACCCGTGTCGCCGGCACCAACGTCGCGGGCACGATCACCGCGTCCGGCAACGATGCGGTCGCTGTCTTCGGCGCGGGCAACACGGCCGCCGCCGTCGAGGGCGAGTACGACGGCGACGAGCCCGGCAAGCCGGGCGGGGGCGACCAGTCGATCGCCGTCACCGTTCCCCAGCAGGCCGCGGGCGAGCTCGTGTGGGCGCTCGACGGTACGAGCGGCCTCGTCGACCTCGGCGTTGCCGAGAGTCTCGACGACCGCTTCGCTGCCACCGGCGAGATCGTGCCGATCCGCGTGCTGGACACGCGCGTCGGCAGCCCCTCATGGTCGCTGACCGCACAGGTGAGCGATTTCCAGGCGGGCGACGAGACGATCTCGAGCAGTTACCTCGGTTGGACGCCGGAGGTTCGCGAGAACGAGGGCGGCGCGGTGGCCGGTGCGGCCATCGAGAGCGGCTTCTCGGGCGGCGACGGCCTGTCGGTCTCCCGCACGCTCGTGCAGGCGAACGAGGGCCACGACCGCGG
>DXAM01000135.1 GCA_019117025.1 Candidatus Microbacterium stercoravium | reverse complement strand
AGATGCGAGCCCTCGGCTTCGCGATCTGATGCGCCAGGAGGCCCGCGGCATGTGCCGCGGGCCTCCTGCTTTCCGCTCGGATAGGCTCGAATGCATGACGGTTCCGCTCAACGCTCTGCCCCTCGAGACCCTCCGCCAGCGCTCGAGCACGAAGTGGGCGACGCACCCGGATGACGTGCTCCCGCTGTTCGTCGCGGAGACGGATTTTCCGCTCGCCGAGCCGATCACCCGGATCCTCACCGACGCGCTCGCGATCGGCGACACGGGGTACGTGCCGCCGAAGACCGCGTATCCCGACGCGTTCGCCGGGTTCGCGGCCCGGCGCTGGGGGTGGCGCGCGGATCCGGCGCGCGTGCGCACGACGTGCGACGTGATGATGGGCGTCGCCGAGGCGATCCGCGCCGTGGCGGAGCCGGGGGAGAAGGTGGTCGTCACCTCGCCCGTGTATCCGCCGTTCTTCGATGTGCACGACGAATCGCGCACCACGTGCGTCGACGTGCCGCTGCGGCGCTCGCACGAGGGGTGGGAGCTCGACCTCGAGGGCATCGAACGCGCGTTCGCGAACGGTGCGGTCGCGATCCTGCTCTGCAACCCCCACAACCCGACCGGAACAGCGCATGCGCCCGAGGTGCTCGCCGAGCTCGCGCGCATCGCCGAGAGGCACGGCGCGATCGTCATCAGCGACGAGATCCACGCGCCGCTCGCCCTGCCCGGAAAGCGCGCATTCACGCCGTTCCTCGCGTCGGCGCCCGAGGCGGCCGAGGTCGGGATCGCGATCCACAGCGCGAGCAAGACGTTCAACCTCGCCGGGCTGAAGTGCGCGCACTTCGTCACGGCGTCCGACCGCCTCACCGCGCTCGTGGCGGAGATCCCCATGGAAGTCGAATGGCGCACGGGGCTGTTCGGGATCAAGGCCGGCATCGCCGCCTACACGGAGGGCGACGCCTGGCTGGACGCGCTGCTCGCGCGACTCGGGGCGAACCAGGCGCTCCTGTCCGATCTCATCGCCGAGCACCTGCCGGCGGCGACGTACGTGCCGGGCGACGCGGGCTTCCTCGCCTGGATCGACGTCGCCGCGCTCGAGTGGGGGGATGATCCCGCCGCGAAGATCCTCGCGGAGGCGCGCGTCGCCCTCAACGCGGGCCGGTCATTCGGCGCGCCGGGCGAGGGCTTCGTGCGCATCAACTTCGGCACGGGCCCCGAGATCCTGTCGGAGGCCGTACGCCGCATCGGCGCGCTCAGCTGACGCGAGGGGCGAGCGCTCCGAGGCCGGCGGCGAAGTCGGCGCGGGTCGATTCGGCCACCTGGGCCGGGTCGGCGGCGTAGGCGCCGATCGACGCGGCCTGCATGCGCTGCTGCACGAGGTAGGCGTGGCCGAGCAGGAACTGCGCGAGAACCGTCGCCTCGCGCGCGGGGTCGGTCGAGCCCTCCTCCTCGTATGCGTCGCGCAGGCGCGCCTCGAGGGCCCCCGAGCCGAGGGACAGCGCGGCGGTCGACACGACGACCTCGGCGCCGTCTCTGCGGCGCAGCAGCGCGGCGCGCAGCGCCCACGCCGTGTCGGCGACAGGGGAGCGGGACGCGGCTCCGGCCGCCGTGAGGGGCTCGGCGTCCTCGACGATGCGATCGGCGACCGCCGCGAGCAGAGACTGCTTGTTCGCGACGTGCCAGTACAGCGCGCTCGGCTGCACGCCGAGGTGACCGGCCAGGCGCCTCATCGAGAGGTCGGGCAGCCCGAACTCGTCGAGCAGGTCGAGAGCGGCATCGACGATGCCGTCGAGGTCGTGTCCGGATCGGCGCATGCTCATGACTATACTGAACGATGTTCAATGAACACTGTTCAGGAGGAAGTATGTCGACGACGAAGGATCCCTGGGTCGCCCGCGACCTGGCGCGCGTGGCGGTGTTCGCCGCGCTCATCGCAGCGCTCGGGCTGATGGGGCCGATCCCCGTTCCCGGGCTCGTACCGATCACCGCGCAGACGCTGGGCGTCATGCTCGCGGGCACGGTGCTCGGCTGGAAGCGCGGAGCCGCAGCGGTCGGCATCGTGCTGATCCTCGTCGCGATCGGGCTCCCCGTCCTCGCCGGCGGCGGCGGCGGGTTCGGCAGCTTCTTCGGTGCGACCGGCGGGTACCTCATCGGCTGGCTCTTCGGCGCCGCGGTCGCGGGCGCCATCGCACATTCCGGCCCGCTCTCGTGGTGGCGCGTCGGGCTGGGCGCCCTCATCGGCGGCATTCCCGCGATCTATGCCTTCGGCCTGCCGGTGCAGTCGCTCGTCGCCGGACAGCCGCTCGGCGTGTCCGCGCTGCAGTCGGTCGTGTTCCTGCCGGGCGACGCCGTGAAGGTCGTCGTCGCCACGTTCCTGACCATCGTGCTCGCCCGTGCCTACCCGCCCGCGCTGCCGGCAACGGTGCGCGCCAAGCGATCGGTCCCCGCTCCGGGCGCCGCATGATCTGCGCGGAGGGCGTCGGGGTCGAGATCGATGGGGTGCCGATCCTCGATGGCGTGACCGTGCGGCTCGACCAGCCGCGCATCGCGGTCATCGGGGCGAACGGATCCGGCAAATCGACGTTCGTGCGCACTCTCAACGGGCTCGTCGCGCCGACGCGGGGGTGCGTCGAGGTGCAGGGCATCGATCCCGCTCGCGAGCCCAAGCGGGCGCGCGACGCGGTCGGGTTCCTGTTCTCGAATCCCGACGCGCAGATCCTCATGCCGACGCCCGGCGAGGACCTGGCGCTGTCTCTGCGCGCCGCACGGACCGCGAAGGGCGAGGTGCCCGCGCGCGTCGCCGAGGCGCTCGCCCGCTTCGGCCTCGCCGACCGCGGCGATCAGCCCGCGTACAGCCTGTCCGGCGGGCAGAAGCAGCTGCTCGCGCTTGCCGCCGTGCTGATCCGCGAGCCGCGCATCGTCATCGCGGATGAGCCGACGACGCTGCTCGATCTCGGCAACGCGCGCCGCATGGCCCGGGTGCTGCTGGGGGAGGAGGACGGTCCCATCGCCGACCAGACGATCATCGTCACGCACGACCTCGATCTCGCGCGTCGCTGCGATGTCGCGCTGCGCTTCGCCGACGGGCGCCTCGTGGCGCAGGGGGAGCCCGCCGAGCTCATCGAGCGCTATGAGCGGGAGTTCGTATGATCGCGCTCTACCGCCCGGGCGACAGCCTGCTGCACCGCCTGCCCGCCGCGTGGAAGCTGCTCGGCCTGCTCGTCGGCGCCCTGACGCTGACCCTGCTGCCCCGCACGGTGTGGACGGCCGCCGTCGCGTTCGCGGCCGTGGGGGCGCTCTTCGTCGTCGGGGGGATCGGGGTGCGCGCCTGGGTGCGCCAGCTGTGGACGCTGAAGTGGATCGTGCTCCTGCTCGGCGGGACCCAGGCGATCTTCCTCGGGTGGGAGCTCGCGGCGGCGAACACCGTGCGCGTCGCCGCCGTCGTGATGCTCGCCGCGCTCGTGACCTTCACGACGCCGGCGGAGGAGACGATCGGCGTGCTGCAGCGCGTGCTCGGACCGCTGCGGCGGTTCGGGGTGGATCCGTGGCGGGTCGCGTTCACCGTGCAGCTCACGATCGCGGTCATCCCCGTCGTCAGCGCGATGGCCGCGCGGATCCGCGAGGCGCAGATCGCGCGCGGCGTGCGCCTCGGCCCGCGCGCGATCGTCGTGCTGCTCGTGATGGCGCTGCGCCATGCCGACGATATGGCCGACGCGCTCACCGCGCGGGGCATCGCGTGAGACCTGCCGAGACGCCGCGGAGCTGCTTCGGCGTGACGATCCGCGGGGCCGTCGTCGACGACGAGACGCGCTGTGCCCACTGGCACGGCGACGACGATGTGCTCGCGATCCTGTTCCCGTGCTGCCGCGCGTGGTATCCGTGCCGCGAGTGCCACGACGAGCACGCCGGCCACGAGGGCGCGCTCTGGGGCGCGGATCAGGCGGAGACCCGTGCGCTGCTGTGCGGCCGCTGCGGAGGGACCCTGTCGATCCGCCGCTACCGTGCGACCGGCGCGTGCGACGCGTGCGGCATGCGCTTCAACGAGGGATGCTGGCTGCACCACCATCTCTACTTCGCGTGACGACGGTTCCCAGCAGGCCCCTCCTATACTTGGAGGCTGGCCGCTTTCGGCCGCAGCCCCCGACCCCGATAGAGACAGGTGCACTGTGCTTGCCGTCAGTAATCTCGAGATCCGCGTCGGTGCGCGCCTGCTGATGAGCGGCGTGACCTTCCGCGTCGCCGCGGGCGACAAGATCGGGCTCGTCGGGCGCAACGGCGCCGGCAAGACCACGCTCACCAAGGTGCTCGCGGGCGACCTCGCCGCCTCCGACGGATCCGTGACGGCGTCGGGCGAGCTCGGCTACCTCCCGCAGGATCCGCGCAGCGGCGACCCCGAGGAGCTCGCGCGCACGCGGATCCTCAACGCGCGCGGCCTCGGCGACCTCCAGGCCGGCATCGCGGAGGCGACCGAGCAGATGGGGTCGGCCGATCCCGCCGTCGCCGAGAAGGCCATGCGGCGCTTCGGGCGGCTCACCGAGCGCTTCGAATCGATCGGCGGCTATGCGGCCGAGGCGGAGGCCGCCGTGATCGCGTCGAACCTGTCGCTGCCCGATCGCATCCTCAGCCAGCCGCTCAAGACCCTCTCGGGAGGTCAGCGCCGCCGCATCGAGCTCGCGCGCATCCTCTTCAGCGACGCCGACACGATGATCCTCGACGAGCCGACGAACCACCTCGACGCCGACAGCGTCGTGTGGCTGCGCGAGTTCCTGAAGTCGTACAAGGGCGGGCTCATCGTCATCAGCCACGATGTCGAGCTCGTGGGCGAGACCGTCAACCGCGTGTTCTACCTCGACGCGAACAGGCAGGTCATCGACCTGTACAACATGGGCTGGAAGCACTACCAGCGCCAGCGCGTCGCCGACGAGGAGCGCCGCAAGAAGGAGCGCGCGGGCGCCGAGAAGAAGGCGTCGGCGCTGCGCCAGCAGGCCGCGAAGTTCGGGGCGAAGGCGACGAAGGCTGCGGCCGCGCACCAGATGGTCGCGCGCGCCGAGAAGCTGCTCGCCGGCCTCGACGACGTGCGCCAAGCCGATCGCGTCGCGAACATCCGCTTCCCGAAGCCGTCGCCCTGCGGCAAGACGCCGCTCATGGCGTCGAGCCTGTCGAAGTCGTACGGCGCGCTCGAGATCTTCGCCGGCGTCGACCTGGCGATCGACCGCGGTTCGAAGGTCGTGGTGCTCGGCCTCAACGGCGCGGGCAAGACCACCCTGCTGCGCATCCTCGCGGGCGTCGACACGAGCGACACCGGACAGATCGAGCCCGGCCACGGGCTCAAGATCGGCTACTACGCGCAGGAGCACGAGAATCTCGACGTGAACCGCAGCGTGCTCGAGAACATGCTCTCGTCGGCGCCGAACCTCAACGAGACCGAGGCCCGCAAGGTGCTCGGATCGTTCCTGTTCACGGGCGACGACGTGCTCAAGCCCGCCGGGGTGCTCTCGGGCGGCGAGAAGACGCGCCTGTCGCTCGCGACGCTCGTCGTCTCGAGCGCGAACGTGCTGCTGCTCGATGAGCCCACGAACAACCTCGATCCGGCCAGCCGCGAGGAGATCCTCGGCGCGCTCGCGCACTACGAGGGCGCGGTCGTGCTCGTCTCGCACGACGAAGGCGCGGTCGAGGCGCTCAACCCCGAGCGCGTGCTGCTGCTGCCCGACGGCGTCGAGGACATCTTCAACCGCGAGTACCTCGACCTCATCACGCTGGCGTAGCGCCGGCGGCGGGTCTCAGCGCGCGTCGAGGATCGCGTCCTCGGCCTCGGCATCGAGGTCGCGGCGCTTCGCACGCGGGGTGCGCTTCGCGCGAGGCGCGGGCAGCTCGTCCACGTCGTCATCCTCGTCGTCGTCATCGGATTCGGGCTCGCGGCTCGCCACGACCTCGGTGCGGATCATGTACCCGATGAAGACGAAGCCCATGACGGCGAACAGGATCCACTGGATCGCATAGGACAGGTGCGGCCCCGCGTCGATCTCGGGCGCCGCGATCGCGCGCGGCGCGTCCGCGGGCGCCGGATCCTCGGACACCATGATCGCGTAGACGGGCGTCACGACCGCATCGCCGAGCAGCTCGGCGATCGCCGGCACGTGAATGGTCGGCAGCTGCCCGTCGGGTGCGCTCTGCCCCGACGACGCCTGCGGTTCGCTCGAGCGCAGCCGGGCGAGCACCGTGATCTCGTCGGTCGGCGCGGCGGGGGTCGCCACCTCGTCGCCGCCGTATGACGGCGGAACCCATCCGCGGTCGACGGCCACGATGCGCCCGTCGTCGAGCTGGAAGGGCACGATCACCTCGTAGGCGCTCGTTCCGCCCTGCGGCCGGTTGCGCACGAGCAGCTGCTCCTCGGGCAGATAGCGCCCGCTGAGCACGACCGGGTGCCACTCATCGTCGGGATCGAAGTCGTCGGTGCCGGCCATGAGGGCGCCGAAGGCCACGGGATCTGCGTCGTAGTTGTTCTCGACCAGGGCGTTGGCCGCGGCGCGCTCCTCACCGCGGGCGAACTGCCAGTTCGACAGGAACGCGCACGCGATCGCGAACACCAGCGCGACCGCGGCGTACACGGCCCATCGGCCGGCGCGCGGCCAGGCCCTCATCGGGCGCCCTCATCGAGGGCGACGCCGGAGCCGTCGGAGACGCCGTCGACGACCGTCACGGGGAAGGCGCGGGAGGCGAGGAACGAGCGGAGGTACTCCACGTGCTCATCGCACGCGAGCCACACCTTTCGCCGGTCGGCGGAATGGATCTTCGGATTCCGCCACACGACGCTGCGGGTGGCATCGGCACGGCAATCGGCGCGCGAGCACTGCGGCGAATCGGGGGAGAAGGCGAGGATCATGCAGCGGGCCTCTTCTCGTCGCCGGGCGTCTCCTCGACGCGGATGACATCGTGGACGTCGTCCGTGAAGTCCTGCGCCTCGGGGGCGGATATCGCGCGCCGCGGATCCACGGCCGACGTCGTCGCCGACGCGCGGACCTGGTTCGCCAGCACCACCGCGATGTACGGGAGGAACACGGCGCCGATCCCGAACAGGAAGGTCTGCCACCCCCACGGCTGCACGGCGAACGCCAGCACGACGCACGCGGTGCGCACCACCATCATGATGACGTACCGCTTCATGCGGGCGGTCTCGTCATCTTCCGGCGACTCGTCGATCGACGTCGCCGACTGCGGGGCTGATTTGCGGTGGATCACAATGACCCCAGTTTAGGCCTCGCGCCTGGGGCGAGGCCGGGGATCACAGTGCGCTGATGCCCGCGAACAGCGCCGCCGCAACGAGGGCGAACACGATGAACATGACGATGCTGAACAGGATCAGCACGTAGCCGATGATCACACCGGCGAGTGCGAGGCCCCGTCCGCCTCCGCCGCGACGCTTGATCTGCGTGAGCGCGATGTGGCCGAAGATCACGGCGAGGATCGCCGAGATGGGAGCGAGGACGCTCAGCACGGCTCCGAGGAAGGGCACGAGGCTCAGCAGCCACGATGCGGGGGAGACCAGCGCGCAGATGAACGACGTCGTCGCGAGCGGGTTCGTCGGCTGCTGGGGTGCTGACGCGTACGGCTGGGCGTACTGCGGCTGCGGCGCCGACGGCTGGTCGAACGGCGGCTGGGGCGGCGTGGGCTGGGTGAAGTCGGACATCGCTCTCTCCTCGGTCGGTGCCTCCAGCGTACTGGGCCGGGGCGTCCGCCGCATTCCGGAGAACCCGACGGCTAGGCTGGCGTCTGCCCTATCCCGACAGCAGGAGATCACCCCATGAGCACACCCGCCACCTCCGATCGCGTCGCCCTCGTCACCGGCGGCAACCGAGGCATCGGGCGCGCGATCGCCGAGCGCCTCGTACGCGACGGATACCGCGTGGCCGTCACGGCGCGCAGCGGATCCGGGCCCGAGGGCGCGCTGACCGTCACGGCCGACGTGAACGACGCGGCATCGCTCGACGCCGCGTTCGCGGAGGCC
The DNA here is from genome assembly GCA_019117025.1 of Candidatus Microbacterium stercoravium. Taxonomy (GTDB): domain Bacteria; phylum Actinomycetota; class Actinomycetes; order Actinomycetales; family Microbacteriaceae; genus Microbacterium; species Microbacterium stercoravium. The sequence goes on along the minus strand of DXAM01000135.1, from coordinate 5,770 downwards.
GAAGAAGCGCTCGGCCCGATCACGATCGTGGTCGCGAACGCCGGCATCACGAAGGACACGCTGCTCATGCGCATGAGCGACGACGACTTCTCGAGCGTCGTCGACACGAACCTCGGCGGGGCGTTCCGCACCGTCAAGCGCGCGATCCGGTCGATGATCCGCGCGCGTCGCGGCCGCATCATCCTGATCTCGAGCGTGTCGGGCCTGTTCGGCGTCGCCGGCCAGGCCAACTACTCGGCCTCGAAGTCGGGGCTCGTCGGCTTCGCCCGCGCGATCACGCGCGAGCTCGGCGGCCGCGGCATCACAGCGAACGTCGTCGCGCCGGGGTTCATCGAGTCGGACATGACGGCCGAGCTCGACGAGCAGACCCAGGCGCAGTACAAGAAGCAGATCCCCGCGGGCCGCTACGGCACCTCTGAGGAGATCGCGGGGGTCGTCTCGTGGCTCGCGGGCGACGACGCGGCATACGTCTCCGGCGCCGTGATCCCGGTCGACGGCGGCCTCGGCATGGGCCACTGACGCGCGGGGCTACGGCAGCAGCGGGATCACCTGCGCGAGATCGACCGGACCGACCGAGACGGGCGCCGCGGCGCGCACCGCGGGCTTGGCGTTGAACGCGACGCCGAGACCGGCGGCCGCGATCATCTTCAGGTCGTTCGCGCCGTCGCCGATCGCGATCGTGCGGCGCGGCGCGACGCCGCGCTCGGCCGCCCAGGCGGCCAGGTGGTCGGCCTTCGCCTGCGCATCGATGATCGGCCCCTCGACCTCGCCCGTCAGCACGCCGTCCCGCGTCGCGAGGCGGTTCGCCGCCCACATGTCGACGCCGAGCGTCGGCGCGAGGCGGTCCAGGATCTCGTGGAACCCGCCCGAGACGACTCCGACGAGGCCCCCGCGCGCGTGCACGGCGGCGGTCAGCTCATGCACGCCGGGCGTCGGCTCGATGCGCGCGAGCACCCGGTCGAAGGCGCCGACCGGCACCCCCGACAGCGCGGCCGCGCGGGAGATCAGGCTCGCGGCGAAGTCGACCTCGCCGCGCATGGCGGCTTCGGTCGCGGCAGCCACTTCGGCACCGCGCCCCGCCTCGTCGGCGATGAGCTCGATGACCTCGTTGCGGATCAGGGTGGAGTCGGCGTCGAGAACGACGAGAAAACGCGCAGTCACCCTCAGAACAGTAGTCGGAGCGTGGCGGTAGGCTCGAACCCATGACCTCCGTGCTCGAGATGAACGACGTCGTCGTGCGTCGTGGCGCCCGCAATATCGTCGACAACATCTCCTGGACGGTGAACGACGACGAACGGTGGGTGGTGCTCGGGCCGAACGGCGCGGGCAAGACCACGCTGCTGCAGATCGCCGACACGATGATGTTCCCGACGACCGGCACCGTCGACGTGCTCGGCGAGCGGCTCGGCAAGACCGATGTGTTCCAGATCCGCCCCCTGATCGGCTTCGCGTCCACGGCGCTCGCGCGCCGGATCCCCGCCGATGAGACGGTGCTCAACGTGGTGCTCACGGCGGCGTACTCGGTCATGGGGCGATGGAACGAGCAGTACGAGGGGATCGATGAGCGCCGTGCGATGCGCGTGCTCGCCGAATGGAAGCTCGACGACCTCGCCGACCGCGTGTTCGGCACCCTGAGCGACGGTGAGCGCAAGCGCGTGCAGGTCGCGCGCGCGGTGATGACCGACCCCGAGCTCCTGCTGCTCGACGAGCCCACCGCGAGCCTCGATCTCGGCGCGCGCGAGGAGCTGCTGCAGCTGCTCTCCGGCTACGCGCAGTCGCCCTCGACGCCCGCGATGGTCATGGTCACCCACCACGTCGAGGAGATCCCCGTCGGCTTCACGCACGTCATGCTCGTGCGCGACGGCAGGGCCGTGGCGCAGGGGCCGCTCGAAGAGACGCTCACCCGCGAGAACCTCGCGGCGACGTTCGGATTCCCCATCGCCGTGGTCCAGCACCGCGGCCGCTGGGTCGCGCGTGCCGAGGCACCCATCTTCGGCTGATAGAATCTTCCGCTGGCGCTCGAGGTGCGCCGGCACGGACCCGTCCGTGCGATTCCCTCCTCACCCACATTCTCTGAAGGACAGCCATGAAGACTGATATTCACCCCGCTTACGACTACGTCGTGTTCCGCGACCTCGGCTCGGGCGAGACGTACCTCACCCGCTCGACGGCGAAGAGCGACAAGACGATCGAGATCGACGGCACGGAGTACCCGGTGATCGATGTCGAGATCTCGGCCGCCTCGCACCCGTTCTACACGGGCAAGCAGCGCATCATGGACTCCGCCGGCCGCGTCGAGAAGTTCAACCAGCGCTTCAAGGGCTTCGGCAAGTAGACCCGGCAGCAGAGAAAGGGGAGCAGCGCTCGGCGCTGCTCCCCTTTTTCGACGTCGTCAGCGGATCGGCCAGGACCCGTCGAGCGTCTCGCCCGGGGCGAGCTTGCCGACCTTCACGAAGTACTGCGTGAGGCTCGCCGACTGCTCGGCGGCCCACGCCACCTGCGCGTCGTGCAGCTCGGGCAGGGCGCCGGGGAGGTCTGCGGCGAAGCGCTCGGCCTGGGCGAGCGCGATCCGCCCGGCGGCGATCGCGTCTGCGGAGGCCTCGTGCGCGTCGTCGAGCGCGACGCCGTAGTGCGCGGCGACGATGTCGAGCGTGCGCTTGCCGCGGCGGTAGCGATCCATGTGCTTGTCGATGACGAGCGGATCCACCACGGGCGAGGGGCGTTCGATGGGGGAGAGGCCGTGCCGCAGCGCCTCGTGCTTCAGCAGGGACAGGTCGAACGCGGCGTTGTAGGCGACGACCGGGATCCCCGCGTTCAGCAGGGAGCGGAGCGCCTGCACGATCTCGTCGACGACCTCGCGCGCGCTGCGGCCCTCCGCGCGAGCGCGCGCCGTCGAGATGCCGTGCACGCGCGCGGCGCCATCGGGGATCTCGATGCCGGGATCGGCGAGCCAGTCGTGCGACTCGACGACCGCGCCCGCAGAGTCGAGCACGCCGACGTAGGCGGTGACGATGCGGTCGTTCTCGACGTCGACGCCGGTGGTCTCGAGGTCGAACACCGCGACGGTGCTGAGCAGTCGGCCCTCGGCGGGTTCGAGGTGTGCGGTGATGTCGCCGAATGCCATGCGGAGCTCCTCGAAATCGATCTGGGCGACGTGCGAGGGGATCGGGCGCCGCCCGGAGGAGGAACGCTTCGCAGGCCGGGGCAGCCACGAGACTCTTTCGCCCGGGCCGTCCAGATCCGCCAGCGCGAACAGCGGTGGGGGATCGGGCCACGACGTCTTCATACCCCTAGAACGTAGGCGGTATATGCGGCAAAGCATGCACGCCACGCCCTAAACTCGGCAGGGTGCCTCCTCCCTCGCCCTACGCGTCGTCGCTCGCTCGAATCCCGGTCGTGCAGAAGTCGGCGGAGGCGGGCGGCACCCGCACCGCGTACTGGGAGTACGGGCCCGCGGGCGCCGAGACGACGATCCTCGCCGTGCACGGCTTCCGCGGCGACCATCACGGCCTCGAGCCGGTCGTCGCCCAGCTTCCCGGGGTGCGATGGATCATGCCCGACCTTCCGGGATTCGGCCTCACGCCGCCGATCGCCGGTCGTGCGCACGACCTCGATGCCTACGCGGAATGGCTGACGGAATTCGCGCGCTGCGCGGCGCCCGGGGCGATCGTGCTCGGGCACTCGTTCGGATCGATCGTCGCGTCGGCCGCGGTCGCCCGCGGTCTCCGGGCTCCGCGGCTGATCCTCGTGAATCCGATCGGCGCGCCCGCGCTCGAGGGACCGCGCGGCGTGCTCACGAGGCTCGCCGTGCTCTACTACTGGGCGGGCGCGCGTCTGCCCGAGCGCCTCGGCACCTGGCTGCTGCGGTCGGGGATGATCGTCAGGGTGATGAGCATCGCGATGGCGAAGACCCGCGACAAGGGGCTGCGCCGGTTCATCCACGACCAGCACGATCGCTATTTCTCGCTGTTCAGCGACCGTGAGACCCTGCGCGAGGCGTTCGGCACCAGCGTGGCGCACGACGTGCGGGAGTCGGCGCGCCGCATCAGCGCGCCGACGCTGCTCGTCGCGGCCGTGCAGGACGACATCACGCCGATCGCGGCCGAGCGCGACCTCGCGACGCTGTTCCCCGACGCCCGACTCGTCGAGATCGACGGCGTCGGGCACCTCATCCACTACGAGAAGCCGGGAGAGGCCGCCGACGCGATCCGCGAGTTCATCGGGATTCGCGGCGAGCGAGCTCCATGAGTCCCGAGACGCGGTAGGGGATCGACTCGTTCATGACGAGACGCGTCTCGGAGCGTTCGACGCCCGCGATGGCGAGGATCCGAGCGTCGACGTCGAACAGGTGTCGGGCATCGCGGCAGGCGACGAGCGTGAGCATGTCGACCTGGCCCGAGACGCCGTGCACCTGCACGATCTCGGGAACGCGACGCAGCTCGTCGACGATGCGCGGCAGCTGGGTCTGGTCGAGGCCGATCGAGATGTAGGCCTGCAGCGGGAACCCGAGAGCAGACGGTGAGATCGAGCGCTCGAACGACTGGAACACGCCCGCCTGATCGAGCCGCGCCATGCGGGCCTGGACCGTATTGCGCGACAGGCGCAGCTTCTCCGCGAGCGCGACGACGGTCGCGCGCGGGTCGACGCTGAGCGCGGCGATCAGCTCGAGGTCGACGTGATCGAGGGAGGTCATATTGCGAGAGAATACCAGTGAAACCGCCGTTGATCATACAAAGTGCTCAACCGTTATCCGATCGGATGCGCGTCATGGCTGATGGCTGCCGCGCGCGATCTCAGCGCGGTGAGCCGTTATAGCCGACGACGCGCACGTCGTCGCCCGTCACGTCGACGATCTGCTGGGATCCGTTGCCGACGTGCTCGCCCTCGCGGGGGAGCGCGCCGTCGGACGCATAGCGCAGGATCGCGCTGATGAGCCCGCCGTGCGCGACCGCGATGACGGGGTCGGGGCCGGCCTGCTCGGCGATCTGCGCCAGGGTCGTGAGGGCACGCTCCTGCAGCTCGAGGCTGGTCTCGGAGCCGGGCGCATTGCGGTCGGGGTACGTCGACCAGTAGTCGAGCGCCGACATGCCCTCGGCCTCGCCGTACATGCGCTCCTTCAGCCCATCGTGGAGCGACGGTGCGCCGAGGCCGGTCGCGCGCCCGATGATCTCGGCGGTCTCCTCGGCGCGCACGAGCGGGCTCGCGACGAGACGGCGGTAATCGCCGCCGCGCAGGGCCTCGCCGGCGGCCGCGGCCTGCGCGCGACCGGTGTCGTTCAGGGGGATGTCGCTGTGCCCCTGCACCCTTCCGAGTCGGTTCCATTCGGTCTCGCCGTGGCGCACGAGTGCAATCAGAGTCACGATCCCAGCTTAGGGGAGGATGGAACGATGCACCTCGAACGCATCGACGACCCGGGCGACGAACGGATATCCGACTACCGCAGCCTCACCGACGTGGCGCTGCGGCGCAAGCTCGAGCCCGAGGGCGGCCTGTACATGGCCGAGTCGTCGAAGGTGCTCGACCGTGCGCTGCGGGCGGGCCATGCCCCGCGGTCGATCCTCACGGCCGAGAAGTGGCTGGCCGACATCGAACGGATCGTCGGCGGTCGCGATGTGCCGGTGTACCTCGTCTCGGACGATGTCGCCGAGACCGTGACGGGATACGCGGTGCACCGAGGCATGCTCGCCGCGATGCACCGGCCCGAGCTGCCGAGCGTCGTGGACGTGCTCCGGGGATCGCGCGTGGCGGTGCTCGAGAACATCACCGACCA
>DXAM01000134.1 GCA_019117025.1 Candidatus Microbacterium stercoravium | reverse complement strand
ATGACCTCGAGATCTCGACGGGCAGCATGGACGACGCCTTCCGCGTTCTCACGGAAGGAGCGGAACGATGAATACGACGTACTTCCGAATCGAGCTCGCGCGCGTGACGCGCGACATCATGTCGATGTTCTTCACCGCGGTGCTCCCCGCGTTCATGTACGTGATCTTCGGGGCTGTGCAGGCGTACGGCGACACCGACATCGGCAACGGCAACGTCGCGGCCTACGTCATGATCGGCATGGCCGCCTACGGCGCCGTGACAGCCACCGTGAGCATCGGAGGATCGGCCGCGGTCGAGCAGATGCAGGGATGGGGCCGCCAGCTCGGGCTGACGCCGATCAGCGATGCGCAGCGCATCGTCACCAAGGCCTCGGTCGCCTTCGTGATCGCGATCATCCCGGTCGTGCTGATCTACACGATCGGCGCCTTCACCGGCGCCAAGGCGAATCTCGAGGTCTGGATCGTCAGCGGCCTGCTCGTGCTGCTGGGCGCGGCCGTGTTCTCGTTCTTCGGGCTGCTGGCCGGACTGCTGTTCCGCAGTGAGGGCGCGGTGGGCGCGGCGAGCGGTTCGCTCGTGATCCTCGCCTTCCTCGGCAACCTGTTCTTCCCGCTCGAGGGCGTGATGCTCGACATCGCTCGCTTCACCCCGCTCTACGGCATCGTCGCGCTCGCGCGCTATCCGCTGACCGAGGGGTATCTCGCCTCGACGACGAGCAGCGCGCTGGAGCACGATGCGCTGTGGGTGCCGATCGTCAACATCATCGTCTGGGGCACGATCTTCGTGGTCGCGACGATCCTCGTCTCGCGCCGCGGCCGCGCGCGTCAGTGAGACGGGCGGGTCGCCATGCAGGACGACGGCGGATCGACCGCACGGTCCCGTGCAGCGACGGCAGGATCCGCGCAGAACGCGCATCCTGCCGTCGTTCTGCGGGAGGGGCGAAGGTGACACGATGGACAGCATGACGGTGACGAAGCACAGCGGGCCGGCGCCCGCCCCCGCGGCGCCGATCCGGGCCGAGCCCTTCGGGGACGAGCCGTGGGACGACCGGGGGCCGTGGGAGAGGTTCTCCTGGGTGTTCGGCGTCGTCTGGGTCGTGTTCATGGCGTTCCCGATCACGGGCGCGCTGGAGAGCTCCGCAGCCGTACCCGTGCGGATCACCGCGGTCGCGCTTCTGGTGCTGTACTCGATCGTGTACATCGCGGCGTACATCTGGATGATCCGCGCCGACGACTGGGATATCGCCGCACGGCGCAGCATCGCCGCGCTCATCGTGATGGTCGTGCTGATGGTCGCGTCGGCCGTGCTCATCGGGCCGGAGGGACTCGGCGCCGGCTCGTTCCTCATCTCGATCTCGATGTTCTCCGGGCACACCCGGCGAGCCGTGACGCTCGCGACGGGCATGATCCTCGGCCAGTACATCGCGCTCTCGGTGTGGCTCTCGGCGATTCCGAACGGCTTCGAAGAATACGGGGTGCTGTTCATGCCGCCCGCGATCGTGTTCTTCTCCGTCGCGCTCGTGCGTCTGATCATCTCCGCGCAGGAGCGCCACGACGTCGTGGAGCGCCAGATGGTGCTCGTGGCCGAGCGCGAGCGCGTCGCCCGCGATGTGCACGACGTGCTCGGGCACAGCCTCACCGTCGTCACGGTGAAGGCCGAGCTCGCTGAGCGGCTGATCGATGTCGACCCCGAGCGGGCGAAGAGCGAGGTCGAGCAGATCCGCAGCCTCTCGCGAGAGGCGCTCGCCGAGGTGCGCGCGACCGTCTCGGGTCTGCGCGTCGCGCGCCTCGGGGATGAGCTCGTCGAGGCGCGCTCGGCGCTGAGCGCCGCCGGGATCGACGCCGACGTCGCTCCCGACGGCGATGTCGTGGATCCCCGTCACCGCATCATCGTGGCGTGGGTGCTGCGCGAGGCGATCACGAACGTCGTGCGCCACTCGCGAGCCACGTGGTGCGCCGTGACGCTCTCGAGCGATCGCATCGTGGTCGAGGACGATGGCGTCGGTACGCCCGCGCACGTCGCCGAGGCGGGGCTCCGAGGGATCCGCGAGCGCGTGGGCGCCGCCGGGGCGACGCTGGTCGTGGGCCCCGCAGACGCGTCGCCCACGGGAACACGATTGGAGGTGCACTGGTGAGACGTGACACCGAGACGATCCGCATCCTGCTCGCGGATGATCAGGCGCTCGTGCGGGGCGCGCTCGCCGCGCTGCTGCAGCTCGAGCCCGACATCGATGTGGTCGCGGAGGTCGGGCGCGGCGACGAGGTCATCGAGGCGGCGCGCCGGCACGGCGTCGATGTCTGTCTGCTCGATATCGAAATGCCGGGAGGCGACGGCATCGAGATCGCCGCACGCCTCGCCGCCGAGCTGCCCGATGTGCGCTCGCTCATCGTGACGACCTTCGGGCGACCGGGCTACGTGCGCCGTGCGCTCGAGGCCGGCGCGAGCGGGTTCGTCGTCAAGGACACTCCTGCTGGCGAGCTCGCCGACGCGGTGCGCACGGTGCACGCCGGACGGCGGATCGTGGATCCGTCGCTCGCAGCCGACTCGATCGTCGGCGGCGCGAATCCGCTGTCGGATCGCGAGCGCGAGATACTGCGCGCGACGCTCGCCGGGGACCCGGTGGCCGCGATCGCCCGCACGGTGCATCTGTCGCAGGGCACCGTGCGCAACTACCTGTCGAACGCGATCGCGAAGACCGGCGCGACGAACCGGGTGGGGGCGGCGCGCACCGCAGAGGCGAACGGGTGGCTGTGATCCCAGAATCACATCCGTCACGCGGGTTTACATCCGTCTCCTCCACCCCATAGGCTGGGCTGACGAGGTTTTCCGGGGGGAGATTCAATATGGCCGATATGCCCGACGTGCGGTTTCTGACCGTCGCCGAGGTCGCCGACATCATGCGCGTCTCGAAGATGACGGTCTACCGCCTCGTGCATTCGGGCGAGCTCCCCGCCGTGCGCTTCGGCCGCAGTTACCGTGTGCCCGAGAGCGCCGTCGCGCAGTTCGTGCAGCTGCCCGACGATGGGCAGGCGCAGGCAGGCTGACAGGTCACGCCCAGAGCATGCGATAAGATGCTCGAAGGCACTTTTTCCTGCCGTGATCGTTCTCGGACGTCGGCACACGTTCGTGCCAGGCATCCAGCCCGAGATTAGTGAGGTTCCAAGTGGGTTCAGTCATCAAGAAGCGCCGCAAGCGCATGGCGAAGAAGAAGCACCGCAAGCTGCTGCGCAAGACGCGTCACCAGCGTCGCAACAAGAAGTAAGCGACGCGTTCGAAGCGCCGGTCCGATTCGTCGGGCCGGCGCTTTCGCGTCGTCAGGTGGGACAATGGGAGCATGCAGGAGATCACGGTCGCCGAATTGCAGGCGCGAGCAGGCATCCCCCTCATCGATGTGCGAGAGGCGTACGAGTACGCCGACGGCCACGCCCCCGGCGCGGTCAACGTGCCGATGTCCGAGATCGGCGGGCGCCTTGAGGAGCTTCCGGAGCAGTTCGATGTGATCTGCAAATCGGGCGGGCGCTCGGCGCAGGTCGCGCTCGCGCTCGAACCGCGAGGATACGACGTGACGAACGTCTCGGGCGGCACGGATGCATGGATCCAGGCGGGCTACGAGGTGGAAGGGTGAGCGAGCTCACCCTGATCACGAAGCCCGACTGCCATCTGTGCGATGTCGCGCGGGAGGTGATCGACACCACGCTCGCGGGCCTTCCCTCGGCCATTGCCGACGACGTCGAGGTGACCGAACGGTCGATCACCGACGACCCGGCGCTGTACGAGAAGTGGTGGGAGAAGATTCCGGTCGTGCTGATCGACGGGCAGCTCCACGGGCACTGGCGCGTGTCGCAGGATCGGCTCGCCGCGGCGCTCACGCGATCGGGGTCGTAGGATCCGGTCGCCGCGCGTATACTCGAGCCCGTGATTTCCGAGAGCGCCCTTCGGGCAGTGGGGAGGTCGTCGACGCGCCCCGCGTCGATGGCCCGGTGAGCCGTGCCCTCATCCGCCGCATTCCGCGGTGACCTTCCCTCATCTCTCTGTCACGAAAGCGAATACTTCGCCATGCGCACTCTCGACGCAGCCCAGATCCGGGCCGCATTCACCAACGTCTCCCTCCGCGAACGCAAAGCCGTCGCGCTTCCCGATCTCGACGCGGTTCCGTGGGACGCGATCGACTATCTCGGCTGGCGGGATCCGAAGATGCCGCTCGTCGGCTACGTCGTCACGCTCGTCGATGACGAACCCGTGGGGTTCCGCATGCGACAGGCCGAGCAGACGCCGCGCCACCGCGCGCAGTGCGTGTGGTGCGCCGATGTCACGCTCCCCAACGATGTCGTGATGTTCAGCACCAAGCGCGCCGGCGCGGCCGGCCGCCGCGGTGACACGGTCGGCACCTACGTGTGCGCACAGTTCGAATGCAACCGCAATGCCCGAGCGACACCGCGAACGGCCTACCTCGGCTTCGACGTCGAGGCGGCGCGTCAGGCGCGCATCATCGCGTTCCGCGAGAACGTGCAGCGCTTCGCGCGCGAGGTGATCGCGACGGCTTAGAGCTCGATGTCGATCGCGGCGCGCGCGTTCTTGAACGTGCCGATGAATGCCGAGACCTCGAGGTGTGCGGGATGCGTCGCGTACACCGAGAGGGCCTCGGCATCATCGAGATCGGCGACGAGCGCGAAGTCGTAGTTGCCCTCGAGGTCGACGCCGTTCGCACTGACCGTCATCGACCGCAGGCCCGGCACGACGCCGACCAGCTTCTCGAGCCGCACCGCGGCCTCGGTGATCTTGTCGTTGCGGTCTTGGTCGTCGGCGGCGTCGACGCCGAACATCACGATGTGGCGGATCATGGCTCCAGCGTAGAGGGTGCGGACGTCGTACGGTCGAGACATGGACACTGATGTCATCGTCGTCGGCGCGGGGCTCGCCGGTCTCGTCGCCGCAGCGGAGGCCGCCGACCGAGGCAAGCGCGTCATCCTCATCGATCAGGAGGGCGAGCAGTCGCTCGGCGCGCAGGCCTGGTGGAGCTTCGGCGGGCTGTTCCTGATCGACAGCCCCGAGCAGCGCCGCCTCGGTGTGAAGGACTCGCTCGAGCTCGCCCGACAGGACTGGTTCGGCAGCGCGCAGTTCGATCGCGCCGAGGACCGCTGGCCGCGGGCCTGGGCCGAGGCGTACCTCGACTTCGCGGCGGGGGAGAAGCGGTCGTGGCTGCACCAGATGGGGCACCGCATCTTCCCCGTGGTCGGGTGGGCCGAGCGCGGCGACGGGCGCGCGGGCGGCCACGGCAACTCCGTGCCGCGCTTCCACATCACGTGGGGAACGGGGCCGGGCGTGGTCGAACCGTTCGAGCGCCGCGTGCGCGCACACGTCGAGACGGGACGCATCCTCATGCGCTTCCGCTACCGCGTCGACGGCCTGCTCTCGCACGACGGCGCGGTGACGGGAGTGTCCGGATCCGTTCTCGCGCCCGATGTCGCACCCCGCGGACGCGCCACGAACCGCGAGGTCACGGGCGAATTCGAGCTGCGCGGATCCGCCGTGATCGTCACCTCGGGCGGCATCGGCGGAAATCACGATCTCGTGCGCAAGGCCTGGCCCGCCCGCCTGGGCACGCCGCCCGCGCACATGGTCTCGGGCGTTCCCGCGCACGTCGACGGGCGCATGCTCGGCATCGCCCGAGATTCGGGCGCGAACGTGATCAACCCCGATCGCATGTGGCATTACGTCGAGGGCATCCGCAACTGGGATCCGGTGTGGGACGACCACGGCATCCGCATCCTTCCCGGACCGAGCTCGCTCTGGCTCGACGCCACCGGCGCACGGCTCCCCGCGCCGTGCTTCCCGGGCTTCGACACGCTCGGAACGCTGACGCACCTGCGAACGACCGGTTACGACTACTCGTGGTTCGTGCTGACGCAGAAGATCATCGAGAAGGAGTTCGCGCTGTCGGGGTCCGAGCAGAACCCCGACCTCACGGGCCGCGACGTACGCCTGCTCGCGAAGCGCCTCGGATCCGGTGCTCCCGGCCCCGTCGAGGCGTTCAAGGAGCGCGGCGATGACTTCGTCGTGGCCGACACGGTGGAGGGGCTCGTCGCGGGCATGAACGCGCGGGGCGAGGTGGCGCTCGATCCGGCGGAGATCCGCGCCACGATCGAGCAGCGCGATCGCGCGATCGCGAACGAGTTCGGCAAGGACGCGCAGGTCACGGCGATCCGTGGGGCGCGGAAGTTCCTCGGCGACCGGCTGCTGCGGGTCGCCTCTCCCCACCGGATCCTGGATCCCGATGCCGGCCCGCTCATCGCGGTCAAGCTGCACGTGCTGTCGCGCAAGACGCTCGGCGGCCTCGAGACCGACCTCGCGGGCCGGTGCCTGACGCCGTCGGGCGAGGTCATCGAGGGGCTCTACGCCGCGGGCGAGGTCGCGGGCTTCGGCGGCGGCGGAATGATGGGCTACAACGCCCTCGAGGGCGCCTTCCTCGGCGGCTGCCTCTTCTCGGGACGCGCCGCCGGCCGCCAGGCCGGGTGATGCTCGGAAGCAGACGTGCGCTCGCTCCGGAGCCGAACGCGGACCCGCGGGGTTCGGAGGCGATATCTCCTTCCGAACACACGAATGCGCCCCGCTCGAGGAAGCGGGGCGCATTCGTATGACCGGGGCTCAGTCCTCTTCGGGAATGAAGTCGACGCCCGCCTCGGCGCGCTGCTCCGGCGTGATCGGGGCCGGGGCGGCGGTCAGCGGGTCGAAGCCGTTGCCGGTCTTCGGGAAGGCGATGACCTCGCGGATCGAGTCGACGCCCGCGAGCAGTGAGACCGTGCGGTCCCAGCCGAGCGCGATGCCGCCGTGCGGCGGGGCGCCGAAGGCGAAGGCATCGAGCAGGAAGCCGAACTTCTCCTGGGCCTCCTCCTCGCCGATCCCCATGACGTCGAACACGCGCTCCTGCACGTCGCGGCGGTGGATGCGGATCGAGCCGCCGCCCATCTCGACGCCGTTGCAGACGATGTCGTAGGCGTAGCTGAGCGCACCGCCCGGATCCTTATCGAACGTGTCGAGGTGCTCGGGCTTCGGCGACGTGAACGCGTGGTGCACGGCCGTCCACGCGGAGTGGCCGAGGTCGACGTCGTCGGGGTCCTCGCCCGTGGGCTTGAACATCGGTGCGTCGACGACCCACACGAACGCCCAGTCCTTGTCGTTGATCTCGCCGGTCTGCTTCGCGATCTCGACGCGGGCCGCGCCGAGCAGCGCACGTGCGTCCGATGTGGATCCTGCGGCGAAGAACACCGCGTCGCCCGGCTTCGCGCCCGTCGCGGCGGCGAGGCCGTCGCGCTCAGCGTCGGAGAGGTTCTTCGCGACCGGGCCGCCGAGCGTGCCGTCCTCGGCGAACGTGACGTACGCGAGGCCCTTGGCGCCGCGCGACTTGGCCCAGTCCTGCCAGGCGTCGAACTGACGGCGGGGGAGCGAGGCGCCGCCCGTCATCACGACGGATCCGACGTACTCCTGCTGGAACACGCGGAACGTGGTCTCCGAGAAGTACGACGCCAGCTCGACGATCGGGTTGCCGAAGCGCAGGTCGGGCTTGTCGGATCCGTACAGACGCATCGCGTCGGCGAAGGTGATCCGCTCGATCGGGGTCGGAACCTCGACGTCGATGAGCTTCCAGAGCTCGGAGACGAGCTGCTCGCCGAGCGCGATGACGTCTTCCTGGTCGACGAAACTCATCTCGATGTCGAGCTGCGTGAACTCGGGCTGGCGGTCGGCGCGGAAGTCTTCGTCGCGGTAGCTGCGGGCGAGCTGGTAGTAGCGCTCGACGCCGCCGACCATGAGCAGCTGCTTGAACAGCTGCGGCGACTGCGGAAGCGCATACCAGGATCCGGGGCTCAGGCGCGCCGGCACCACGAAGTCGCGCGCACCCTCGGGCGTCGACCGCGTGAGGGTCGGGGTCTCGACCTCGAGGAATTCGTTCTCATCGAGCACGCGGCGCGCGACGCGGCTGGCCTCCGAGCGCAGTCGGATCGCCTTCGACGGGGCCGGACGCCGCAGGTCGAGGTAGCGGTGCTTGAGGCGCGCCTCCTCGCCGACGGTCTCCTGGCCGTCGAGCGCGGTCGACACCTGGAACGGCAGCGGCGCCGATTCGTTCAGCACCTCGACGTCGTTCGCGATGACCTCGATGTCGCCCGTGGGCAGGTTCTCGTTCGCGTTGCCGTCGGGGCGCCGCGACACCTCGCCGGTCACCTTCAGAACGAACTCGCTGCGCAGCGGGTGCGCCGTCTCTTCGTCGCGGATGACCACCTGCGAGATGCCCGAGGCATCGCGCAGATCGATGAAGGCCACTCCACCGTGATCACGGCGACGATCGACCCAACCGGTGAGGGTGACGGTCTGACCGATGTGCTCGGCTCGGAGTGAGCCGGCCTTGTGGGTGCGCAGCACTTCAAGATCCTTCTGATGAGGGGACGGGGTATCCAGATGATCCTAATCGTGCCGGCTGAACTATCCCAGGCGGGCGAGCGCCTCGTGCGCCTTCTTCTGAGCGGCGATGACCCGCGTCTCATCGACCCGGTGCGTCCACCACTCGTTGTCGGCGGTGCGCACGGCGGCGGCGACGGCCGCGAGCGCGGCGATGATCTCACTGCGCGTGCGCTGCACCTCGTCGGCATCGGGTTCATCGGGGATCCGCGATGCGTGCTCGAGGCGCACGACGGCCGCCTTGGCGTGCCGCCGGAGGTGCCCGTTGCGGATCACGAAGGCCGCGAGCAGACCGGCGACCACGCCGAGCACCGTGTCGACGGAACGCTCGAGGATCAGCTCGCCCGACGGCAGCGGGCCGCCGAACTGGCTCATCAGCAGGGCGAGCGGCGTCACGAACACCTGCGCGATGAAGTAGTTGCGCGCGATGAACGCCTCGGTGAGCGTGTTCAGCACGAGGATCATCACCGCCGCAACGAGGAGATCGATGTGCGCGATCGGGGCGATCAGCGCGAACAGCCACACACCGACGAGCGCCCCGAGCGCGCGGGGCGGGGCCTTCCGCCAGGTGAGCAGCAGGTTCGGCTGCACGATGACGCCGGCGGCGGTGATGGCCCAGAACGGCCGGTCGCCGCCGAGGGCCCACGAGGCCAGCGCCGAGACGAGGCAGCCGATCAGCACGCGCCAGAAGAACGGCGCGGAGGGGGAGTTCGGGCGGAACGCCGCGAGGATCGGGTGGCGCGCGGAGAAGGCGCGGGGCGCGTCCTGCGCGAGGTGCGTGCCGCGGATCTGCGCGCGCTCGGCATCGGTGAGCGGCGGTTCCGGGATCGCGGTGCGCGACCGCAGGATCCGCTGGGCGTTCGCGCGCGCATTGTCCGGCGACGAGAGCGACGGATCGACGAGGATCCGCTCGCACGCGACGACGTGCGCCTCGAGCGCGGAGCGGTCGGCGCCGTGCGCGAAGGCCAGCGTGCGCCGGGCGGCGGTGATCGCGGCGGCGAGGGCGTCGCGGGCGGCCGCGTCCTGCGGATCCGTTCCCACGGCGACCGTCGCGCGCATCGCCGCGGCCACGGCGCGCCGCTCCGGGCCGTCGCGCCGAACGAGGCCGGGCGCCAGCGACACGCACCACGAGACGGCGCCCGCGCCCGCGACGAGCGCGATGTGCAGGGGCAGATCCTGCCACGTCTGCGGCGTGAACGCGAGGGCGGTCACGAGGAAGATCGGGATCACGGCCGGCGGCATGCCGACGTTCGAGGCGTCGTGGGCGACCTTGATGATCGCGGCGAGCAGGCAGGCGACGAGGATGCGCCACAGCATGTTCTCGGTGGCGGCCGCCGTCGTCATCGAGATCGCGCAGCCGAGCGTGAGCATGAGGATGAATCCGCCGAGCGTGATGGCGCGACGGCGGTACGGCAGCGCGTGCGAGAACAGCGCCGTCATCGATCCGGCCATCGTGTACGCGCCGAGATCGAGGCGGTCGAACGCGAACAGCACCGACAGCGCGATCACGGCCGACGTGATCAGGCCGGCCGACCTCAGGTACCACGCGTCCTGCGGCGCTCGGACCGACCGCAGCGCCGGCCAGAGGGCGAACTGGGGTTTCACGCGCGGAAGCGACCGGGTGGGGAGATATCCGCTCGAATTCGTCACTCGGTCCAGGGTAGGCGGGCGCCCTGACACATACGTGTGGAGGAAACGGCACGCGAAGCTGGGGGAATTCCCCAGCGATCGGCGGATGTCCCGCCGGTAGAGTCTGCTCAGGCGCGCACGGCGCCGGCCGATGAAAGCGAGATGATGTGAGCGATACCGCCCGCCCGATCCATACACCGTGGAACGCCCTGCGCGGCTTCCTCATCGGGATGGCCGAACTCGTCCCCGGTGTCTCAGGCGGCACGATCGCGCTCGTCACCGGGGTGTACGAGCGTGCGCTGGAAGCAGCCGGCTCGCTGGGCGGAGCCTTCAAGACGCTCATCGTCGGCCCTGATCGCGCAGCGGGGTTCCGCAGGCGGATCTCTGACGTCGACTGGTGGCTCGTGGTTCCGCTTCTGGTCGGTATGGCATGCGCCATCCTCTTCGCGGCAGGCACGGTCGAGCATCTCGTCGCGTCGAACCCTGAGAATGCGCGCGGGCTGTTCTTCGGCCTCGTCGCCGCGAGCCTCGTCGTTCCGTTCCGACTGCTCCCGAAGCGCACGAACCTCGCGATCGATATCGTCTCGTTCATCGTCGCCGCCGCTGCTGCGTTCTTCCTCGTCGGCTTCGCCAGCAGCGGGTCGATCGACAGCCCTCACCCGGTCTTCGTCTTCGTCGCGGCGGCGGTCGCGGTGTGCGCGCTCGTCGTGCCCGGCATCTCGGGATCCTTCTTCCTCCTCGCCGTCGGGCTCTACTCGCCGACGCTGCAGGCGGTCGACGAGCGCGATCTCGCATACATCGGGATCTTCGCGGTCGGTGCACTCATCGGTCTGTTCACGGTCGTGCGCGTGATCCGTGTGCTGCTCGACAAGCATCGGCGCATGACGCTGCTCGTCATGGCCGGTCTCATGCTCGGGTCTCTGCGCGCGCTCTGGCCGTGGCAGGGCGGCGCGGGAAGTGAGGACGGCCATGGAGCTCTGCTCGCCCCGACGGATCCGCTCATGCCGATCCTGCTCGCGGTCGGGGGCGCGGCCGCCGTGCTCGTCCTCATCGCGGTGGAGACGGCGATCACCAAGCGCCGCGTCGGCGAGGTCCCTTCCGCAGACTGACGCTCGGGATCGGGCGCTGCGCTACACCGCGCCGAGGTCCACTCCCGCGGACGCGGGCTCCGCGTAGGCGACCTCGACGAAGGATCCGTCGTCGCGCCGCTCGAAGCTCGTCACGCTCGAGAGCGCGCAGCGCCTCGTGGTGGGGGAGTGCGCCAGCTTCTCGCCCGCGACGGCGAGGCGGGCCGTCCAGATCGCGGCCTGGTGCGAGACGATCACGGCGTCGCCCGACGAGGCCTCGTCCCAGGCGGCGGCCATGGCCTCGGTCATGCGCTCGGCGATGGAGGCGAACGGCTCGCCCCAGCTCGGCACGGACGGATCGATCAGCAGGCGCCAGTTCAGAGGATTGAGCATCGCCCTCTTCATGCGCTTGCCCGCGAAGGCGTTCCAGGGCTCGATCACCCGCTCGTCGATCACGGGGGTGAGACCGAACTCGGTCGCGAAGGGCTCGGCCGATTCCCGTGCGCGCTGCAGCGGCGAGCAGACGAGGCGCGTGACCGGGCGTCCGAGCGCCGCGACGTGCGCCGCTGCGGCGCGCGTCATGGCGCGGCCGGCCTCGCTGAGGCCGAAGCCCGGGATCCGCTCGTAGAGCACGCGATCGGGGTTGTGGACCTCTCCGTGACGGACGAGGTGCAGACGCTCGGCAGGCATGCCCTCACGCTACCGCCTGCCCGCCGCGGTCAGCCTCGGTGCGGGACCGGGTCGCTACCGTGGACGCATGCGCCGCTTCCCCGGGATCCTCGCCGCCGCCATCGACCTCGTGCTGATCATCGTGTTCGCGGCGATCGGCATGGCGAACCATCACGGATCGATCCTGCCGGGCCTCGTCATCGTCGCCTGGCCCTTCGTCGCCGGCGCCGCGATCGGGTGGCTCGCGAGCCGCGCCTGGAGGGCCCCGGCGAAGCCCGTGCGCTCGGGCCTCGTGATCTGGATCCTCGCCGTCGTCGCGGGGATGGCGCTGCGGGTGGCGACGGGCGGCGGGTTCGCATGGTCGTTCTTCCTCGTCACGGCGTTCGTGCTCGGCGCCTTCCTCGTCGGCTGGCGCGCGATCGTCGCGCTCGTGGTTCGGATCCGCGCGAAACAGCGGTCCTGAGGTGCACTCAGGCTCCTCCTACTACAGCGCGTAGAATTGGGGTCGTGCCCTCGACCTCGTTGATCCGCCGCATCGCCGCCCTCGCGTCGGTCACGGCTCTCGCCGCGACGCTCGCGGCCTGTTCGAACGATCCCGTCGCCGAGCAGTATCTGGCGGGAGACAACAAGGGCTACATCGCCGGTGAGTTCCAGGTGCAGGAGATCGCGCCCGACCAGCGCGGCGAGCCCGTCGAATGGGCGGGCATGACCGAGGCCGGCGACGACCTGTCGAGCGACGACGTCGCGGGCGATGTCACCGTGGTGAACTTCTGGTACGCCTCGTGCGCGCCGTGCCGCGCGGAAGCCGGCGACCTCGAGTCGGTCTGGCAGAAGCATCAGGACGACGACGTGTCGTTCGTGGGCATCAACACCGAGGATCAGCCCGAGGCCGCCCGCGCATTCGCGGAGACGTACGGCGTGAGCTACCCGAGCATCATCGATGCCGAGAGCGGCGCGGTCAAGCTCGCGTTCGCCGCGGCGACGCCGCTGCAGTCGACGCCCATCACCCTCGTGCTCGACCGGGAGGGCCGCGTGGCCGCACGCATCATCGGCAAGCTCGAAGGCGCGTCGATCCTCGACACCCTCGTCAGCGACACCCTCGACGAGTCGGTGTGAGCCTCCCGGACCTCGTCGGCGCGGGATCCCTCTGGATCGCGCTTCCGATCGCGCTCGCCGCGGGTCTGCTGTCGTTCCTGTCGCCGTGCGTGCTGCCCCTCGTGCCGGGCTACCTCGGGTACATCTCCGGCACGGTGATGCCGCGCGAGAACCAGGGCGAGCTCGCTCCGCGCGGGCGCCTCGTGATCGGCGTGCTGCTGTTCATCGCGGGGTTCACCGTCGTTTTCATGGCGATGAACATCTTCTCGGGCGGGCTCGGGATCTTCTTCCTGCGGTACAACGACATCATCACGCGCGTGCTCGGCGTCATCATCATCGTGATGGGACTGGTGTTCCTCGGGCTGTTCGGCTTCATGCAGCGTCAGGCCAAGCCGGCCCTGAACTCGAACCTCGGCCTCGTCGGGGCGCCGCTGCTCGGCCTCGCGCTCGGCGTCGGATGGGCGCCCTGCATCGGCCCCACCCTCGCCGTCATCATGAGCCTCTCGTGGAACACCGGTGACGTGTGGCGCGCTGCGCTGCTCGGCCTCACGTACTCGCTGGGGCTCGGCATCCCCTTCCTCATCGTCGCGCTCGGCCTCGGCTGGGCGACGAAATCCTTGTCCTTCATGCGCCGCCACGTGCGCACCGTCAACATCATCGGCGGCTCCCTGCTGATCCTCCTCGGACTGCTCATGGTGACCGGGATCTGGAGCGCGATCATGTCGAGTCTTCAGGGGGTGATCGGCAGTGTCGAACTCCCCATCTGAGTCGGATGCGTCGGATCCGAAGCGGCCGAGCGATCATTACGACAGCGTCGAATCAGCGGTGCAGCAGCCGAAGCTCGGCATCGTCGGCTGGCTGCGCTGGGGATGGCGACAGCTCACGAGCATGCGCACGGCGATCGTGCTGCTGCTGCTGCTCGCCGTCGCCGCGATCCCGGGGTCGATCTTCCCGCAGCGCTCCGCCGACCCGAACGGCGTGACGCAGTGGGAGACGGACAATCCCGATGCCTTCCCGGTCGCCGAGTGGTTCCAGCTGTTCGACGTGTACACGTCGGTGTGGTTCTCGGCCATCTACATCCTGCTGTTCGTTTCGCTCGTCGGCTGCATCCTGCCCCGCACGAAGCACCACCTGAAGGCGCTGCGGGCCCGCCCGCCGCGCACGCCGGCCCGGTTGAGCCGTCTCGCCGACTTCCGCGAAGAGCGCGCCCAGGCGGATCCGCAGGCGGCGATCGAGGCCGCCGAGAAGCGCCTCCGACGGCAGGGGTACCGCATCGAGCGGTACGACTCGCGCGGATCCCTCTCGGTGTCGGCCGAGCGCGGATACCTGCGCGAGACCGGCAACCTCGTCTTCCACGCGGCGCTCGTCGGCATCCTCGTGTGCGTCGGCCTCGGCGGCCAGTTCGCGTACACGGGGCAGTCGGTCATCGTCGAGGGGTCGACGTTCGTCAACTCGCTCATCAACTACTCGTCGATGAACAAGGGCCGCCTCGTCTCCGACGAAGCGCTCGAGCCGTACGCCGTGACGCTCGACTCGTTCGACGTGTCGTATGTTCCGTTCGGCGAGAACGGCGCGGGCCAGGCGGGCGACTTCCAGGCCAACGTCACGGTACGGGAGCCCGATGGGTCGGCCACGGACGGCACCGTGCGGGTGAACCACCCGCTCGACCTCTACAACGACTCGATCTATCTGCTCGGCAACGGCTATGCGCCGACGATCACGGTTCGGGATCCGGACGGTGAGGTCGTCTTCCGCGATTCGGTGCCGTTCCTGCCGGGAACCGACAACACCCTCACCTCGACCGGTGTGGTGAAGGTGCCCGACGGCCTCGAGCAGCAGCTCGGTCTGATCGGGTTCTTCTATCCGACCCAGGTCGAGCTCGACACCGGCGCGTACACGTCGGGATTCGCCGACCTCTACAACCCGGTGCTGACGTTCCGCGCGTACGTCGGCGACCTCGGCATCGACGACGGCACGCCGCGATCGGTTTACACGCTCGACCCGAGCGGCATGGAGGAGATCGCCGGCCCCGACTCCGAGCTCACCTCGCTCGAGCTCGCCCCCGGCGACACCGTCGAACTCCCCGGCGATCGCGGATCCATCACCTTCGAAGATGAGACCCCCGAGGAGGCCGACACCTCGGAGATCGGCATGACCGAGTCGGTCAAGCGGTTCGTCTCGCTGCAGGTGCACCACGATGCGTCGAAGGTGTGGGTGCTGGGCTTCGCCGTGCTCATCGTGGCGGGCCTCATCACGGCACTGCTCGTTCCCCGACGCCGCGTGTGGGTGAAGGTCACGCCCGACGGCGACGGCGTGCGCATCGAATACGCCGGCCTCGCGCGCGGCGAGGATCCGGCGATCCGTCGCGCCGTCGACGATCTCGCCGACGCCCACCTGTCCGATCTGACTTCTTAGAATCGAAATCATGCCCTCCGTCAATGCACTCATGTACGACACATGGTCCGTCATCTCGCTCTGGACGGCGATCGCCGTCTACGCGCTGGCGTTCGTCTGCTACGCGGTCGACCTCGCCAAACGATCGGATGAGTCGATCCGGCAGAAGGATCGCGAGCTCGTCATGGCGGGGGCGCCGGGCGCAGCTCCGGCCGATCCGACGGTGCAGGTGCCGCACACGAACAACGTCATGGGCCGCATCGCGACCACCCTGACCTGGATCGCGTTCCTGCTGCACCTCGCCGCCACCGTGCTGCGCGGCATCGGCGCCGGGCGCGTGCCGTGGTCGAACATGTACGAGTTCGCGATGACGTCGACCATGCTGTTCACGGCCGTGTATCTCGTGGTGCTGTTCTGGAAGGACCTGCGGTACGTGGGCGCCTTCATGACCGGCCTGGTGACGGTTCTGCTGGGCGCCGCGTCGCTTCCGGTGATCTATGTGCAGATCACCCCCCTGTCGGATCCGCTGAAGTCGACGTGGCTCGTCATCCACGTGTTCGTCGCCTCGCTCGCGACGGCGTTCCTCGCGCTCGCCTTCGCGCTCAGCGTGCTGCAGCTCATGCAGACGCGACGCGAGCGCATGGTGCGCGAAGATCCGGATCGCGCGGAGCGCAAGACCCTGCTGCGCACGATCCCCGACGCCGAGCACCTGGAGTCGCTCGCGTACCGCGTGGCCATCATCGGATTCATCCTCTGGACGTTCACGCTCATCGCGGGCGCGATCTGGGCGCAGGACGCCTGGGGCCGATACTGGGGCTTCGACACCAAGGAGGTCTGGACCTTCATCATCTGGGTGCTCTACGCGGGGTACATCCACGCTCGCGCGACGCGCGGCTGGCGCGGTGTGCGCTCGGCATGGCTCGCGATCGTCGGCTTCGCGGCCGTGCTGTTCAACTTCACGATCGTGAACATGTTCTTCGACGGGCTGCACGCGTACTCCGGCCTCAGCTGAGCCGCGTTCCGCCGAATGCCCTCCGCCCCGCGGCGGAGGGCATTCTTCTGCGTTTTGATGTTGTTTTACTTTTGTTCATGTTGTAATGTCTGGTTTATGTATCAGGCAGAGCGGCTGGATCTCATCGCGCGCGCCGTCCGCGATGCGGGGCGGGTCTCCGTGCGCGAGCTCGCCGCGCAGTTCGACATCACGACCGAGACCGTGCGGCGCGACCTGCAGGTGCTCGAGGAATCGGGTGCGCTCCGCCGCGTGCACGGCGGCGCCATCGCGGCGAACCGTGCGAGCCTCGTCGAGCGCGGCGTGGGCGAGCGGCTCGCGCATCGCGGCGCCGAGAAGCGCCGGATCGCCGAGTGCGCGGTGCGCGCGCTGCCGGCGCGCTTCACCGGATCCGTTCTGCTCGATGCCGGCACCACGACCGGGGCGCTCACGGGTCCGCTGCTCGAGCGCGTCGGCGGCGGCCGCACGACGATCGTGACGAACGCCGTCTCGCACGCCGCCGCGCTCGCGGGCCGTGACGGCATCGACCTGTCGATCCTCGGCGGCCGCGTGCGCAGCGTGACGGGCGCCGCCGTCGGCATCGACACGGTGCGTCAGATCGATGCGCTGCGGCCCGACGTCGCCTTCGTCGGCGCGAACGCGCTGTCGGCCGAGTTCGGGCTCAGCACGCCCGACGCCGAAGAGGCGGCCGTCAAGCGAGCGATGGTCGCCTCCGCCCGCCGGGTGATCGCGGTCGTCGACTCCTCGAAGCTCGGCGACGAGTCGCTCACCCGCTTCGCTCTGCTCAGCGAGATCGACGTGCTCGTCACCGACGCCCGCCCCGAGACCGATCTGGCCGCGGCGCTCGCCGCCGACGATGTGGAGGTGTGGGTCGCATGATCGTCACGCTCACCATGAACCCGGCGCTCGACCGCACCGTCTCGCTTCCCGAACCGCTCGCGGTGGGCGACGTGCAGCCCGCGACCTCGATCCGCGAAGACGCCGCGGGCAAGGGCGTGAACGTCGCGCGCGTGCTCGCCGCGGCGGGCGATGAGGTGCGCGCCGTGCTGCCGCTGGATCCGACGGATCCGTACGCGGCCCTGCTCGCGGGCGTCGAGCGGGTCGTCGTGCCGATCACCGGCCACGCGCGGGCGAACCTCACGATCACCGATCCGCTCGGCGAGACGACGAAGCTCAACCTGCCGGGGCCGCAGCTGAGCGAGCACGCCGCCGACGCGCTCATCGACGCCGTCGTGGCGGCGAGCGAGGGCGCGTCCTGGCTCGCGCTGTGCGGATCCCTGCCGCCCGGAGCGGGCGAGGACTTCTACGTGCGCGTGATCACGGCCGTGCGGGCGCGGCTCGGGACCCCGCCGCTCATCGCGGTCGACGCCTCCGGTGCCGTGCTGACGCACACCGTCGCGCACGGGAGCCCCGACCTCATCAAACCGAACGAGACCGAGCTCGCCGAGCTCGCCGGCGTCGCCGTGACGTCGGATCCGGGGGAGGTCGCGGCCGCGGCGCGCGCCATCGTGCCGTCGAAGGCGGGCTCGGCGCTCGTCACGCTCGGCGGTGCCGGCGCCCTCCTCGTCGATGCCTCGGGCGTGCAGCACGCCACGATCCCGCCGAACGTGCGCGTGCGCTCGACGGTGGGCGCGGGCGACAGCTCGCTCGCCGGATACCTGCACGCGCACGTCGCCGGAGCAGACTCCGGCGAGGCGCTCGTGAGCGCCGTGCGTCACGGATCCGCCACCGCCTCGCTTCCCGGCACCCGCCTCGCCGCGCCCGGCGACCTTCCGACGGGCGACGTCGCCCTCACCCGACTTCCCTGACCACCGCAAAGGACCACACATGTCAACGATCATCCCGGCACTCGTCAGCCTCGACGACGAGATCGGTGCCGACAAGAAGCAGGTGCTGCGCGCGCTGTCCGAGCGCTTCGTCGCCGAGGGGCGCGCGGGCGACGCCGACGAGCTGTTCGCCGCCGCATGGGCGCGCGAGCAGCAGGACGAGACCGGCCTGCCGGGCGGCATCGCGATCCCGCACGCGAAGAGCGCGACCGTGACCGAGGCATCGCTCGCCTTCGCTCGTCTGTCTCCCGGCGTCGATTTCGGCGGCGGGGAGCCGAGCGACATCGTGTTCATGATCGCCGCGCCCGACACCGCCGCGGAGGAGCACCTCGCGGTGCTCTCGCAGCTCGCCCGGCACCTCATGGACGACGACTTCCTCGCCGCGCTCCGAGCGGCGACCACGGCCGAGGAGGCCGTGCAGATCGTGCGCGAGGCGATCGGCGAGGTCGATTCCTCCGCGCCGCAGACGGAGGAAGCGCCGCAGGAGCAGCCCACCGGATCCGCGAAGATCGTCGCCGTCACGGCGTGCGCGACGGGCATCGCCCACACCTACATGGCGGCCGACGCGCTCGCGAAGGCGGCGAAGGAAGCGGGCGTCGAGTTCCACGTCGAGACGCAGGGATCGAGCGGGTACACTCCGCTGGATCCGGACATCATCGCGGAGGCCGACGCCGTGGTCTTCGCGGTCGACGTCGACGTGCGCGAGCCGGGCCGGTTCGGCGGCAAGCCCGTGATCCGGCGCCCCGTGAAGGCGGGGATCGAGCACGCAGCCGAGATCATCGACCTCGCCGTCGCGGCCGGAGATGATCCGAACGCGGAGCGCGTGCCGGGATCCGCGTCCGCGTCGGACGCACGGCAGAAGGCCGACGAGGGGTGGGGCAAGCGCATTCAGCGCATCCTGATGACGGGCGTCAGCTACATGATCCCGTTCGTCGCGGGCGGCGGCCTGCTCATGGCGCTCGGCTTCCTGCTCGGCGGGTTCGAGATCAACGACGTCGCGAACGACATCGTGGTCAACAACGCGCTGTGGAACCTGCCCGACGGCGGGATCGCCGCGTATCTCGGGGCCGTGGCCTTCGCGATCGGAAACGCATCGATGGCGTTCCTCGTGCCGGCGCTCGCGGGCTACATCGCGTACGCGATCGCCGACCGGCCGGGCATCGCCCCGGGCTTCGTCGCCGGATCCGTCGCGCTGCTCATGAACGCCGGATTCATCGGCGGCATCGTCGGCGGTCTGCTCGCGGGCCTCGCCGCGTGGTGGCTCGGCAGCCTCGACGTTCCCCGCTGGCTGCGCGGGCTCATGCCCGTGGCGATCATTCCTCTGCTCGGATCCATCTTCGCGTCGGGCCTGCTGCTGCTCGTGCTCGGGGCGCCCATCGCGGCGCTCATGGACCTCATGACCGACGGCCTCACGAACCTCGCCGAGTCGGGTCTGCTGCCGGTCGTCGGCATCATCGTGGGCCTCATGATGTGCTTCGACCTGGGCGGACCGGTGAACAAGGTCGCGTACGCGTTCGCCGTCGCCTCGCTCGCCGATGCCTCGCCCGACAACCCGGTGCCGTACTACATCATGGCTGCGGTCATGACGGCGGGCATGGTGCCGCCGCTCGGCATGGCGCTCGCCTCGACGATCCTGGCGCGCGGCAAGTTCACGCCCGCCGAGCGCGAGAACGGCATCGCGGCGTGGCCGATGGGCCTGGCGTTCATCTCGGAGGGCGCGATCCCGTTCGCGGCCGCCGACCCGCTGCGCGTGATCCCGGCATCGATGGTGGGAGGCGCCGTGACCGGCTTCCTCTCGATGCTGCTGCTCGTCCAGTCGCAGGCGCCGCACGGCGGCCTGTTCGTATTCTTCGCGATCAGCCCGCTCTGGGGCTTCGCGATCTCGCTGCTGGCGGGAACGATCGTTACGGGCGTCGTCGTGTCGCTGCTCAAGCGCCGCGTCGACGCGTGACGCGCAGCCTCCCGGGCTCTCGGGCCCGGGAGGCGTCGCGCGGCGTAATGCGGCGTGATGCGACGACACATTCTTTGCGATGCGAGGCAGCGAGCGGCATCGTCGTGGCATGAGCACACCCCGCCCTCTGCGTTTCAACGCGTTCGTGATGAACACGAACTCGCACATCCAGCACGGACACTGGCGCCGGCCCGAAGCCGGGCAGGTGGACTTCGAGGACGTGAACGTCTGGATCGATCTCGCCAAGACGCTCGAGGCGGCGAAATTCGACGCGATGTTCTTCGCCGACGTCACGGGGCATTACGGCGATGCCGAGGCCGACTACGAGGTCTACGTGCGGCACGGCCTGCAGATTCCGAGCAACGATCCCACCGTGCTGCTCGGCGCCCTCGCGGTGGTCACCGAGAACCTCGGGCTCGCGCTCACGTCGAACGTGGCGCAGAACCATCCGTTCAACTTCGCACGCCAGGTCTCGACGCTCGACCACATCTCGCGCGGACGGATCGCGTGGAACATCGTCACCGGAACGCAGGACAACGGGGCGCGCAACTTCGGGCTGCCGCGGCTGACCGACCACGCCGAGCGGTACCGATGGGCCGAGGAATACGTCGACGTCGCGTTCAAGCTCTGGGAGGGGTCGTGGGACGACGGCGCCGTGCTCAAGGACAAGGAGAACGGCGTCTACGCCGACGTGACGAAGGTGCACAAGATCTTCCACGAGGGCGAGCGATACAGGGTCGAGGGGCCGCACCTGCCCTCGCCATCGCCTCAGCGCACGCCGCTGCTGTATCAGGCCGGGTCATCGGAATCCGGCCGACGGTTCGCCGCCCGCAACGCCGAAGCCGTCTTCATCATCGCCCCGCACCCCGACGTCGCGAAGTGGCAGATCGATGAGACGCGCGCTCTCGCCGTCGAGAACGGCCGCGAGCCGGACGACATCAAGTTCTTCCAGGGCCTCTCCTTCGTCGTCGGCGACACCGAGAGCGAGGCCGAGGAGAAGGCGGAGGAGTTCGCTCGCTGGTCGAGCGCCGAGGGATTCCTTGCGCACTCCGCCATCGTCGATCGCGAGGGCCGCACGTACCCGCCGGAGACGGAGCTGAAGGACGTCGAGACGAACACCATGAAGGGGTTCTCCGAGCAGCTGCGACGGTCGATCACGGATCGCGAGCCGACCGTCGCGGATCTCGCGGCCCGCGTGACGCGCAACAACCTCGTCGTGGGCACGCCGCAGCAGATCGCCGATCAGCTGGAGCGCTGGCAGCAGGCGGGCGTCGACGGCGTCAACGTTGTGAACGCCGTGATCCCGGGTTCGTTCGAGGAGTTCGCCGACAAGGTGCTTCCGGTGCTGCGGGAACGCGGACTCGCCCAGACGGAGTACGCACCCGGCACGCTGCGGGAGAAGCTGTTCGGCACCCCGACGCTCAACGACCGTCATCCCGCCGCGCGCTACCGCGGCGCGTTCGCCTGAGGGATCTGGGCGCCTGTCGGGGAGGAGGCGCTGTTGCGGACTTCGCCGGGCAGTCGGTTCCGGTGACGCAAACGCACCTCGCGGGGGACGGATGGGGCTGTTTGCGTCACGGGAGCCGCGTCCGTCACCGCTCCGGTGACGCGAACGTAGGTTCACGTCGCGGATCG
>DXAM01000133.1 GCA_019117025.1 Candidatus Microbacterium stercoravium | reverse complement strand
CGGAACGCGCACCTCGACGCTCTTGCCGGGGGCCTTCTCCTCGACGAGCTGCAGCAGGTAGCGCACGGCGGTGGCGGTCGCGGTGCGCGCCGGCGCCTCGCCGCGAGCCGCATCGAGCGCTGCGCGGCCATCCGACGTATCGATCTTGCGGGTCATGGTGCCCATTCTGCCGCGGTGTCCCGCGCCGCCGGCGCACGACTACGGCAATTCGGGGCCCATTGGCGCCGAGCCGGTCGGCTCCTGCGGCCGGCCGCACGTTCTGCCGTAGATGTGCATGCGCGCCCGCCGGTACCCTGGAGGGGTGAAGATCCTCGTTCTCGGTTCGGGTGCTCGTGAGCACGCCATCGTCCTCGCCCTCGCGTCAGACGGCGCCGACCACGAGGTGCTCGCCGCCCCGGGCAATGCCGGGATCGCGCGCGATGCCGCCCTCGTCGACGTCGACATGATGGACCCCGGTGCCGTGACCGAGTTCGCACAGGCCCATGCCGTCGACCTCGTGGTGATCGGCCCCGAGGCGCCGCTCGTCGCCGGCGTCGCCGACGCGCTGCGTGAGCGCGGGATCCCCGTGTTCGGTCCGGGCAAGCAGGCCGCACAGCTCGAGGGGTCCAAGGCGTTCGCGAAGCGCATCATGCAGAACGCCGATGTTCCGACCGGGCGCGCCACCCACGCCCGCACGATCGACGAGACGGCCGCGGCACTCGATGAGTTCGGCGCACCCTACGTCGTGAAGGCCGATGGGCTGGCCGCGGGCAAGGGCGTCATCGTGACCGACGATCGCGCCGCCGCTCTCGACCACGCGGCCGCGTACCTCCCGCACGGTCCGGTGCTGGTCGAGGAGTTCCTCTCCGGCCCCGAGGTGTCGCTGTTCTTCCTCAGCGACGGCGACACGGTGCGTCCCCTCACCCCCGCACAGGACTTCAAGCGCGCACTCGACGGCGACCTCGGCCCGAACACGGGCGGCATGGGCGCGTACTCACCGCTCCCCTGGCTCGCCGACGGCTTCGGCAGCATCGATGCGTTCGTCGCAGAGGTGACGCGCACGGTGGCAGAGCCGGTGATCCGCGAGCTCGACCGCGACGGATCCCCCTTCATCGGCCTGCTGTACGCGGGCCTGATCATCACCGACGAGGGCGTGCGCGTGATCGAGTTCAACGCGCGCTTCGGCGACCCCGAGACGCAGATCGTGCTGCCGCGGCTCGAGACCTCTCTCGCCGATCTGCTCATGGCCTGCGCCGAGGGCACCCTCGAGGAGCACGCGGCTCCGACCTTCCGCGACGAGGCCGCGGTCACCGTGGTGCTCGCGAGCGAGGGCTATCCGGCCGCCACGATCACGGGGCGCAAGATCACCGGCCTCGACGACGCCGAACAGATCGACGGCGTGCACATCACGCACGCGGCGACAGCGGTCGAGAACGGCGCGCTGATCGCGACCGGGGGGCGCGTGCTGAACGTCGTGGGCACCGGATCCACGTTCGCGCAGGCGCGCGAGCGCGCCTACGAGGCGATCGGACGCATCGGCCTCGAGGGCGGCCAGTTCCGTACCGACATCGCCGCAGCCGTCGCCACGGCATAACACATTCTTAAGAACCGCGCTTCTTAAGCGCACGCTGGCGGGTTAAAACCCACTTCAGCGGGGCATGCTCGGAGAAACACCGATTTTCCGAGTTCCACGGATCAGCGCACCCGGCGCGTTGGTCCCATCCCCGATGAAGAGGAGAACACCATGAACGACATCTACGACTGCGACGCCGACCTGTTCATCGGCCGCCCCCAGTGGTTCGAGAAGCACCCGTCCCAGGCGGAGGGCGAGGCGTAACGCCTTCCCCTCACGCACAGAGAACGCGGCCGGGCGATATGCGCCCGGCCGCGTTCGTGCGCCCGCTACTCCACAGCGTCGTATGACGCCGATGACGCGTGCTCGGCACCGTCGGTGCCCGTTCCCGTCACCTGGATCTCGCCCGCGGGGATCTGCGGCTGGCGCGTGCTGAACGACGTCGTCACCGTGTCGCCGGGCGCGACATCGCGGAACGTCTTCTCGCCGTACGCCGTCTCCACCGTGATGTCGGCGCTCTGGTCATCGGCGTTGCGCACCTGCGCGACGAGGACCACGTCGCCCCGCACGAGGCGCGTGGACGCCGTCGGTTCGAGCGCCAGCTCGTCGGCGCGCGGTTCTTCCGCCACCGCGAGCCACGAGATCACCGGATCCGCGCTCGTGCCCGCCACGAGGTAGTCGACCGTCGCCGGCTCATCGAGCGTGAAAGTGAGCTCGCCCGACACGCGGCTGTTCGCGCCCGACAGGTCGATGTCGCCCGTTGCGAGCTCGTCACCGGCGACCGACACCGACTGCGTCATGGGGCGGTTCACGCCCCACCACTCGGCGAATCCGGCCGTCAGCGTGTACGTTCCGGCCTCGAGCGGAAGCCGGTAGCGCAGCTCGTCGGTCTCCTGCCAGAGCCCCGTCGCGTACTTGTCGGCCGGGTCTTCGCCGTCTTTCACGTTCATGCCGTCCGCGATGTATCCCCAGCTGTCAGCCTCGTCGGAGGGCCGGTCGACCGCGTCGTTCCGCAGGCCCGGGAAGGCGCTGGCGACCGCCGCGTACTGCGGAGACGGCTCGCCGGCCGTGCCCGCATCGATGTAGTACGCGATGCCGTCGGGCACGACCTCGTACTCCGCCTCGACCGCGGTCTTCTCGTCGAGCACGCCTCGGACGGCGAGCGTCTCGTAAGCGACGCGCGGAGCGTCGATCGCGTCCTGATCCCACGTGACGGCGCGTTCGGTGCCGTCGACGACGACCGTCTCCGGCAGTTTCTGCCCCGCGCTCACCGCCCCGGCCAACCCGATCTTCTCGACGTCGAGGGCGGTCAGCTGCTCGACGGCGCGCTCGAGGCGCTCGGCGAGCGCAGACGCGCCCTCCGCGTCGAGCCCGTAGGCCGCCGGATCCGCGACCGCCGACTGCGCCGCCGCGAGCGTCGTCTCGACGACCGCCCACTTCTCGGGATCGTGCCCCTCGGGATCCTGCGCCTCGCCCGTCGCGATCGCCTCGTTCAGCGGAGCGAGGTCGATCGCGGAGGGATCCGCCATGGACTTCACCACGCCGACCGCGTCGACGTTGAACTCCGCATCGCCGGCGACCTGGAACTCGACCGTGTGCTCGGCGTCGGAGAGCCCGCGCACATGCAGCGCCGTCTTCTCCGCGCCGGCCTCGAGCGTCGGCGCGTTCCGGAGCACCGGCGACCCGTCGACCGAGACGTTCAGCAGCGCCTCGCCGCTGTTCGCGCCGATCAGGTCGAGGCCGGTCCCCGTGAATGTGTAGCTCATCGTCGCCCCGGCGCCCGTGCTGAAGCTGCTCGAGCGCTGCCACTCGAACATGCCCTGACCGTTGACGTGCCGCCACTGGTCGTCGAACGAGAGCACCGCGGTCGAGGTGTCGGCCCAGCTGCTCTGATGCATTCCGTCGATGACGTCGGTGTAGTACGGGGTGTACCCGTCGATCGGGGTGATCTCGAGGTTGTCGAACTGCGTGAAGCCGAACGACGAACCGAGCTGGATCCGCCCGGTCGCCTGCGGCGACGGGTCGACGTACTCCGCGACCTGCACACCGTTGAGGAACGCCGTGTAGGTGTCTCCCGCGACGCGGACGCCGAGGGTGTTCCACACGTCGGATCCCGTCTGGAAGTTCGTTCCCTCGACGTCGGAGGCGAGGCCGCTCGCGACCTTCTTCCCGTACCGCTGCAGCTCCCACGCTCCCGACGGATCCACGCGCAGCTCTGCGGCCGACACGTTCTGTCCGTTCGACGTGCCGCCCTGCTCGCGCGCGCCGAGCGTCGCGTAGCGGTCGCTCCCGGGCTCGAAGAGCACGTCGGTCGACACCGTGTAGTTCGCCCAGCGGAAGTCGCCGATCGTCGTCTTCGGGTCGCCGCCGTTCCACGCGCTGCCCACCATGTCCGGGCCCACCTGCTGGCGCAGCACGCGGCCGTGCTCGGGATCGCCCGTCGCGACGGATTCGAATGCCCCGTTCGTGTCGTTCGTGTAGCGCGGAGTCGCGCCGGCGAAGGCCTCGCTCGCGCCCGGCGTACCGGCGGGTTTGTCCTTCGCACCGCGGGATCCGAGGAACGTCTCGCCGGATGCGACGAGTTCGCCGGATGCGGGATCGTACGTGAGGATGTCGTCCTCCTCCGCGTAATCGAAGTCGTCGGCGTACAGCACGCCGTCGTCGGTGACCCCGTTGACCGTGCCCGTCTCATCGGTGTCGAGCACGTCGCGCCCGCCGTCGTCGTCGGTGTATTCGGGCGACGTCGGCAGTCGGTTGCCCGCCCCGTCGCGCGGCGTCAGCACGCCGTCCGACTCCTCCGCGAGATCCAGTGTGGTCGCGGTGGCGGCCGACCACGGCGCCACCGTGACCGTATAGGTGCCGTCCGCGCTCGGGCGCACTTCTTCGACGGGCGCGACGTAGTTCGCGTCGTAGGCCTCGCCATCGTCTGCGGCCCGCGTCTCCCAGACCTCCATCGCCTGGTCGTCGTCGAGGTCGAGATCCGTCGCCGTGATCTCGTACGTGCGCGTGAAGGAGCTGTCGTTGATGATGACGGTCGAGAAGTCGGACGCATCCGGGGCGGCGAGCGTGGTGTACGAGTCGCCGCCCTCGCGCGCACCGCTCGGCGGGTTGCCCTGGCCGAGCTCGCTGTCCGAGGCCTGCGGGATCGCGCGCCAGATGCCGTTCGCGTCGGCGTCGCCCGTCTCGTTCTCCCACCCGAGCTGCGCGAACTGCGTGAAGTGCTGCAGAACGGCGAGCCCGGCGTCGTAGTACAGCCACCCCGACCAGGGGTCGCGAGCGCTGACGAGCTCCTTCGACGAGTACTGGAACCCGTCGTAGAACGATCCGATGGCGGGCTGGTAGATCGTCATCGTGCGGCGCGATGCGTCGAACCCGGTCGTGATCCAGTTGCCCATCTCGAGCGCGCTGTTCGTGCCGCCGATGCCGGTTCCGGTGCCGCCGGCTTCGTCGTCGTGCGTGTTGTGCGGGCGGTCGGCCGAGTTCGAGAAGGTCGCCTGCCCCTCGGAGTTCCAGACCTCCATGTCGAGCTGTTCGGCGGCCTTCGTCATGTTCGCGTTCTGGTCGTCGGCGCTGCTGTAGTGGAAGCCCATGATGTCGACGGCATCGCGCAGCGAAGCATCGTCGGGATCGGTCAGCTGGTCGCCGAACGTGGTCGGCGGCGTGCCGACGGTATCCCCCGCGACGGTGCGCACCGCCTGGAACAGCGCCTTCTCCTCGGGTGACGAGTAGCCATTGTTCGGATCCTCGTTCGTGGCGCCCTCGTATCCCGCCTCGTCTGCGGCCACCTTCGCCGAGAACTCTTTGTACACCGACGCCTTCGGATCGTGCGTCTCGTTGTAATCGGGATTGATCGAGTCGACCATGATGCCGTACTCGCGATATGCCGCGAGCACGGTGTTCTTGAACCAGATGTACTCGTCGGCCTTGTCGGCCACCCACGCGGGCGTGGCCCACCGGAGGATGCTCAGGTGGATGTCGCCCTCGGCGACGAGCTGCGCGTCGGCGGCGAACTGGAATCCCGGCTCGCGGAGCACATTCGGGTACTCGTCGCGGCTGCGCATCGTGGCGACGTTCGGCCCGGTCGAGGTGTTGCGGTCGTTGCCCATCTCGATCTTGACGGTGTTCATGATCGGGTGTTCACCGCCGTAGAGCGTCGTCAGCAGCTCCCAGTACTTCTCGGGCTGCTCGGCCTTGTAATCCATCAGCAGGGCGCTCGTCGAGTTCGCCGAGAGCACGCCGAAGCCCTTGAACGTGAGCCCATTGCGGTTCTCCGCCGCGGCCGCGATGTCGGCGCCGGTCACGTCGATCGCAACCGGATCCTCTCCGGCCGCGGCGTTCGCGGCATGCGGCACCGCGATCGCGGCGACGATCAGCGCCGACGCGACGCCGGCCGCACCGCCCCTCCACCAGGATCTACTGCGGGCATGCATGCGTGGTCGTCTCATCGAGGTCATGTCAGATGTCTCCGTGGGTCTGCGGCATCGATGCCGCTCGGCCTGTGCGCCCGGCGATGGACGCGAAATGCTGCTTCACTGCGCGCCCCAGTCAATAGGCAAACACAAATGAACGTCAAGGATCGTTTGGCGCATATAGATCACAATCGATCATTTTCCGGCGTTCGGCGCGATCTTCGCGGATGCATTCCGCGCCTGACCCTCAGCCGATCCCCAGCCTGCTGATTTTGCGCGCTGGTCACCGATC
>DXAM01000132.1 GCA_019117025.1 Candidatus Microbacterium stercoravium | reverse complement strand
CCGGAGCACCCGTTCCCCGCGGGTCTCGACGACTGCCTGCGGGTGGCGCGCATCGTGCTGGAGGAGCCGCAGCGGGTGGGCATCGAGCGCCCGGCGCAGGTCATCCTCGTGGGCGACTCCGCGGGCGGCAGCCTTGCTGCGGTCGTCTCGCTGCTGCTGCACGCCGAGGGGCACGAGCTGCCCGACAAGCAGATCCTGCTGTATCCCGTGACCCACTGGGACCACGATCCGCAGACCTCTCCCTATGCATCGGTGCGCGATCACGGACAGGGGTACCGGCTCACGCACACCGAGGTGCAGGACTATATGGATCTCTATGTGCCCGATCCCGCACGCCGGCAGGATATGCGCGTCGCCCCGATCCTGGCCGAGGACCTGACGGGGCAGCCGGCGACGCTGCTCATCACCGCGGAGCTCGACCTGCTCTGCGACGAGGGCGAAGCGTACGGGCGGGCGCTGGCGGAGGCGGGCACTCCCGTGAGGATGCACCGCGTGGACGGCGCGATCCACGGGTTCATCACGCTTCCCCGCTTCTCGCGCGCGCTCCGCGAAGCGTACGAGGTGATCAATGCCTTCCTCGACGCTCCCGCCGCGCCGGGCGGACTGTCGGTCGAAGACGCCATGGATGAGACGCATTCGGCGATCCGCGAGGAGGCTTCCGAGGAGGATCTCGCGTGACCCGGCGCACGTGGGCGCGTCTCGACAACGCCTCGAACATGTTCCTCGCGGCGCGCAGCGATGCGGATCCCAAGGTGTTCCGCATGACGGCCGAGATGGATCACGAGGTCGATCGGGGGCTGCTGCAGACGGCGCTGGACGCGACGTTCGACCGGTATCCGCTCTACCGCGCCGTGCTGCGACGCGGCGTGTTCTGGTACTACCTGCAGGACAGCGACCTGCGGCCCGAGGTCGTCGACGAGACCCAGCACACCTGCGCGGCGATCTACCAGGCCGACGTGCGCACCCTGCTGTTCCGGGTCGTGCTCCACCGCCGCCGCATCAACCTCGAGGTGTTCCACGCGCTCTCCGACGGCACGGGCGCCCTGTGGTTCCTGACCGATCTCGTGACCGCCTACGTGCGCCTGCGCTTCCCCGACGAGCCGCCGCCCGATCGGGATCCCGAACGCCGCGGCGCGCGCATCGACGGCGGGCCGGAGAGCGTGGGGGCGAACTCGGATGGCAGTGCTTCCGACCCCAGGCACGAGCTCGAGGCCGACAGCTTCACGCGCTACTTCCGCACGAAGGATCTGAGCGAGCCCGCGGGGCGGGGCAGTGCGGACCGTTCGCGCGGCCTCAGCCGCGTCGTGGGGGCCTCGACCGAGAAGACGTACACGGTGAAGGGGACCCGCACGCCCGACAACCGCACGCGCGCGGTGGAGCTGACGATGCCCGCGGCCGATGTGCTCGCCCTCGCTCGCGCCGAGGGCGTGTCGCTCACGATGTACCTCACGGCCCTGTTCTTCGCCTCGCTGCGAGCCGCTCAGGAGGAACCGGGCGACAGCAGCACGCTCGCCGTCTCGGTGCCGGTCAACCTGCGGCAGTACTTCCCTTCGACGTCGGCGCGCAACTTCTTCACGACCGTGCGCCTGGAGCACACCTATGGGCAGGGCGACGACGGCCTCGGCGCCGTCTGCCGCAACCTCGACGCGCAGTTCCGCCCGCAGACGGCGCCGGACGCTCTGGCAGTGCGAGTGCGCCGGTTCATCCGATTCGAGCGGATGATCGCGCTGCGCATCGTGCCGCGCCCGCTCAAAGACGTGTTCCTGGGGCTGATCAATCGCGCGAGCAACCGAGGTCTCACCGTGGCGGTCTCCAACCTCGGCAACATCCGGCTGCCGCAGCCCGCCGGCGCGCACGTGACGCGCATGCTGTTCCACGTCTCCGCGGTGCGCCCTCAGTTCTGCGTCGTCTCGCACGCGGGGGCACTCACGATCAGCTTCACCTCTCCGTTCTCGGAGACCGATCACATCCGCGAGTTCGCCCGGCGTCTGAGTGCGGAGGGGATCGATGTGACGGTTGCCGCGGCCCGGGTGACCGAAGACGAGCTGACGGCCGCTCGGTCGCAGCACGATGAGGAGACGTCATGAGGCGATGCGAGGCATGCGCCGTCGGGATCGAGGGAACGTGGGAGCGCTGCCCGCTCTGCGGCGCATCCACGGCGGGCGCGAGCGTGCCGGATCCGCTGCCCGCCGTGCCGCTCGACTTCTCGCGCCGAAGGGTGCTGCGGATCCTGTTCTTCGCGTCGCTCGGCGTGATCCTCGTGTCGCTCGCGGCGCAGCTGCTGTTCAACCGCGGCGACGCCGGCGTGGGCGTGCTCCGGTCGATCTGGCTGGGTGTCGTCGCCCTGTGGCTCGTCGTGATGATGGCGGTGCGCAAGCGGCGCAACGTCGCCAAGGGAACGGCATACCTCGTGATCCTGCTGGGCGGCGTGAGCGCGTACTGGGACTATCTCACGGGTTGGCACGGCTGGGCGCTCAGCTATGCGGTGCCCGCCACGTGCGCGTGCTCGATCGTTGCCGTGCTCATCACCGTGCGCGTCATGCGCACCGAGGTGGGGGAGCACATCGTCTACAGCTGGATGACCGCGGTGCTCGGGCTCGTGCCGGTCGTGTTCCTCGCCCTCGGATGGGTCCGGCAGCCCGCCGTCTCGGTCGTCTGCGGGGTGCTGAGCCTCGTCGCCCTCGCGATGCAGCTCGCGAGCCTCCGCGAGACCCGGCACGAACTCGCCAAGCGCCTGCATCTCTGACGCCGGCGGCGACAGGAATACGGCGATGCTGCACTGCTATTCGCGCGGCAGGTCTCCGCGGATGCCGTCGATCGGATCCGTGATGTCGGCGACCGTCGCGTCGTAGGCCGCGAGCAGCGCGTCCGCGTCGACGTAGAGCGCGTGGCCGTGTGCTCCGGCGCCCATCGAGACGCGCGCACCGCGGATCCGTTCGTCTGCGTACACGGGCCAATCGGTCGAGGAGCCGACTGGCACGATCGTGCCGCGCTCGTATCCCGTCGCCGCGAGCGCGAGGTCGGCCTCGGGCAGGCGCAGCTTGTTCACGCCGACCGCGGTGCGCAGTTTGCCCCAGCTGATGGCGCGATCGCCGGGAACGAGGGCGAAGTAGTACTGATCGCCTTTGCCCTTGACGACGAGGGTCTTGACGATGTCGCTGGGGGCGATCCCGCGCAGTGCGGCGGCCTCCTCGAGAGAGGAAGCGGGCGGCGACTCGCGGATCTCGATCTCGAGACCGCGCTCGCGCGCCGCCTCTCGGACGCGGGCGGTGGGGTCGGGGAGCGGCTGAGCGGTCATCGAATGGAGCATACTCGTCCCCGTCAATCCTTCAGCCGCGCCTCGGTAGGATGGCGGGCATGGCTCAGCCCCGCCTCAAGACATTCCCCCAGATCCGCAGGGCGCTGCTCTTTTATCAGATCACGAGCGTGATCACAGGCATCGGCCTGCTGCTGCTCGTGGCTGAGATGGTGCTGAAGTACACACCGCTGCACCTCGAGCTGTTCGCCGGCGGATCGGGCGGGTTCCTGCACTTCGCGACCGTGGTCCCCGGGCCCGGCTGCACGCCGACCTCCATGCTCACGCCATGGGTCGGGGGATGCGAGATCGTGTCGACGGGCGACGGGGCGAACCTGTCGCTGGCGATCCTCATCGCCCACGGCTGGTTCTACGTCGTGTACCTGTTCGCATGCTTCCGTGTGTGGAGCCTCATGCGGTGGCCGTTCTGGCGCTTCCTGCTCCTCGCGGGCGGCGGCGTGGTTCCGTTCCTCTCCTTCATCATGGAGATCTTCGTCGCCCGCGACGTCAAGCACTACCTCGCCGAACGCGAGAAGACCGCCGCAGCGAAGCGCGCGGCGAAGGCCCAGCAGTCCTCGTCCACTGACCCCCTCCAGGAGGCCGCCCCGTGAGCACCGATACCGCGCAGCGACCGGTTCTCGTCGTCGATTTCGGCGCACAGTACGCCCAGCTGATCGCGCGCCGCGTGCGCGAGGCCGGCGTCTTCAGCGAGCTCGTGGCGCACAGCGTCACGGCCGATGAGGTGCGGGCGAAGAACCCCGTCGCGATCATCCTCTCGGGCGGTCCGAGCTCGGTGTACGCCGAGGGCGCCCCCGACTTCGACGCGTCGATCTTCGAGCTCGGCATTCCGACGCTCGGCATCTGCTACGGCTTCCAGGTCATGGCGAAGGCGCTCGGCGGCGAGGTCGCGAAGACCGGCCACCGCGAGTACGGCGCGACGCATGCGACCCTCAACGGGGACGGCGGTGTGCTGCTCGAGGGCACGCCGGCCGAGCAGAACGTGTGGATGAGCCACGGCGACTCGGTCGCGACGGCCCCCGAGGGCTTCGAGGTGCTCGCGACGACGGCGGCGACGCCGGTGGCCGCCTTCGGCAACACGGAGGCGTGCTTCTACGGCGTGCAGTGGCACCCCGAGGTGAAGCACTCCGACCACGGTCAGACGATCATCGAGAACTTCCTGCACAGGGCCGCGGGCCTGCCCGCCGACTGGAACAGCGAATCCGTCATCGACGAGCAGATCGCGAAGATCCGCGCGCAGGTCGGCTCGGCGCGCGTCATCTCCGCGCTGTCCGGCGGGGTCGACTCGGCGGTCTCCACCGCGCTCGTGCACCGTGCGATCGGCGACCAGCTGACCGCCGTGTTCGTCGACCACGGGCTGCTGCGCAAGGGCGAGCGCGAGCAGGTCGAGCAGGACTACGTCGCCTCGACCGGCGTGCGGCTCATCACGGTCGACGCCGCCGACACGTTCCTCGGCCACCTCGAAGGCGTGACCGACCCCGAGACGAAGCGCAAGATCATCGGCCGCGAGTTCATCCGCGCCTTCGAGAAGGTGCAGCGCGACCTCGTCGACGAAGCCAAGGCCGAGGGCGAGCCGATCAAGTTCCTCGTGCAGGGCACGCTGTACCCCGACGTGGTCGAGTCGGGCGGCGGCAGCGGCACCGCCAACATCAAGAGCCACCATAACGTCGGCGGGCTGCCGGACGACCTCGACTTCGGCCTCATCGAGCCGCTGCGCACCCTCTTCAAGGACGAGGTGCGACAGATCGGCCGCGAGCTCGGCATTCCCGAGGCGATCGTCGGCCGTCAGCCGTTCCCCGGGCCGGGCCTCGGGATCCGCATCATCGGCGAGGTGACGCACGACCGCCTCGAGACGCTGCGCGAGGCCGACGCCATCGCGCGCGAGGAGCTCACCGCGGCCGGCCTCGACCAGGAGATCTGGCAGTGCCCCGTCGTGCTGCTCGCCGACGTGCGCAGTGTGGGCGTGCAGGGCGACGGCCGCACCTACGGCCACCCGATCGTGCTGCGCCCCGTGTCGAGCGAAGACGCGATGACGGCCGACTGGACACGCCTGCCCTACGAGACTCTCGCGAAGATCTCGAACCGCATCACGAACGAGGTCGCCGACATCAACCGGGTGACCCTCGACGTCACGTCCAAGCCGCCCGCCACGATCGAGTGGGAGTGACACGAAGAGGCCGCTTTCGGGCGGCCTCTTCGTCGTCTCACCGGTGTCGCGCGGCGGCCGATCCGGTCAGCGCATTCAGTCGTAGCAGAGCGGCCACCACACCGATCCGTCGTCTTCGGTCTCGTATGCGACGTCGGTGACGAAGAACATCACGGGTTCGTCATCGGAGTACGGGCTGCCGACGGCGAGCACGGCGCTGTCGTCGTCCTCGAGCACCCAGGCGGGGGATCCGCCCGCGCCCCACTGCTCCAGCGTCGGGTCGCCGAGGATGTCGATGAGGTCCTGTTCTGTGCGGATCTCACCGACCCGCTCAACCGTTCCCGCGACCTCGGAAGAGAGCGCGACGGTGCGCACGACGTCGTCCGATCCGACAGCGTGGAAGCCGGCGTCGTCCCCGCCGACGTAGGAGCAGTCGGCGCCGCGCTCGTCGGCAGTGATCTCCAGGCCCGTGATCTCCGCGAGCTCGGATAGGGGCATGCCGAGCACGGCGGGGCCGGCGCCGTTCGGCGAGATCGTCCACGAGGCCGGGTCAGCAGGGTCGGCCTCCGGGGCGGTCGGCTCAGGCTCGGCCGCGGGCGACTCGGGCGCCTCTGCCGAGGGCTCGGCGCTCGCGGGGCTCTGCTGTTCGAACGGCGGTGCCTCGTCGAGCCCTTCCCCGCACGCGGCGAGCGACAGGGCCAGGCACGCGGCGGCGGTCGCGCCGGTCGCGCGCAGGGTCATCGTCTTCACTCTCGGTGTCCTCCCCTTCGACAGCGTTCGTCCGACTACGACCCTGTCACATCGATGCCGGCCGTCGTGCGCACCGACCTCGGGTTCGTCGAAACGTGTCCTGAGAGGATGGATCCATGGCGATCCACGAGTTCAACCTGCGCGGCGTGCGCGTGCGCGACATCACCGTGACGGTGCCGCTCGACTGGGCGGATCCGCGCAGCGGCCGCCGCATCGACGTCTTCGCGCGGGAGCTGTCGCGTCCGGCCGTGAAGGACGCACCGGTGCTGCTGTTCCTGCAGGGCGGACCGGGCGGCAAGGGCCCCCGGCCCGCACCCGAGGGCGGCTGGATCGGCGAGGCGCTGAAGACGCACCGGGTGCTGCTGCTCGATCAGCGCGGCACCGGGCGATCGACGCCGGTGGACGCGGCCTCGATCGCCGGGCTCGCGCCCGAGCAGGCCGCCGATCTCATCCGCTGCTTCCGCGCGGAGCAGATCATCGCCGACGCGGAGCACATCCGCCGCGAGGTCTACGGCGGCATCCGCTGGCAGACGCTCGGGCAGAGCTACGGCGGCTTCCTGACCCTCAGCTACCTGTCGTTCGCGCCGGAGGCGCTGTCGGCCTGCTATGTGACCGGCGGCATCACGTCCATCGACCCGGATCCTGAGGCGATCTACCGCAACACCCTGCCGCGCACGGCGCGGAAGACGGCCGAGTTCTACCGGCGCTATCCGCAGCACATCGAGACGCTGCAGACGATCGTCGACGTCGTGGAGAACGACGAGGTGCGCCTGCCGTCGGGCGACCGGCTCTCGGCTCGGCGGCTGCAGACGCTCGGCATCGACTTCGGCATGTCGACCGGCATGGAATCGCTGCTGTGGCTGCTCGATGACGCCGTGCTGGCGTCGGGGCGCTTGAGCGATGCGTTCCTCGCGGGCGTGGACGCGCGCACGCAGTACTGGGGCGGCCCGCTCTACGCGGTGCTGCAGGAGGAGATCTACGCCGAGGGATCCGGCGCCACGCGCTGGGCGGCGCACCGGATGCGCGAGCAGCTCGGCGGCTTCGAGGCGACGCCCGACGGGCCGCTGCCGTTCACGGGCGAGATGTTCTTCCCCTGGCAGTTCGACGAGATCGCCTCGCTGCGTCCGTTCCGCGACGCCGCGTTCGCGCTGCATGAGCGCACCGATCACCCGGCCCTCTACGACCGCGGCCGGCTCGCGGCGAACGAGGTTCCGGTCGCCGCGGCGATGTATCACGATGACATGTTCGTGCCGGTCGAGTTCGCGACCCAGACCCGCGACGCCGTGCCGAACATGCACCTGTGGATCACGAACGAGTTCGAGCACGACGGCCTGCGCCAGGAGCCGTCGATCG
The DNA here is from genome assembly GCA_019117025.1 of Candidatus Microbacterium stercoravium. Classification (GTDB taxonomy): domain Bacteria; phylum Actinomycetota; class Actinomycetes; order Actinomycetales; family Microbacteriaceae; genus Microbacterium; species Microbacterium stercoravium. The sequence continues at coordinate 828 of DXAM01000132.1, read as the reverse complement.
TGCGCCGCCTGATGGACCGTGTGGAAGCGGAGGGCGGCCCGCTCGCCTGAGGCGCACCGGCCTCCCGTCGTGCGCGCGAGCCGTTCCCGCGGAGATGAGTCGCAACGACGGATCCGGTTCCGGAACCGGTCCGCAGGTGCGGCTCATCTCCGCAGTTATGGCTCACCCCGTGCACGCAAAACGCCCGCTCCGAGGAGCGGGCGTTTCGTCGTACGCGGGTCAGTTGCTGCGCAGGATCGCGATCATGCGCAGGATCTCGATGTAGATGAAGACCACCGTCGCCATGATGCCGTAGGCCGCCGTCCACGCGAGCTTCGCAGGGGCGCCGTTGCGCACGCCGCGCTGCACCGCGTCGAAGTCCAGGACGAGCATGTACGCGCCCATGAGCACGACCACCACGCCGAGGATGAGGCCGAGGGGGATGCCCGCGATCTCCATCGAGCGGAGGCCGAAGGCCATGCCCTCGGGCAGGACGCCGAACATCATGAGACCGACGTTGAGCAGCGAGAAGACGGCGTAGCCGATCATTGCGATCAGCACGATCTTCGTCATCTTCGCCGAGGCGCGGATCTTGCCGTTCGCGAACAGCGCGAGCGTGGTGGCGATCACGGCGATCGAGGCGAGCGCAGCCTGGAACACGATGCCGGCGAAGAGCACCTCGAAGAATGCCGAGAGGCCGCCGACGAACAGGCCCTCGGCGACAGCGTAGGCGATCGCGAGCCCGGCGCCGGGCATCGAACGACGCCGGAACGCGTAGACAAGGCTGATGACGAGCGTGCCGATCGCACCGACTACTACCGGGACGAAGTTGGCTGCGCTCAAGCCGCG
>DXAM01000131.1 GCA_019117025.1 Candidatus Microbacterium stercoravium | reverse complement strand
ACGGGGATCCCGCTCGCGACCAGGCCGCGCAGGATCGCGCCGCCCATGGAACCGGCACCGAGGAACGCGACTGAAGGAATACCGTGCGACATGCACCCCACGGTACATGCCGTCCTACACTCGGAGACATGAGTGCACACGGTGGTGGAAAGGCGATCCTCGCGGCGTTCCTCGCGAACATGGGGATCGCCGCCGCGAAGCTGATCGGGTGGCTGCTCTCGGGGTCGGCATCCATGCTCGCCGAGGCCGTGCACTCCATCGCCGACTCGAGCAACCAGGTGCTCCTCTTCCTCGGCGGAAAGCGCGCGCAGCGGCAGGCCGACGCATCGCATCCGTTCGGATACGGGCGAGAGCGCTACGTGTACGCCTTCGTCGTCGGCATCATCCTCTTCTCGGTGGGTGGGCTGTTCTCGGTGTACGAGGCGATCGACAAGTTCCGGCATCCGCACGAGATCAGCAGCACCTGGTGGTGGCTGCCGATCGTGATCCTGGTCGTCGCGATCGTTCTCGAGAGCCTCTCGCTGCGCACCGCGATCAAAGAGGCGAACGGTGTGCGCGACCAGAAGCAGACCTGGTGGCAGTTCATCCGCCGGTCGCGCTCACCCGAGCTGCCGATCCTGCTGCTCGAGGATTCGGCCGCGCTGCTCGGCCTCGTCTTCGCCCTCGCGGGCGTGACCGCAACGGTCGCCACCGGGGATCCGCTGTACGACGCGGCCGGCACCCTCGCGATCGGCGTGCTGCTGGTCGTCGTCGCCGCCGTCATCGGCATCGAGATGAAGAGCCTGCTGGTCGGCGAGGGCGCGACGAAGGTGCAGCTGACCGACATCATCCACGCGATCGAGTCGGGCGACGACGCACCGAAGGTCATCCACATCAAGACGCTCTACGTCGGGCCCGAAGAGCTGATGGTGGCCGCGAAGATCGGCCTGCCGGTCGAGAAGCCGCTCGGAGCAGTGGCGCGCGATATCAATGAGATCGAGCAGCGGATCCGCTCGCACGTTCCGCAGGCGAGGATCATCTACCTCGAGCCCGACGTGTATCGCGACACGACGGGCGAGAAGCCGACGACCGCCGCATTCGTCTTCCCGTCGAGCGATTGACACAATCGAACCATGTCGACACCTGAATTCTGCGTCTTCACCGAGCCCCAGCAGGGCGCCACGTACGACACGCAGCTCGCGTTCGCGCGGCAGGCGGAGCGAAGCGGATTCGACGGCTACTTCCGGTCGGATCACTACCTCAAGATGGGCGAGCACTACTCCGGCGAGCCCGGACCGACCGACGCGTGGACGACGCTCGCCGGCCTCGCCCGCGAGACGACATCGCTGCGGCTCGGCACGCTCGTATCCAGCGTGACCTATCGCATGCCGGGCGTGCTCGCGATCCAGGTCGCGCAGGTCGACCAGATGTCGGGCGGCCGTGTTGAGCTCGGTCTCGGCACCGGATGGTTCGAAGCCGAGCACCGCGCATACGGCATCCCCTTTCCGTCCAAGCGCTTCGATCTGCTGGAGGAGCAGCTCGAGATCGTGAACGGCCTCTGGTCGACCCCGCGCGGCAGCTCGTTCTCGTTCGAGGGCGCGCACTACCAGCTGGAGAACTCCCCCGCTCTGCCGAAACCCGCGCAGGACCGTGTGCCCGTCATCGTCGGCGGCGCGGGACTCAAGCGCACGCCCGCTCTCGCCGCGCGCTTCGCAACGGAGTTCAACATCGCCTTCCAGCCGGAGGACGTCGTGCGCGACCGGTGGGCGCGCGCCGCCGCGGCGTGCGAGGCGATCGACCGCGATCCGGCGACGCTGAAGTCGACCGTCGCCCTCACGACGCTCGCGGGCGCGAACGAGGCGGATCTCGCGCGCCGGGCGGAGGCGACGGGCGTCGATCTCTCGTCGTTCCGAGAGGATCACACGTTCAGCGGATCCGCGAGCGAGATCGTCGACCGTGCCGCGGGCCTCATCGAGGCGGGTGCCGAGCGCATCTACTTCCAGCTCATGGACATGACCGACCTCGACCACATCGCCTACATCGGCGAGGAAGTGCTGCCGCAGCTGCGATAGCTCGGTGCGGCTCGGCCGAGCCGCATCTGCGACAGCCCGGCACCGCGTCGGCCGGGCCGCGCGAAGGGCGCAGGCTGTGCCCGACCGGCTCAGCGGCGATCGCGGAAGAAGCGCTCGAGCGGGGCCCTGGTCTCCTCTTCGAGGACACCGCCGATCACCTCGGCGCGATACGGCAGGCGCCTGTCGCGCACGACGTCGTAGAGGGATCCGGCGGCGCCCGCCTTCTCGTCCCACGCGCCGAACACCAGCCGCGAGATGCGAGCCTGCAGCAGCGTGCCCGCACACATGAGGCACGGCTCGAGCGTAACGGTGAGGGTGAGGCCCTCAAGATTCCAGGAGCCGATCGCGCGCGCCGCCTCACGCATCGCGACGACCTCCGCGTGCGCCGACGGATCGTGCGTCTCCTCGCGCAGGTTCCTGCCGGATCCGAGTACGCGGCCCGACGGGTCCGTCACGAGCGCCCCGACAGGCACTTCCCCGGCGCGCGCGGCCTCCTCGGCGAGCGCGAGCGCGCTGCGCATGAGGTCCACGTCGAGGGAGGTCGGTGTCATTCCTCCAGATTACGGGCGATCGGCGCGTGCACATCGGCTGAATTCCCCGTGCGTGGCGGAAGTTCGCAAGCGCGCGAAGTAACCTGTGGGCATGCGCGTGCACATTGCCGACCACCCGCTCGTCACTCATAAGCTCTCGGTTCTGCGGAACAAGTCGACCCCGTCGCCTGTGTTCCGTCAGCTCACCGAAGAGCTCATGACGCTTCTGGCATACGAGGCGACCCGCAACGTGCGCGTCGAGGAGTGCGAGATCACGACTCCCGTAACGACGACGACGGGCGTCAAGATCGCGGATCCCAAACCGCTCGTCGTGCCGATCCTGCGCGCCGGTCTCGGCATGCTCGAGGGCATGACGAAGCTGCTGCCGACCGCGGAGGTCGGGTTCCTCGGCCTCGTGCGCGACGAGCAGACGTTCAAGCCGACGACGTACGCCGAGCGCCTGCCCGACAACCTCGCCGGCCGCCAGTGCTTCGCGCTGGATCCGATGCTCGCGACCGGCGGATCCCTCGCCGCCGCCATCAAGTACCTGTTCGACCGCGGCGCGGAAGAGGTCACAGCCGTGTGCCTGCTCGGCACCCCCGAGGGCGTGAAGGCGATCGAGGGCCTCGTCGGCGATCGCGATGTCACGCTCGTCCTGGGTGCGCTCGACGAGCGCCTCAACGAGAAGGGCTACATCGTTCCTGGCCTCGGCGACGCCGGCGACCGCCTCTACGGCACCGCCGAGTAACCGCGCACCCGGCTGGGCCGCACGTCCCGCGACGCACACGGATCGCCACGGGACGACGCACGACGGTTCGCGTCATCGGACAGCGCGCGCCGCGATGCGCTACTCCCGTGACGCAAACGGGCGCCCCGGAGGAGACGCACATCAGTTCGCGTCATCCGAACGGATCCCCGCGGGGCGCAGGATGGCGGTTCCCTACCCCGCGTCGCGCTACCGCACTCCCATGACGCAAACGGATCCT
>DXAM01000130.1 GCA_019117025.1 Candidatus Microbacterium stercoravium | reverse complement strand
GCGCTACATCGGCGACATCTCGTTCTCGCTGTACCTGTGGCACTGGCCCGTGGCGATGGTCGTGGAGTACCTCTTCCCCAAGGCGACGCACTTCCTCGTCACGGCGCCTGTCACCATCGTGATCTCGTTCGTCCTCGCCTCGCTCACGTACCACGTCGTCGAGCAGCCGTTCCAGCAGAAGCGGGTGCCGGTGTTCTCCCGCGACAAACGCACGCTGTGGCTCTGGCCCATCAGCGTCGCCGTCGTGCTCGCCGTCGCCTTCGGCGCCTCCTCGCTCGCGGACGCCCGCTACACCGCCGATCAGCGCGCCGCACAGGAGTACTTCGACGAGCACGGATACCAGGAGATCGGCGGCGAAGACCTCGACGAAGTGCAGGACGAACTCGGTGAGGCGGTCGAGGTCGCCGAATCCGGCGCTCCGATTCCGCCCGAGTACGACGGTGAGACTCTGCAGGACGCGATGTGGACCGACCTCGCGGACGGCGACTGCTACGCGTCGGAGGGCCAGCAGACCGCCGACGTCTGCTCGTACGGCGACCTCGAAGCCGATCAGACCATCGCGCTCATCGGCGATTCGCACGCGGCGATGTGGCTGCCGGCGCTCGACATCATCGGCGAGGACCACGGCTTCCGCGTGGTGCTGTTCGCGAAGATGTCGTGCGGCCCCTACACCGTCGTGCAGGACGGGCTCGATCACAGCCAGGAAGACTGCGACGCATTCCGCGACTTCACCCGCGACGAGGTCGAGAAGCTGCGGCCCGACGCCGTGATCTTCGGAGCGCGGGGGGAGCTGAACATGACCGACCGCGAGGGTCAGACCGTCGACGAGCAGTGGCACGGCGGCGTCACCGACGCGATCGAGGCGTTCTCCGAGTTCACGGATCGCGTGATCTCGCTCGGCGATGTGCCCGCGCGGCCCGACGCCGAGCCCCAGGACTGCGTCGATGCCCCCGGCAGCGATCAGTCCGACTGCGTCGTGACCGGCGAGAGCATCGAGCTGCACAGCAACGACATCACCCGTGAGGCCGCCGAAGCAGCGGGAGCGGCATACATCACCACCGCCGAGTTCGTGTGCGCAGAAGACGGCTGCCCGCTCTTCGCGGGCGACACCCCGCTGTACGAAGACGATTCGCACCTCAACCGCCTCTGGGTCGAGCACCTCGCCCCCGCGTTCGGCCGTGAACTCGTCGCGATGCTCGACGACTGACCATGTCCCAGTGGGACACGGAATAGGGCGGGGCGGCGGGGTGTTGCGTCTGGAGTGAGCTGCTCCTTCTCCGTTCTCGACCTGGTTCCCGTGCGCACCGGTCAGACCACCGCCCAGGCCATCGCGTCGTCGATGGCGCTCGTGAAGGCCGCCGACGAGCTCGGCTTCCGCCGGTACTGGTTCGCCGAGCACCACAACATGCCGGCCGTGGCCTCGACCTCGCCCGCGGTGCTGATCGCGGCCGCCGTGACGCAGACCGCGCGGATCCGCCTCGGCTCGGGCGGCGTCATGCTGCCGAACCATGCTCCGCTCATCGTGGGCGAGCAGTTCGCCGCACTCGAGGCGATCGCGCCCGGACGCATCGATCTCGGCCTCGGCCGCGCCCCCGGCAGCGACCCGGTGATCACCCAGCTGCTGCGCCGCACGGGCACCACGAGCGAGGCCCAGCAGTTCCCCGACCACGTGCAGGACATCCTGCAGCTCATGGGGCCCGACGGCGCCACCGTGCGCTTCACCTCCGGCGACACCTACGAGGTGCGCGCGACGCCCGAGGCGACCGGCGTGCCCGAGGTGTGGCTGCTCGGATCCAGCGACTTCTCGGCGCAGCTCGCCGCCCGCCTCGGTCTGCCCTACGTCTTCGCGAACCATTTCGCGGGCGACGGCGTCGAGCGCGCCATGGCGCTGTACCGGCAGGAGTTCCAGGCGTCCGAGAGCCACCCCGCGCCCGTGTCGTTCCTGACGGCCAACGTCGTCATCGCGCCCACGCGCGCCGAGGCCGAGGAGCGCGCGCTGCCGCAGCTGCGCCAGTTCGCGCGGCTGCGCTCGAACAAGCCGCTGCGCAAGATCGAGACGATCGACGAGGTGCAGCAGAACCCCTCGGACGCCCTCGAAGACTCGCTGATGCAGCAGAACCGGCAGCGCTGGTTCGTCGGCGAACCCCGCGAGGTCGCCGATCAGCTCGCGGCCTTCGCCGAGACGCACGGCGTCGACGAGGTCATGATCTCGCCGTCCGCCGGCGCGTACGCTGCCGAGCCCGCAGGCGAAACCCCGGGCCGCCTCGCGACGCTCCAGCTGCTCGTCGGCGCGCTCTGAGCCTCAGCCGCGCAGCGTGTTCGCGCGGATCCGGCGGGTCGCCTCGGCGGGATCCGGGCCCGCCATCGACGCGCAGAACGGGTCGTCGGGTGTGAGCTCGGTGCGCGCGACGACGCGGCGCTCGAGCGCCGACTTGTACATCGCAGCCACGAGCTCGAGGGTCGCGCGCCCCTCGGTCACCAGCGGATCCGGGCGCTCAGCGCGCTCGAACGCGTCGACCACCGCGGCGAACGGCGGCAGATGCGTGCTGCTCGCGATGTTCTCGTCGGGCGCCCACGCGGATCCGTCGATGCCGGGCGCGGGCGTCCACGTCCAGTTCTCGTTCGCATAGCCGTAGAGGTGCTCGACCTCGACGCTCGCGCGTTCGAAGTCGATGCGCACCTGGCTGGTCTCGCGCGGCGAGAGCATGCTGTTCGTGATCGAGCACATCGCGCCGTTCTCGAAGCGCACCGTCGCCATCGCGACGTCTTCCATCTCGGTCTCGCGGTCGAGCGTCGCCATCGCGGCCTGCACCTCGCTCCAGTCGCCCAGCAGCGACTGCAGCAGATCCATCTGGTGGATGCCGAGCCCCATCGTGGGCCCGCCGCCCTCGGTCTCCCACTTGCCGCGCCACGGCACGGCCAGGTACTCGGGCGGTCGGAACCACAGGGTGTTGCACTGCGCCACGAGCGGCCGTCCGAGCTCTCCGTCGCGGATCAGCTCGCGCAGCCGCACGGCGGCGGATCCGAAGCGGTGCTGGAAGATGTACGACACGTACGGACCGTTCTCGCCCTCGTGGGCGGCGATCTCGTCGTACTCGGCGAGCGACAGCGTCGGCGGCTTCTCGGAGATGACCCATGCTCCGGCGTCGAGCGCGGCGATGGCCTGCTCGCGGTGCGCGATCGGCGGCGTGGCGAGCACGACGATGTCGGGACGCTCGGCCTCGAGCAGCGTCGACAGGTCGGGGTGGACGGCGGGGATCCCGAACTCCTCCGCGGCGGACCGAGCGGACTCGGCGTTGGTGTCGGTCACCGCGACGACCTCGACGCGGTCTCCCAGTTGCGCGAGCGACGGCAGGTGCTGTCCCCTCGCGATGCCCCCGGTTCCGACGAGAGCGACACGGATCGGCATGAGTACCCTTCGATTGGAAAGCGCTTGCCTACACCCTACGGCACCGCAGTCGCGACCCCCTCGCGGATCCACTGGGCCGTCAGTCGTCGACGCCCGAGAGCAGACCGCGCAGCCAGTCGCGCGCGTCGGCGAAGCTGGCGTCGGTGTACCGGTCGCCGTGGGCGACCGCGACGCGGTCGGCCCGCGGGTACGAGCCGAGATACATCACCTGCGGGCTGAAGCGCTTGAGCCCCATCAGCGCATCGGCCATGCGCTCGTCCTCGATGTGCCCGTCGGCATCGATGACGAACCGGTAGCGACCGAGCCGGTCGCCGATCGGGCGCGACTGGATCAGGCTGAGGTTGATACCCCGGGTCGCGAACTGCTCGAGCAGGTCGACGAGGCCGCCGGGCGCCTCGCGCGGCAGCTCGACGATCAGCGACGTCTTGTCGGCTCCCGTGCGCGCCGGGGGCGCGACCGTGCGCGTGACGAGCACGAACCGAGTGACGGCATCGGGATTGTCGCCGATGTTCTCGGCCAGCACGTCGACGTCGTAATGGTCGACCACGCCGGGCGCCGCGATGGCCGCCTGCGCGGGCAGGGATCCGTCGAGCAGGCCGATGGCGCTGGCGACGTTGCTGCCGGCGACGACGAGGCTGTGGCCGGGGATGTTCTCGCCGAGCCAGTCGAGGCACTGTGCGTAGGCCACGGGGTGCGCGGCGACCTCCGTGACGTTCTCGAGCGAGGATCCCTTCGGGCCGACCACGACGAAGCTCACCGGCACGAGGTACTCGCCCACGATGCGCAGGCCGGGTGTATTCGCGAGCGCGTCCTGGGCGCTCGACACACCGCCCTCGACCGTGTTCTCGATCGCGATCATCGCGCCGTGGCTCGCACCCGACTGCACGTCGGCGAGCGCCTGTGCGACGTTCGAGACGGGCTTCCAGGCCTGCCCCTGTGCCTCGGGCACCTGCGCGAGAGCCGCCTCTGTGAAGGTTCCTGCAGGGCCGAGGTAGCTGTAGGTGCGGGTTTCGGCGGGCTCAAGACTCATGCTCCCAGATTACGCGGACGCACGAGTAGGACAGATTCCGCGTATTCGGCGCCGCCGCGCGCTGATTCCGGACCTCGGCACGCAATGCGCCGTCGTCCTGCTCGAAGAGTCGGCCCGACGCTGGCAGAATTGAATCATGACCAGCCGCGCAGGACTTCCCGCAGAGCCCCAGGATCTCGTCGACATCGATGCCCTGATCTCGGCCTACTACGACCGCCATCCCGATCCTGCTCTCGCCGCCGAGCGCGTCGTCTTCGGCACGAGCGGGCATCGCGGCTCGAGCCTCAGCGCGAGCTTCAACGAGCACCACATCCTCGCCACGACGCAGGCGATCGTCGAGTACCGTGCCCAGCAGGGCATTCGCGGCCCGCTCTTCCTCGGACGCGACACCCACGCCCTGTCGCTGCC
>DXAM01000129.1 GCA_019117025.1 Candidatus Microbacterium stercoravium | reverse complement strand
TCGGAGCCACAAGAACCGTCGTTACAACGGTTCCAGAAACCCTCGCCTAGCTTCTACATGGCGGGGGTTTTGCTTTGCTCTGATGAGGGCTTCTAAGAGCACCAGCACGAAGAACGGGCGCACCCTTCGCTGAAACTCATACAGAACATACCCTCGATGTCATCGCCCGACGCCCCGTCCTCGACGTCGCGACAGCAGCTGAGGAACGGGGCATCCAGCGCCCTAACGCATACCCGCCGTTGCAAGCGCTTGTCACCGCGGGCATCCTGACTGCGAAGTCCGAGCGCGACCTCGGTCCGTTCTGGCGGAGCAACGAGATCCTCGCGGCGATCGACGCAATCGACGCGATCGCCGCCCGCGCCGGACGGCGCGAGAAGCCGTAGTGAGATCTGAGCTTTCTCGCCTCGTTCATGATCGGCCTAGCGGCCGGCGGCGAGTCGTGAGCTACGTCCGGGCGCTCGTCGACGCCCTCGCGATCCGTCACTGCTCACCGTCAAGCGCGCGCATCGTCGCAAGGACCTGTCGCAGCTCGTCGCGTGCGATGTCGCCCTTGGGGGCTTGCAGGACGATAGAGGTGTGCGCGGGATCGACCGGTTCCTCGAGCGCGATGATCGCGATCGGCTCCTCGAAATCGCCGCAGAAGTTCGTGCACTCCGTATATTCCTGCACGAAGAGCGTCGCGCGCCCGAGGCCGGTCGCCACCTCCTCCACGACGGTCATGACGCTCGGCGAAGTCGAGCAGTTCGTGTCGATCCGGGGCCGGCGCCGTCGCGAGCCGAGTAACGATCACACGTCGAGAGCAGCTCTCGCGGTGACGCGGATGTATGAAGGTGCTATGCGCGCCACTGCCGGAATCCGATACATCATCGTCACGAGCAGCGTGCTGACGCTCGCGGGGTGCGCGTCGGCACCATCGCCTGTCACCGGCGGGAGCTCCGCCGCGTGCGCCGCGCCTGTCTTACAGCTCACACCAGAGGTCGCGGAACCTGGTCACGCATTGACCATCTCCTCGACCGGCTGGGAACCGTGCAATGACACCAACGAAAAGAGCGCTGCCCGGCCGTGGCCGTCGGTAACGCTCGAGTGGGTCCAGGACGGCGACACGACGGATCTCCTCACCGTCGACGTCACGGACGGACGCTTCAACGCATCTGTCACGGTTCCGGCGAACGCTGTTGCGGGTGAGGCTTCGTTGCGAGTCATGACACCGGATCCCGACTACGAGCAGGACTTCCCTGTCGCCGTCGAGTGAACAATCCGAACGCGTAACGGGGCCAACTCCCTCACGCGCTACCCCTCGAGCTTCGCCCGGGTGTACGCGACGATCGCGTTCGCATGACCGTGGCCGAGCCCGTGCGCGTCCTTCAGCACGCCGACGACCTCGCCATGCTTCTGACCAGCGTCGAGCTGCTCGACCGCGATGTCGATCCAGTGCTGCATCGGCAGTCCATACGTCTTCTCGATGCTCGGGAAGTACGACGCGGGCCCCTTCGGCTTGTTGTCCGGATCGATCTCCGGCGCAGTCACTCGGCTGGTCATGATGGCGATATTGCCACCGATCACTGCTCCAGGTCCAGAGCCCTCAGCGTCGAGAGGATCTCGCGCAGCTCGTCGCGCGAGATGTCGCCCTTGTACGCCTGCAGCACGAGGGACGGGTGTGAGGCGTCGGCAGGCTCATCGAGCTCGATGATCGCAACCGGCTCCTCGAAGTCACGGCAGTAGTTCGTGCACTCTGTGTACTCCTGCACGAAGAGCTTCGCCGAGCCGAGGTCGGTCGCCACCTCTTCGACGTCACGAGGATCCTCGACATCGTCGATCGTTCGATACTCACCGTGATGACCGTTCAGAATCCGATCGGCGCCCGAGAGCTCGCACGCCGTGGAGTACGACTCGATCGCCAGGCGCTGCTCGAAGGAATACCGCACAAGCGAACACCCGTCGCCAGAGGTATCGGCCGACACGCGTGTGATCGCCAGCCGATCGGGAACCCTCAGTTCGACGGCGAGCGTCTCGTCGACGATCGTGACGCGGCGGTCGTGCGAAACCCAGAGCTGCCCCTTCACGAGCGGCGGCACGATCAGCCACAAAGCGATCAGAACAACGACGGCCGCGAGAGTCACCCAAATCCACAGACTTGACCTGCGCTGAGTCACGCGGCGCACCGCTTCTTGTCACCGGCAGCGACCATACCGCGCTCCTCCCCCTCGATGCCCTGATGCGAACCAGCGTAGGACAACGGACACGCGTTGCACGCATGCAACAGGCTCGACGCTCACCTTTCGGTCGAGGTGTTCACCGTTCGTGCCGATGCTCTGCCGAGAGGCATAACGGCGATGAGTTCTTCATGCCGCGGCACCACGCTCTCCGGCAGGTGCCGTGCGGCGTCGGCATGGATCCCTGCGATGAGCACCGTTCCCAGATCGAGCGCCGCTGTGGCGAGGGAGACCGTCTGCGCGATCAAGCCGACTTCCATGGCGATGAAGCGCTCGCCACGTCCATCGGACTGCCAGTTGAACTCGGCGTTCTCCGCACCGACGTCTGCGCTGAGCACCAACAGCGCAGGGCTCGCCGCGATCCACGAACCGTCGATCGTCGCACGCGCCACGATGTCGCGATACTCACCCGGCACGACGTCGTGGACGTTGCCGCTCGGCGCGACGCGGTAACTTCCGCTCGCGAGTCCGCTGACGTTTCCCGCGATCAGCGTCGCCGTCACCGGATACCGCGCGTGAGCAGATCCGTACGCACGGCTTCGACCGGGTGCGACGCGGAAGACCGCACCGAGCACGTCCTCGAGCTCCTTCGCACGAACCGGTGCCTCGGCGATCGACTTCGTCGAACGCCGCGTCGCGAGCAGCGCGTTCAGTTCCTGGAGCCCCATCTTCACGAGCGTACCGACCGGCATCGCGCCTCGCTCCCCCGCCGGATCGACGCGCTCGCGGCGCCCGATTTCCGCGGATCCGGTGAAGCGCGCACACTGTAAAGATGGGTCAAGAGCGCGAGAACATCGACAGCGGCAAGCGATCTGAAAGGTCCGTGCGCCTCGATAGCCTCGAAGAAGCCTTCGCACGATACGGCATTCCGAGCGGCAATCGCGCGCTCATCCAGGGGATCCACGACGCCGTCGGCGCGGCCGGGCTCGTCGGCTACTCCGACTACTTCCGCATCGAGCGTCGCGGCGGCGGCCCCGCGCTCGAAGTGCACCGCAGCTACACGAACGGATTCCGATCCGAGCAGGACGCGAAGAAGAGCGCCAGCGACGCCCCGCGCTGGCCGAGCCGCCGGTTGCACGGATCGTGGGGCGTCGACCATCCGGAGCTCGGCCAGCCCGCCGCGCCCGCGCCGAAGAAGCGCGCTGCGCCCGTGCGCCGCCCATCCGTTCCCGAGCGTCCGGCCGCGATCTGCCCGACCTGCTTCCTGGAACTGCCCGCCACGGGGGTGTGCGCTGCCTGCGGCGACTGAGCCGCCTCGTCAGTATTCGTCGATGACGATCTTCGTCTGCCCGAGCAGCGTCTCGTAGGCTCCCCGGCGCTCCATCAGTTCGCCCATGGTCCGCGGCACGATCTGCCAGCAGACGCCGTATCTGTCGGCGAGCCACCCGCACTGCTCGGCCTCCGGCACCGCCGACAGCGCGGTCCACAGTCGATCGATCTCCGCCTGATCCTCACAGCGCACCTCGAGCGAGACGCCGCACGTGAACGAGAAGTCCTGCGCCACGGCGGAATCCATCATCGAGAACCACTGCCCCGCGAGCCGGAACTCGCCGAACATCACATCGCCCGGCGCCGCCGGCCCCGTCTGCTGCGGATACTCGGCGATGAAGCCCACACCGGAGTCGTCGAACAGCGACGCGTAGAAGTCAGCGGCCTCCCTCGCCCGCCCCTCGACATCCTCCGCGAACATGAGCTGCGGGATCACGAACGGCCGCGGTTCGCCGTCCGGATCAGTGAGCAGCATCTGCCAGCTCACACCGAACCGATCCTCGACCCATCCATAGTGCGGGCTGAACGGATACTCCTGCAGCGGCAGCAGCACGCGACCGCCGTCCGTGAGCTGTTTCCACGCGGCGTCGAGGCTGGCGCGTGCCGCCTCGGCGTCTCCGCCGAAGACCAACGGGTCGAAGTTCAGCATGAATGAGATCGACGGATTCGGGCGGAACTCGTCGCCCGCGTTGATCAGCACGAGCTGGTAGCCGTCGATGTGCACGTCGACCGTGAGCGGCTGCCCGGCGAACGCGGCCTGCCAATCGGGCACCTCATCGGGATACGTCGACGTCACCGCGCTCGTCGTATCGTCGAACACCGACGCATAGAACTCACCCGCTTCCTGCGCATCGCCGGTGCACCAGATATTGGGAACGATCTTCTGCGACATCTCAGCTCCAACCTTGGGGGTACGTGGCTAAGAGTGCGCGCGCTCGGATCGAGAATCAAGAGGGTGCGTTCGATCCCCACATCACAACAACGCGTCCTGCCCGAGAAGAATCTCTCGAGCAGGACGCATTGTGGTCGCGAGGGCTCAGCCCTTCACAGAGCCGGCGAGCAGGCCCCTCACGAAGAAGCGCTGCAGGGCGAAGAAGACGATCAGCGGGATGATGATCGACACGAACGCGCCCGCCGTGAGCAGGTGCCAGTCCTGACCGCGATCACCGGTCAGCGCCGCGAGCGCGGCCGTGAGCGGCTGCACCGTCTTCGATCCTCCGGAGAACGTCAGACCGACGAGCAGGTCGTTCCACACCCACAGGAACTGGAAGATCGCGTAGCTCGCGATCGCCGGCAGCATGAGGGGCAGCATCACCCTCAGGAACACGGTCACGTGGCCCGCGCCGTCGATCTTCGCCGCCTCGATCAGATCGCGCGGCACCTCCGACATGAAGTTGTGCAGCAGGAAGATCGCGAGCGGAAGCCCGAAGATCGTGTGCGCCACCCACAGCGACATGAACGGGAACACGCTGGCGACCGCCGACCCCGAGAAGATGCGCAGCAGCGGGATCAGCGCCATCTGCACCGGCACGATCTGCAGGGTGAACACGGCCACGAACACGATGTCGCGCCCCTTCCACTCCAGCACCGAGAACGCATACGACGCCATGATCGCCAGGATCAGCGGCGCGAGCGTGGCCGGAATCGCGATCACGATCGAGTTCTGGAAGTACACCGACAGGTTCGTCGACGTGGAACCGCCGAGCACGGATGCGTAGTTGTCGAGAGTGAACTGCGGATCGCCGAGGATCGTCCACCAGCCGCTCGACTTGATCTCGCTCTCGGGCCGGAACGACGACACGAGCAGCCCGACGGTCGGAACCGTCCACAGCACCGCGATCACCAGCGCGATGGCGCTGCCGATGCGATTGCCGACGAGCCGCTTGAAGCTGCCCGCGGCGGATCCGGGCTTCTTCGCAGGATTGACCGATGTGAGAGTCTGCGTGGTCATCAGCGCACCGCCTTGTTCTTGTTCATCTGCCGCACGTTGTAGACCACCAGCGGAATCACGAGCACGAAGATCACGACGGCCATCGCGGATCCGATGCCGTTGTTGCCGTAGGTGAACGACCAGTCGTACATCTCGTTCGCGAGCACCTGCGTGCGGAACTCGGCGCCCGTCATGGTCTGCGTGATGTCGAACACCTTCAGCGTCGCGATGCAGATCGTCGTGAGCACGACGACGAGCGAGGGACGGATCGACGGGATCGTGATCTGGAAGAACAGCTGCACGGGGCTCGCGCCGTCGAGACGGGCCGCCTCGACGATGTCGCTCGGCACCGCTTTGATCGCCGCCGAGAGCACGACCATCGCGAATCCGGCCTGGATCCAGACCATCACGAGGATCAGGAAGAGCGTGTTGAGAGGCGAATCCTGCAGGAACCGCACGGGTTCGAACCCGAGGCTCGTGATCACCGCGTTCAGCAGACCGATCTGCTCCTGCGCGGCGCCGCGGTACTCGTACATGAACTTCCAGATGATGCCCGCGCCGACGAACGAGATCGCCATCGGCAGGAACAGCAGCGACTTCGCCACCTTCTCGAAGCGCGACCCGTCGATCAGCACGGAGTACACGAGGCCGATCACGGTGGATCCGAGCGGCACCAGGACGACCCACAGCAGCGTGTTGCCGAACGCCTGGAACCCGTCGTGCAGCAGATAGGCATAGTTGTCGAGTCCGGCGAAGCTCTCGCTGCGCCTGTCCATGAACGACATCCAGATCGTTCGGATCGCCGGATAGATGAGTCCGATGGCGAGCAGCAGCAGCGCGGGCCCGCCGAACACGGCGGCCATCGCCAACGTCTGCTTGCGTCCCCGCAGCTGATCAGCGGTGCGCGCGATGAGCAGCAGGATCACGAGAACAGCAAGGAAGGCCAAGACCGCGAGGATCAGCTGGCCGTTCTTCGAGTAGAGGAAAAATCCCACGGAGGTGCCTCCAGATTCGGGCGGCGATGGGCCGGGGCGCGGGCAGCGCCCCGGCCCATCACGCGGGGGTTACGGCCAGCTGTTCTCGACGGAGGCGAGCGCCTTCTCGGCGTCGACCTGTCCGTCGGTCCAGTTGGTCAGTGCCGACCAGAAGCTGCCGGCGCCGACCTCGGACGGCATCATGTCGGATCCGTCGAAGCGCACCAGCGCGTCCTCGTCCTGCATGAGGTCGATCGTCAGGCGCAGCACGTCGCTCGACGCGTTGGCCGGGTCGGCCCCGTCGTTCGGGCTGACCATGCCGCCGATGCTCATGCGGGTGTTCGCCCACTCGGGCGAGGCGAAGTACGCCAGCGTGGCCTGCGTCGCCTCGTCGTCGTTGAACGCGGCCATGTAGTCGCCCGCGATCAGCAGCGGCTTCTCGTCAGCGGTGTCGGCCGGCAGGTAGAACGCGAAGATGTCGCCGTCAGGCCCCACCTCGGTGCCCTCGGGAAGCTGCGCCTCCCAGAAGCTCGCCGCGCGGAACAGGAAGCAGTTGTCTTCGAGCACCTGGAATCCGGCGTCGGCCCACGGCGTGGTCGCCGCCGACCGGGCGTCGCCGATGCCGCCGTTGACGTAATCTTCGTTCTGCACGATGTCGCCGACGCGCTCGAGCGACGCGACGATCTGCGGGTCATCGAACGGGATCTCGTGGTTCACCCACTGGTCGTAGACGTCGGGGCCCGCCTCGCGGAGCACGGCGTCTTCCATGAAGTCGGTGGCCGGCCAACCGGTCGCGCCGCCCGACTCGATGCCGTAGCACCAGGGCTTGACCGAATCGCTGCCGTGGTCGGCGGAGATCTGGTCGGTGAGCTCCATCATCTCGTCCCACGTGGTGGGGATCTCGTAGCCGTTCTCTTCGAACACGCTCGGCGAGTACCAGACGAACGACTTCGCGGATCCCTGGATCGGCACGCCGTACTGGGTTCCGTCGACGTTGCCGTAGCTCAGCCAGTCTTCGGAGTAGTTCGCCTCGGCGGCCTCGAGCGCGTCGCCCGTCGCCGCGGCGAGGTGGCCGCCCTCGGCCATGCGTGCCAGCAGCCCGGGCTGCGGGAAGATGGCGAGATCGGGCGCGTTGCCGCCCTCGACCTGCACGAAGATCTGCGACTCGAACTCGTTCGTGCCGTTGTGCTCGATGTTGATGCCCGTGCAGTTCGTGAAGTCTGCCCACGACTCCGCGAGCTGCTCGCCCTCGACGCCCTCGATCGTCGAGGAGATCGCGACGGTGTCGCCCTCGAACGTGCCGTACTGCTCGAAGTCGGCGCAGTCGGCGTCGCCGCCGTCTCCCCCGCCGCCCGACGAGCCGCCGCCCAGGTCATCGCCCGCGCAGCCGGTGAGAGCGAGGCCCATCACCAGCGCACCCGCAATTCCGGCTCCCGCTCGTCGCATCCTCAATGTCGTCATGTCTTCGACGTCCTCTCTGACGTTGGTCGTTCCTCGCACGGCGACCTCGCCGCGCGCTCTCACGTACCCATGCAACCGCTCCCACGCCCGGAATGCAAGCTCTCGCGGTGTGCGATTCGTCACGGATCGATCACGATCCGCGCGTCGAGGTCAGCGCGCCTGCACTCCCGCTGCCGCGTGCGAGCGGCAGACCGCCCTCTCGCCGCACGCCTCGCACTGCACGGTGCGCGACGTGCACGACTCGTCGGCGCAGTTCACGAGCCGATCCGTCGGCGAGCCGCAGCCGCTGCAGCGGCCGATCACGTCGGCATCGTCGCCGAACGTCACGGTCTCGCGCCCGTCGAACACGTACAGGGATCCCTCCCACAGTCCCGTGTTGCCGAAGGTCTCGCCGTACCGCACGATGCCGCCGTCGAGCTGGTACACCTCACCGAAGCCGCGCGCCGTCATGAGGCTCGACAGCACCTCGCATCGGATGCCGCCCGTGCAGTACGTGACGACCGGCTTGTCCTTCAGGTGGTCGTATCTGCCGGAATCGAGCTCGGCGACGAAATCACGCGTGGTCGCCGTGTTCGGCACGACCGCGTTCTTGAACTTGCCGACCGCAGCCTCGAACGCGTTGCGGCCGTCGAAGAAGACCACATCGTCGCGCTCCGCGACGAGCTTGTGCAGCTCGCCGGGCTTCAGGTGCGTACCGCCCCCGACGACGCCCGCCTCATCGACGACGAGCTCCTCGGGCGCCCCGAACGACACGATCTCGTCGCGCACCTTCACCGACAGGCGCGGGAAGTCGAGGCTCGCACCATCATCGTCGAAACCGGATCCCGTCGACCACTTGAAGTCGATGTCGCGGAAGCCGTCGTACTGCTTCGTCTTGCGCACGTATGTCTTCAGTGCGGCCATCTCGCCGCCCACCGTGCCGTTGATGCCCTGAGAGGAGATGAGGATCCGCCCGCGCAGCCCGAGCAGCTCGCACAGGTCGCGCTGCCACAGACGCACGGCGTCAGGGTCGGCGATCGGCGTGAACGTGTAGAAGAGCAGGATCTTGGCGAGCACGGTTCCAGGGTACGTCGCGCGGCCTGGGTGTGATGTCGGCCGTATCAGCGCACGGCGTGCGCCGACACGTAGTCGCGCAGAGCCTGCTCGTCGTTCGCCATCTCGACGACGTGCTGCGGCGCGGCGAGCATCTGCTGCAGCTCGTCGGACAGCTCGATCTGCACACCGATCGCTTCGGTGATGGTCTCCTGGAACTTCGCCGGCTTCGCCGTCTCCATGACGAGCATCGGCACGCCCGGTTCGACGTAGTCGCGCGCGACCTTCACCCCGTCGGCGGTGTGCGGGTCGACGATCTCGCCCGTCGCCTCGTACACGCTGCGGATCGTCGCGAGGCGGTCGGCGTGCGTCGACGTGCCGCTGCCGAAGCCGAACTCCTCCGAGAGCCGGGGCAGCTCGGCCGTCAGGTCGATGGCCCCCGTCTCGTCGAGCTCGCGCCAGGCCGCGTTCATGCGCTCCGGATCGCGTGCGAGCAGATCGAAGAGGAACCGCTCGAGGTTCGATGCCTTCGAGATGTCCATCGACGGACTCGACGTCGCCAGCGTCTCGGCCGCGACCCGCGGGCGGTACACGCCGGTGCGGAAGAACTCGTCGAGCACATTGTTCTCGTTGGCCGCGAGCACGAGGCGTCGGATCGGCACGCCCATGCTCTTCGCGAAGTAGCCCGCAAGGATGTTGCCGAAGTTGCCCGACGGCACCGTGACCGAGACCTGCTGCGCGCCCGAGGCGTCGGTCGCCCGCAGCCAGGCCCAGAAGTAGTAGACGACCTGCGACGTGATGCGCGCCAGATTGATCGAGTTGACGGCGCCGAGGTTGTGACCGCTCTTGAAGTCGAGGTCGCCCGACAGCGCCTTCACGAGGTTCTGCGCATCGTCGAACACACCATCGATCGCGATGTTGTGGATATTCTCATCGACGAGCGAATACATCTGCGCGCGTTGGAATGCGCTCATGCGGCCCTGCGGCGAGAGCATGAACACGTTGATGCGGTCCTTGCCGCGGAACGCGTGCTCCGCCGCGGATCCGGTGTCGCCCGATGTCGCGCCCACGATGTTCAACGTGGTGCCGCGACGGGCGAGCGCGTATTCCATGACCTGGCCGAGGAACTGCATCGCCATGTCTTTGAACGCGAGAGTCGGCCCCTCGCTCAGGCCGACGAGCGTGATGCCGCCGTCGATGCCGCGCAGCGGCACGAGGCCGTTGGGGAAGTTCTCGGGACTGTACGCCGCGTGCGTCATGCGGTCGAGATCGTCGCGCGGGATGTCGGTCGCGAACAGGCCGATCACCTCGGTCGCGAGGTCGGCGTAGTCGAGACCGCGCCAGGCTTCGAGCGCGGCCGGATCGACGTGCGGCAGATCGATCGGCACCGCGAGGCCGCCGTCAGGGGCGAGCCCCTCGAGGAGCGTCTCGCAGAACGCCGTCGGTTCCATTCCGCCGCGGGTCGAGATGTACTGCACGCTGTGCTCCTTGGGTTCGGGACATAGGCGGGCATCGGCCCACCTGCCTATTCTCGCAGGATCCGCGCCCGCGCGCGTGCGTCGCGACCCGGCGAGCGCTCCGGCCCGAAGGCCGGGCGCTCGCCGGGGTCACTTGCGAGGCGCCGACGGCCGCCCGAAGCCGCGGGAGCTCGAGCGCGACAGCCGATAGTCGATGCGGTCGTCGACGTATTCCTGCAGCTCGCTGCTTTCGGAGAGATTGCTCGACATCTCGCCGGCGATGTACTCGGTCACGCGTCCGAGACGTTCGAGGCTCTCGCGATGCTCGACCGTCTTCAGCTCGTATTGCAGCGCCTTGATGAGGGCGATGCCCATCAGGATCATGACGACGCTGAACGGCAGCGCCGTGATCAGAGACCCGGCCTGCAGCGCACTCAGTGCGTCCTGCCCGCCGGCGACCAGCAGTGCGAGGGCGAGCACGCCCTCGAGAGCGGCCCACAGCACGCGCGACCATGTGGGCGGGTTGGGGTGCCCGCCCGATGCCAGCATGTCGACGACGAGCGATGCCGAGTCGGACGACGTGATGAAGAAGATCGCCACGACGATGATCGCCACGA
>DXAM01000128.1 GCA_019117025.1 Candidatus Microbacterium stercoravium | reverse complement strand
GTCGCTCGAGCTGGCCTTCCTTGTGGCCGAGGAGCTCGAGAAGCGCTGATCTCCCTCCGGTGACACGAATGGACCCTTGCCGGCGGGCAAGGGTCCATTCGCGTCACGGCAGTGTCCGCACGCACGGCTCCGGTGACGCGAACGGATGCCGGATCGCGTGCGGGGAGCCGATCGCGTCACCGAAGCGGCGCGTGCGGGTCAGACCGGGCCGGTGTTGTCGATGTAGATCGTGATCTCGGTCTCGCTCGGCACGAGCTCCGTGCCGGCTTCGGGATCCGACCCGGTCACGGTCGTCCAATCGTCCGGCCACGCGTTCCACAGGCCGTTGTACGTCACGCTGAACCCTTCGGCCTCGAGCGCCGCGACGGCCTCGTCGCGCGTCATGCCCTCGACGGACGGTACGGGAACGGGCGGCGGGCCGAGCGATTCCACGAGGGCGACCTCGTCGCCGGGGGAGAGCTCGGTCTCCTCGGGGTTCGGCGTCATGCGGATGGTGATGCCCTCCGGGATCGACGCACTGTACTCCTTCTCCACGGACTCGGCGACGTGGAGCCCGGCGCCCTCGAGCCGCTCGCGCGCCTCTCCGACCGACAGATCGGCGATGTCGGGAACCGGACCCGCCGAGACCGTGATCGTCATCGAGTCGCCCTGGTGCGCGCCGCAGCCGTCGAGGCAGCCGTAGCCCTCGTCGGATCCCGCGGGGATGATGCGCGCGCCGATGATGGTGCCGGCCTCCCGCGGATCGAACCGTTCTCCGACGTCGTCGCTGACCGTGATCACTGCGTCCGCCGCGTAGTCCTCGACCTGCTCGCGCGTCATGTCGCGCATCGACGACATCGTCACGGGCGCGGGCCCGAGCGACGTCGTGATGGTGACGGTGTCGCCGGGGTACAGCCGGGTGCCGCTCTCGGGATCGGTGGAGATGATCTGGCCCGCCGGCACCTCGAGATCGTTCTCGGTCTGCTCGACCGCGTCGACCTCGATCCCGCTCAGCTCGGCGGCCGCCTGCTCGAACGTCGTGTCAGCGGCGAATTCGGGCACGGTCACCATCGACCCGGGGCCCGAGCCGAACCACCATCCGGTGCCGCCCGCGGCGATCGCCAGCAGGATCACGATGATCGCCGTCCACCAGCCGCGCGCGTGTCGGCGCCGCGTCTTCACCCGCAGCCGTTCGGCGTTGCTGTGGGGGGAGACCTGCGCCGACGTGATCGGCCCCGTGCCGGCGAGCACGCTCGTGGCGCCCTCGAGATCGAGCGACGGCGGCAGCAGCGCCGTCTCGCCGTCGCCGTCGAAATCGCCGTCGTCCATCGCGGGCGATGCGGCGTGCGCGCGGGGCGGCAGCGGTGAGATGCCGAGGTCGCGCTCGATCTCGCGCAGCCGGTCGAGCATCGCCTGCGCGTCGGCGGGACGCTCATCGGGCTCGCGCTCGGTCGACCACAGCACGAGCTCGTCGAGCTGCTCGGGAACGGCCGGGTTCTTGATGCTCGGTCGCGGCACCTGCTCGGTCGCGTGCTGATAGGCGATCTGCATCGGCTGCTCGCCGCGATACGGCTGTTCGCCCGCGAGCATCTCGTAGAGCATGATGCCCAGCGCATAGATGTCGGTGCGCGCGTCGGCGGTGCCCTGCGTGACGAGCTCGGGTGCGAGGTAGGCGATCGTGCCGAGCAGCTGCTGGCCCGACGCGGTATTGGCGCTCGTCGCGCGCGCGAGTCCGAAGTCGCCGATCTTGATGCGGCCGTCTTCGGCCAGCAGCACGTTCTCGGGCTTGACATCGCGGTGGATGAAGCCGGCGCGGTGGGCCGACGCGAGCCCGGCCAGCACGGCGTGCATGACGGTGATCGCCTGCTCGATCGACAGGCGCTTCTGCTCGGTGAGCAGGTCGCGCAGGGTGACGCCCGGCAGGTGCTCCATCACGAGGTACGCGATGTCGCCGTCCTGGCCCTGGTCGAAGACGCTCACGACGTTCGGATCGCTCAGGCCCGCCGCGGCGCGCGCCTCCTGGATGAACCGCGTCTGGAACCGGTCGTCGTCGCTCAGGTGGTGGTGCATCACCTTCAGCGCGACGCGCCGCTCGAGGCGCAGGTCGGTCGCGAGGTAGACGGTCGCCATGCCCCCGCGCGCGATGCGGCCGCGCACCCGGTATCGGCTGTCGACGAGCCGCCCCACGAGCGGGTCAGCAACAGGACGAGAGGACACCCCTAGATTGTAGGGATCCGTGCGCGCGATCCCGGCAGGACTCACGCGAACGGGCGGAGTCGCTGCGGAGCGACCGGATCGTTCAGCCGCGCGTGGCACAATCGACGCGTGACTAACAGCGACGCATCCGGTCCGAACGAGTGGCTGACGCTCCCCGACGTCGGGGAGATCCTGGGGGAGACGCCCGGCCGCATCCACCGGCTGCTCGACGAGCGCTCGCTCATCAGCGTGCGCCGCGACGGCGTGCGCGTCGTGCCCGCCGAATTCATCGCCGGCACTCGTCCGCTGCCGTCGCTGCGCGGCACGGCGATCCTGCTGCAGGACGCGGGCTACGACGATGAGGAGATCATCGACTGGCTGTACTCCGACGAGCCCGAGCTCGGCCACCCGCCGATCCAGTCGCTCGTCGCCGGCCGCAAGGCCGAGGTGCGCCGCGTGGCCGCCGCGCTCCGCTGAGGCGGATCAGGACGAGCGCATCGTCGTCGCCGTGACGAGCTCGCGCAGCTCCGCGGTCGACGCCGGGTCGAATCCCGCGGACGTGATCTCCTCGTTCGCCGCGGCGGCATAGGTGCTGATCGAGCGTTCGACCAGCTCGAGCGCACCGGTCGATGTCACGGTGTGCTGCAGACCCTCGATCTCGTCGTTCGACAGGTCATCGGCTCCGAGGCGCGCATCGAACCGGGCGCGCTCTGCGGCGTCCATGCGCTCGCGGGCATACGCGACGAGCAGCGTGCGCTTGCCCTCGCGGAGGTCATCGCCCGCCGGCTTTCCGGTGACATCCGGATCCCCGAACACGCCGAGAACGTCGTCGCGCAGCTGGAAGGCGAGCCCGAGCGGCTCGCCGATGGCGGCGAGCGAGCGGCGCGTCCGCTCGTCGGATCCGCCGATCGCCGCCCCCATGAGCAGCGGCTGCTGCACGCTGTACCGCGCGGACTTGAGCACCGCGATACGCATCGCTCGCTCGGCATGCTCGGCATCGGGTGTGACCGGCCACGCGGCCTCCTCGGCGATGTCGAGGAACTGGCCGAGGATCACGTCGCGCCGCATGCGCGCATAATCCCGGCGGGTTCGTGCGGCGTTCACGGGCTCGACGGCGGCGAGAGCCTCCTCCAGGAGGTCGTCGCTCCAGCCGAGCAGCAGGTCTCCCAGGAGGATCGCGCCCGAGCGCCCGAACTCCTCGGGCGACCCCGACCACTCGCGCTCGCGATGCGCCGCTTCGAGCGCGCGCCATGTCGCCGGCCGTCCTCGGCGGGTATCCGAGTTGTCGACGATGTCATCGTGCACGAGCGCCGCCGCCTGGAACACCTCGAGACAGGCGCCGAGATCCAGAACGTGGTCGGGGATGTCGCCCGACGCACCCGTCTGCGCGCGCCAGCCCCAGTAGGCGAACCGCGCGCGCAGACGCTTGCCGCTGGCGAACGCCTCGGTGGCGTGCTGCAGCAGAAGGCCGGCGACCGCGTCGCGCGCGGTCGAGGCTCCGAAAACGGCATCGCCGTCGACTTCCGCAGCGCGCGAGCGTGCGAAGTTCTCCAACCGCTCAGAGATGACTGTGATGATCGGGTGAGACGAGGCCACGTGTCTACCCTATGCGGCGGCCGAGGCGATAGAATGAAAGCCGAACTTCGACCCGAGGGGGTTTGACGATGCCACTCTCCGAACAGGAGCAGCGACTTCTCGATGAGATGGAACGCCAGCTCATGCACAACGACGCCGACGTCGTGCACGCATCCACCGGTGACCGTACGCTGAGCTACCGCAACCTGCTGCTCGGCGCGCTGCTCGTTCTGGTGGGTCTCGGCGCCATCATCGCGGGAATCGCGCTGTGGCACACGAACGTGGTCGCCGCGGTGATCGTCGGTGTGCTCGGGTTCGGTGCGATGCTCGTCGGCGTCATCCTCGCGGTGGCGCCCGGCAAGGGCGAGGCCCCGACCGACGTGCCGGGCTCGCCGAGCCAGCAGAAGTCGCCGTCGGCGGGCAGTGCGTCCTTCATGGACAGGATGAACGACAGGTGGGACAAGCGTCAGCAGGGCTGACCCGCACCCGCCTCCCCGAAGAGCCGCTCCTCGTGAGCGGCTCTTTTTTCGTGCCCGAACTGCGCAGTCCGCGCCTCGACACGCCGTGATCCGTTCGTGATCCGGCGAGAGCCCGCCACTTTCCTCCACCGCACGCGTTCCCCGTCGTTTCACGGGCGCGAGCGTGTGATATGTTCGCCGATCTCCTGTTGCTCCTTATGTTGTGGGGTGAAGTGGAGTAAAGTGGGGACGAATTCGCGGAGGGGGTGATTTCGCCGATGTTGCTTGGGACTCATACACCGAAGCTCGACGACAAAGGGCGGGTCATCCTGCCCGCGAAGTTCCGCGAAGAGCTCGCCGGCGGCATCGTCGTCACCCGCGGTCAGGAGCGCTGCCTCTACGTGTTCTCGACCGCCGAGTTCGAAGAGGTGCACAACCGCATTCGGCAGGCGCCGCTCAGCAACAAGCAGGCGCGCGACTTCATGCGCATGTTCCTCTCGGGCGCGAGCGCGGAGACCCCCGACGGGCAGAACCGCATCACCCTCCCGCAGCACCTGCGCCAATACGCGGGCCTCAACAAAGAGCTCGTCGTCACGGGCGTCGGCGCGCACGCCGAGATCTGGGACGCCGAGGCGTGGAACTCGTACCTCGCGGGCAACGAGGACTCGTTCGCCGAGATGCAGGAGGAGGTGATCCCGGGACTGTTCTGAGCCGGCGGCTGCGACTCCCAGCCGCGACCCTGTCGTCACTTCCCCGATGACAGGTCGCGCGGATGGGGATCGGAGCCTCCGGAGTACCGAACACATCGGAAGATATGAACCTCCGAGACATTCACATCCCCGTGATGCGGGACCGCTGCCTCGACCTGATGGCGCCGGGTCTCGAACGACCGGATGCGGTCTACGTCGACGGCACGCTGGGCATGGGCGGGCACGCCGAGGCCGTGCTCGAACGGTTCGAGACCGCTCGGCTCGTGGGACTCGATCGCGACGCGCAGGCGCTGCGGATCGCGTCCGAGCGACTGCAGGCGTTCGAGGGGCGCACGACGTTCGTGCACACGGTCTACGACGGCATCCTCGACGCGCTCGGCGACGCGCGCGCCGACGGGATCCTCTACGACCTGGGCGTGTCATCGCTGCAGCTCGACGAGGCGGAGCGGGGCTTCGCCTACGCGAAGGACGCACCCCTCGACATGCGCATGGACCAGCAGGAGGGCGCGACCGCGGCCGACATCGTGGCCACGTACGGCGAGGGCGACCTGCGGCGCATCTTCGAGCGGTACGGCGAGGAGAAGCTCGCGGGGCGCTACGCGCGCGCGATCGTCGCCGCGCGCCAGAGCGACCCGATCGTGCGCACCGGTCAGCTGGTCGACGTGCTGCAGAACGCGACGCCGGCCGCGCTGAAGAACGCAGGACACCCCGCGAAGCGCGTGTTCCAGGCGCTGCGCATCGAGGTCAACGGCGAGCTCGCGGCGCTCGAGCGAGCGATCCCGGCGGCGCTCGAGGCGCTGTCGGTGGGCGGCAGGCTCGTCGTGCTCAGCTACCAGTCGCTCGAAGACCGGTTCGTCAAGCGGCTGTTCCAGGATGCGACGCGGTCGTCGGCGCCCGCGGGGCTCCCCGTCGAACTGCCCGAGCACGCACCGCGCTTCCGTCTGCTGGTGCGCGGCGCCGAGCAGGCCTCCGACGAAGAAGCAGAGCGCAATCCGCGCGCGAAGCCGGTGCGCTTGCGCGCGATCGAAAGAGTGAGGGAGGGCTGATGAGCCTCGCGGAAACCGACCTGATCCCGTTCGAGCAGCCGGTCAGGCGCACCGAGCCGGGTCGCACGCTGCAGGCGCTTCCGAGCGGCGATCGCCGCCGTCGACCGCGCCTCGCCTACGCTCTCACCGCGATTGCGGGCGCCGCGATCATCGCGACCGCCCAGCTCGCGTTCTCGACCCTCACGGCCCAGTCGAGCTACGAGCTCGCCGCCGTCGAGGCCCAGCAGCGCCAGCTGACGCTCGATCAGCAGGAGCTGACCGACCAGATCGCCGGCCTCAGCTCACCGCAGTACCTCGCTGCGAACGCCTCGGCGCTCGGCATGGTCATCGATTCCTCGCCCAGCTACCTGCGCCTGAGCGACGCGTCGATCCTGGGGGCGGGCACACCGGCGAGCGATACATCGACCGTGAACATGGGTGCGGGCAACGCCGCAGCGAACTCGCTTATCGCCGACACGCCGCTCGTGACCGACGCAGACGCGACGGTCGCGGAATCATCGACACCGAGCCTTCCCGAAGCGGTTCCGTCCGCGCCTCCGATCGACGGCGGGCTCCCGTCGCCGACCACCCACTGAGCACGAGTCATACGAGAGGACCCGCATGAGCGCGAGGACAGGCCGCACCGTGCGCCGCCGCACGGTCGTCGCAGCCGTGGTCATCATGATCGTGCTGCTCGCCTTCGTCGTGCGGCTCTTCGACATCCAGGTCGTGCGCGCTGACGAGCACAAGGAAGACGCGCAGACGGTGGGGAACTTCGTCGGCGGCGCCACATTGCCCGGCGTGCGCGGATCCATCGTCGACGACAAGGGCCAGGTGCTCGCGAGCACGAGCGTGCAGTACAACGCGGCGATCGACCCGTCGCTCGCCGGAGACGTCAATCGACTCGACGACAGCGGCGACGAGTACGTCGAGACATGGGGGCGCATCGCGGAGCGCATCGGCGACATCGTCGGCATGGAGGGCGCCGAGGTCGAGAAGGTCGCCGACGACGCCCTCGCAAATAACCCCGATGCCGAGTACATCTCACTGAAGAAGGGCCTCTCGACCGAGCAGTACCGCGATCTGCTCGAGATCGACGCGCCGATGCTCATCCTCGAACCGCAGAAGTCGCGCACGTACCCCAACGGGGCCGTCGGAGCGAACCTCGTCGGATTCACCGGTGCCGACGACGAACCGCTCGCGGGCTATGAACTGCTCGAGAACGCGTGCCTCGAATCGACCGACGGCAAGATCACCTACCAGCGCTCGGCCGACGCCGGCGTGCGGATCCCCGGCACGACGACCGAGACCCCGGCGCAGGACGGCGGCACGCTCAACCTGACGATCGACACCGACCTCAGCTGGTACCTGCTGCAGATGCTGAAGGAGGAGGTCGAGGCTCAGAACGCCCAGGCGGGATCGATCATGGTCGCCGACGTGAAGACCGGCGAGATCAAGGCGGCGGTCGACTATCCGACGCTCGATCCCAACGACCCGGGCGCCACCGACGCCGATGAACGCGGTGCGAAGGCGCTCACGCGATCGTTCGAGCCCGGTTCGACGTTCAAGGCGATCACCGCGGCCACGGTGCTCGACCAGGGGGCGGCGACGCCGCTCACGCAGATCAACGCCTCCGGCCACGAGCAGTTCCCCAACGGCGCGGTCGTCGGCGACTCGTTCAGCCACCCCGAGTACGCGTACACCGTCGCGGGCGCTCTCATCGACTCGTCGAACGTCGCGCTGTCGAAGATCGGCGAGCTCGTGTCGGACGAGACGCGGCACGACTACCTCGAGAAGTTCGGCGTCGGGCAGAAGAGCCCCATCGATTTCGGCAGCGCCGAACCGAGCGGCGTGCTCCACCCTACGAGCGAGTGGGACAACCAGACGCACTACGCGACCACGTTCGGGCAGGCGTTCACGGTCACGATGCAGCAGGTCGTGAGCGCCTACCAGACGATCGCGAACGGCGGCGTGCGCGAGCCCGTGCACATCGTCGACGGCTGCGAGCACCCCGATGGGACCACCACGGCGCCCGACCTTCCCGACGCCGAGCGCGTCATCAGCGAGAAGGCGGCGGACGAAACCGTCGACATCCTCGAGAACGTCGCCGCGCAGGGCATGCTCGCCGACCAGATCTCGATCCCGGGGTACCGGATCGGCATCAAGACGGGTACGGCGCAGAAGACCGACGGCAACGGCAACTACAAGGCGGGCGTGTACTTCACGAGCATGATCGGCATCGCGCCGATCGATGACCCGCAGTACGTCGTCATGGTGAGCCTCGACGAGCCGCGTAGGATTACGTCATCGTCGGCCAACGCGTCGGCGTTCAAGAAGGCGATGACGCAGGTGCTGAAGAACTACCGCGTGCCGCCGTCGGAGGAGCCGTTCGAACCGCTCCCGAAGTTCAAGGAATAGCGCGCCGAAGGCGCGGAGGATCCGAAATCATATGATCGCTCTTTCACTCGCCGAGGTCGCTGCCGCCACGAGCGGCGAGCTGATCCGTCATGGCGCCGACGCTCCGGAGACCATCGTCTCGGGCGCGGTCGACACAGATTCTCGCGCCATCGGCGCCGGCGGGATCTTCGTCGCGAAACCCGGTGAGCACACCGACGGCCACCGATTCGTCGGCGCCGCGGCCGAGCAGGGGGCCGCGCTCGCGATCGTCGAGCACGCCGTCGACGCGCCCATCACGCAGGTCGTCGTGGCCGACGCGGTCGCCGCGCTGGCGGATCTTGCGCGCGTCGTCGTCGAGCGCGTGCGCGCGAACGGCACGCTGCGGGTCGTCGGCATCACGGGATCCAACGGCAAGACCACGACGAAGAACATGCTGCGCACGATCCTCGAGGCCGAAGGCCCCACGGTCGCTCCGGTCGCGTCGTTCAACAACGCGGTCGGCGCACCGCTGACGATGCTGCGCGTGACGGAGGACACCGCGTACCTCGTGTGCGAGTTCGGCGCCGATGCGCCGGGCCAGATCGCGCGCCTCGCCGGACTCGTCACGCCCGACGTCGGCATCGTGCTGATGGTCGGACTCTCGCATGCGGGTGGATTCGGCGGGATCGAGCAGACGGCTCTCGCGAAGCGCGAGCTGGTCGAGCAGATCCGCGCGGGCGGCATCGCCGTGCTGAACACCGACGACCCGCGCGTGGCGGCGATGGCCGAGACAGCGGCCGAACGAGGCGTGCTCGTGCGCTGGTTCGGGGAGCACGACGGCGCGGACATCCGGGTGAGCCAGCTCGATGTCACGCCGAGCGGAACTCGCGCGCAGGTGGCGATCGACGGCGAGGCCCACGAGCTCTTCCTCAAGGTTCTCGGCGCGCACCACATCAAGAACGCCGTGGCGGCGCTCACCGCGGCGGTCGCGCTCGGGGTGAGCCCGGAATCCGCGATCGCGCGCCTCGAGACGATCGAGCTCGCCGAGCGCTGGCGCATGGAGGTCATGGGATCCGACCGCGTGCGCATCATCAACGATGCGTACAACGCGAGCCCCGACGCGATGCAGGCCGCGCTGCGCACGCTCGCGCAGATCACGGGCGAGGGCGAGCGCATGGTCGCCGTTCTCGGCGCGATGAGCGAGCTGGGCG
This sequence comes from Candidatus Microbacterium stercoravium, assembly GCA_019117025.1. GTDB lineage: Bacteria > Actinomycetota > Actinomycetes > Actinomycetales > Microbacteriaceae > Microbacterium > Microbacterium stercoravium. Next base: position 12,898 of record DXAM01000128.1, on the reverse strand, counting down.
AGCGCGATGTCGAGGAGCACCAGAAGATCGGTCTGCTCGCCGTGCGCCTGCGGATCCCGCGCATCGTCGTCGTGGGCGCTGAGGCGCGCCCGCTGTTCCTGTCGGCGATCGCCGAGGGCAGTTGGAGCGAGGAGGCGGTCTTCTTCGAGACCGCCGATGAGGCGTTCGAGTACCTGAAGGACGAGCTGCGCGACGGCGATCGCGTGCTCGTGAAGTCGTCGAATGCGTCCGGTCTGCGGATTCTCGGAGATCGTCTGGGAGAATTGTTCTCGTGAGATCACTTCTGGCAGCCGGGGCGATCTCGCTCGCGTTCACACTTCTGCTCGCTCCCGTCTTCTTCCGCATGTTCCGTGCGTGGGGATGGGGGCAGGTCATCCGCACCGACGGCGAGGGCTTCAACGCCCCGAAGCACGACACGAAGCGCGGCACGCTCACGATGGGCGGCGTCATCTTCATCCTCGGCACCGTCGTCGGGTATGTCGCCGGCACCTACGCGGGCGGCAATCCGCCCACGCTCTCCGGCTGGCTCGTGATCTGGTCGATGCTCGGCTTCGGCACGGTGGGCTTCATCGATGACTTCATGAAGGTCAAGATGCAGCACTACGGCGGGCTGAGCGGCTGGAAGAAGATCGTCGGCCAGATCCTCGTGATGGTGCCGTTCGGCGTTGTCGCGCTCAACTTCCCCAACCGGTCGGGCCTGACGCCCGCGACGGGGTACGTCTCGTTCATCCGCGATATCGATGTGCTGAGCTTCGCGACGCTGATCACCGCGGTTCCGATCGTCGGGTGGTTCCTCTATCTGCTGTGGATCTCGCTGCTCGGCACCGGCTTCAGCAACTCGGTCAACCTCACCGACGGGCTCGACGGGCTCGCGGCGGGGGCGGGGATCTTCGTCGTCGGCGCCTACAGCCTGATCGCCTTCTGGCAGTTCAACCAGGCGTGCGTCGGCGGCAGCATCTCGCCCGACAACCTCACCGCCTGCTACCAGGTGCGCGATCCGCTCGACCTCGCGATCGTCTCGGCATCCGTCGTCGGATCCCTCGCGGGCTTCCTGTGGTGGAACGCGCCGAAGGCCAAGATCTTCATGGGCGATGTCGGGTCGATGGCGATCGGCGGCGTCGTGGTCGCGATGGCCATCCTCACGCGCACCGAACTGCTCGGCGTGCTCATCGCCGGCCTGTTCGTGATGTCCAGCGGATCCGTCATCCTGCAGCGCCTGTACTTCAAACTCACGCGCGGCAAGCGGCTCTTCCTGATGAGCCCGATCCATCACCACTTCGAGCTGCGCGGGTGGCACGAGTCGACGATCGTCGTGCGGTTCTGGCTCATCGCGGCGCTGTTCGCGATCACCGGAATCGGCCTGCTCTACATCGAGTGGCTCTCGCTGATATGAGCGGCGACGCGACGGCGCGCCTCGACGGCCTCACGAGCTGGCACGCCGACTGGACGGGCCTCCGAGTGCTCGTCCTGGGCCTCGACCCCGTCGGTTTCTCGGTCGTCGATACGCTCGCCGAGCTCGGCAGCGATGTGCTCGTCATCGACGACGCCGCGCCCGAGGACCTCGCGCGCCTCGTCCCCGTGATCGGCGCGCGCCTCGAGTCCGGACCGCTCGACGCCGTGCCCGATGCCGCGAACCAGTTCGCACCCGAGGTCGTCGTCGCGACCGATGCCTTCGCGCCGTCCCATCCGATCCTCGCCTGGGCCGAGCAGACGGGCGCGGCGGTGTGGGGCGATGCGGAGCTCGCCTGGCGGGTGCGCGACAAGGTCGCGCGCGAGACCGGCGAGCCCGCGGAATGGCTCGTCGTCTCGGGATCCGCGGGGAAGTCGACGACCATCGCCCTCACGGCGACGATGCTCGTGGCCGACGGTCGCCGTGCCGCCCCGTGCGGGGCCGGCGGTGTGCCGATCCTCGATGCCGTGCGCGACCCGCAGGGGTTCGACGCGCTCGTCGTCGAGCTGTCCGAGGGCCAGCTCCGTCACCTCGCCGCGGCGGGTGCGCCCGGGGCGCCCGTGCCGCGGGCGTCGGCGTGCCTCGGCGCGGCCGACGACGCGGATCACAGCGCCCTCGGCCTCGTGTACCGCAATTCGGTGACCGCCTGCGTGTACAACCGCACCGATGCGGCCACGATGCGCATGGTCGAGGAGGCCGACGTCACCGAGGGGGCCCGAGCGATCGGCGTCGGGCTCGATACTCCCGGGCCGAGCGATGTCGGCGTCGTCGACGGCATTCTCGCCGACCGCGCGTTCGTCGAGAACCGGCGCACCTCGGCGGCCGAGATCGCGACGATCGAGCAGCTCGCCGAGCGCGGTCTGGCCGAGCCGCACCTCGTGTTCGACGTGCTCGCGGCGGCCGCGCTCGCGCGCGCGGCAGGCGCGGAGCTCGCGGGCGTGGCGCGCGGCATCGACGCGTTCCGCCGCTGAGCCGCGCGACCTGAGTGTTCATGCGACACGCGCCCGACGTGCCGGGGGATCGGCGAGGTCGCGATCAGACTGAGAAAGCTGTGGTGCGCGGAATCGAGAGGGGGCGCGGATGACACAGGTGGCTCGTCCTCCTCGCGGCGGATCCTCGCGCGCCCTGTCGGCGCGGATCGCACTCGGCCGCGCCATCACGCCGGTTCCTGTCGAGTTCCTGCTGATCGGATCCGCGGCGATCCTGCTGACGGCGTTCGGCGTCGTCATGGCGTTCTCCGCGACGACCGTCGAATCGATCTCGACGACCGGAAGCCCCTACAACAGCGGCCTCAGCCACCTCATCTTCGCGGCGGTCGGCCTGCCCGTCATGTTCGTGATCAGCCGGTTCCGGCTGGGGTGGCTGCGCAAGCTCGCGTGGCCCGCGTTCGTCTGCGGCATCGCCCTGCAGCTGCTCGTGTTCACGCCGCTCGGCGGCTCGTACGGCGGCAATCGCAACTGGATCTATCTCGGATCGCAGTCGGTGCAGCCGAGCGAGTTCCTCAAGGTGGCCCTCGCGCTGTGGATCTCGTTCATCCTGTACCGCAAGAGCGCGGCGCTCACCGAGTTCTGGCAGTTCGCGATCCCGATTCTGCCCGGCATCACCTTCGCCCTGGTCACCGTGCTCGGCGGACGGGACCTCGGCACCGCGACGATCATCGCCATGCTCGCGTTCGGCACGCTGCTCTTCGCCGGCGTGCGCATGCGCTTCCTGCTGCCCATCGTCGCGCTCGCGGCGGCGGCCGTCGCCATGCTGGCGATCTTCAGCGAGAACCGCATGAGGCGCATCATGAGCGTGTTCGACCCGAACTGCGACCCGACGAAGGAGTGCTACCAGCCGAACCACGCCATCTGGGGCCTCGCCGGCGGAGGGATCTTCGGGCGCGGCCTCGGCAACTCGCACGAGAAGTACAACTGGCTCCCCGCCGCCGCCGACGACTACATCTTCGCGATCGTGGGCGAAGAGCTCGGCCTCATCGGGTGCGTCGTCGTGCTGCTGCTGTTCGCGGTGCTGGCCGTCGGCATCTTCCGAATCGTGAGCCGCACCGACGAGGTGTTCACCCGCGCGCTCGCCGGCGGGCTCGGCGTGTGGATCATCGGACAGGCGCTCGTGAACATCGGGGTCGTGCTGCGGGTGCTTCCCGCGCTCGGCGTGCCGTTGCCGTTCCTGTCCGCGGGCGGATCCTCGCTCATCGCGGTGCTCATCGGATGCGGCGTGCTGCTGGCGCTGGCGCGCACGCTTCCCGACCGCCCGCAGGCCACAGCCACCGTTCCCACACGCGCGGCATCGTAGGATCATCCGGTGACGACGTATCTTCTCGCCGGCGGGGGAACCGCCGGACATGTCAACCCGATGCTCGCCGTCGCAGACGGGCTGAAGGCGCGCCGCCCCGACGACGAAGTGCTCATCCTCGGCACGGCCGAGGGGCTCGAGTCGAGGCTCGTGCCCGAACGGGGCTATGAGCTGCTGACGGTGCCGAAGGTTCCGTTCCCGCGTCGCCCGAATACCGCGGCGCTGACGTTCCCGGTGCGGTTCTCGCGCGCGGTCAGAACCGTGCGCGGCTACCTGCGCGACCGCGGCGTCGACGTCGTGCTCGGCGTCGGCGGATACGCGTCAGCACCGGCGTACATCGCGGCGAAGCGCGAGGGGATCCCCTCGGTCGTGCACGAGGCGAACGCGCGGCCGGGCATGGCGAACGTGCTGGGCGCGCGCTCCGCGGCAGCCGTCGGCGTGGCCTTCGACGGCACGCCCATGAAGCGCGGCGAGGTCGTCGGGATGCCGCTGCGCCCCGAGATCGTGGGGCTCGACCGCGCCGCGACGCGCGACGAGGCCGCTCGCCACTTCGGGCTCGATCCCGACCGGCCCATCCTGCTGGCGTTCGGCGGCTCGCTCGGGGCGCGCCGCATCAACGCGGCGCTCGCGGGGTCGTGGAATGACATCCTCGGCGCCGGGTGGCAGGTGCTGCATGCCACGGGGGAGAAGAACGCGGTCGACGACCATCCGGAGCCCGGCTATGCCGTCGTGCCCTACATCGACCGCATGGATCTCGCACTCGCCGCCGCCGATCTGATCGTCGCCCGCGCCGGCGCTTCGACCGTGTCCGAGATCTCCGCTCTCGGCATCCCGGCCGTCTACGTGCCGTACCCGGTCGGCAACGGCGAGCAGAGGCTGAACGCCGCGTCGGCGGTGTCGAGCGGCGCTGCCCGGCTGATCGATGATGCCGAGTTCACGCCCGATCGCGTGCGCAGCGAGATCCTGCCGATGCTCGCCGACCGCGATGCGCTCGAGCGCATGACCGCATCGGCCGCCGTGGCGGGAACGCGTCATGGCACAGAGAACGTGATCGCGCACCTGGACCGCGCGATGAAGGAGACCCGCTCGTGATCGCGCCCGACCTCAGCGTTCCCATCCCCGACGAGATCCGCGCCGTGCACTTCATCGGCATCGGCGGATCCGGCATCTCCGGACTCGCGCGCATGTTCCTCGGCGCGGGCATCCCCGTGTCAGGGTCAGACCGCGCCGAGAGCCAGAACACGCGTGATCTCGCCGCGCTGGGCGCCGCCGTGCACATCGGCCACGATGCCGACAACCTCGGTGATGTCGACACCGTCGTCTACACGGGCGCCATCTGGCCCGAGAATCCGGAGTTCCTCGCGGCAAAGGAGCGCGGCCTCAGCGTGCTGCACCGGTCTCAGGCGCTGAAGTACCTGATCCGCGGGCGTCGCCTCGTCTCCGTCGCGGGCGCCCACGGCAAGACGACATCGACCGGCATGATCGTGACCGCGCTCGCCGAGCTCGGCGACGATCCGAATTTCGTCAACGGCGGCGTCATCCAGCAGTACGGCGTGTCGAGCCGCTCCGGTTCCGACGATCTGTTCGTCGTCGAGGCCGACGAATCCGACGGCACGTTCCTGATCTACGACACGTCGATCGCGCTCATCACGAACGTCGACGCCGATCACCTCGACCACTACGGATCGCATGAGGCGTTCGACGATGCGTTCGTCGCCTTCGCCGATGCCGCGCGCGAAGCGGTCGTGATCTCCTCCGACGACGTCGGTGCACGCCGTGTCGCGGCACGCCTGACCCACGAGAACGTGATCTCGTTCGGCGAGGCCGACGACGCGCACGTGCGACTGGAGTTCGCGGGCGACGGCGCGGTCGTGATCTCGTACGCGGGGGAGCGCGCGGCGCTGCAGCTCGGAGTTCCGGGGCACCACAACGCGCTGAACGCCGCGGGCGCCGTGGCGGTGCTGATCGCGCTCGGGCACCCGTTCGCCGACGCCGTGCGCGCGGTCGGTGCGTTCGGCGGCACGGTGCGGCGCTTCGAACTGCATGGGACGCGCCGCGGCGTGAGTGTGTACGACGACTACGCGCACCACCCGACCGAGGTCGAGGCCGCGCTCGAGGCGGCGCGAACGGTTGTGGGATCGGGACGCATCATCGCGCTGCACCAGCCGCACACGTACTCGCGCACCCAACTCATGGCGACGGAGTTCGCCGAGGTGCTCGAGCGGTGCGCCGACCACTCCGTGGTGCTCGACGTGTACGGCGCGCGCGAGGATCCGATCCCCGGCGTGACGGGTGAGCTCGTCGAGCACGGGTTCGCCGACCCCGCGAACGTGTCGTACGTGCCCGACTGGGGCGACGCCGCCCGCCGCGCGGCGGAGGTCGCGCGCGACGGAGACTTCATCATCACCCTCGGCTGCGGAAACGTGAACCTCATCATTCCGCAGGTGATGCACGCGCTGCAGCCCGAGGAGTGACCCGGTGAAGCGCCCCACCCCGATCCCGCCCCGTCAGGCGCCCCCGGCGCCCGAGGAGAACGACTTCGCGAGCGAGGAGCAGCACGACGAGGCGCCGGTTCGCGAGCGTCTGGCATCGATGCTGCCGTTCGGGCGGTCGAAGAGCGACGACGACCAGGTGGATGCGGCCGAAGAATCCGCGGACGAGGGGGACGCCGGCCGATTCGGCATGTGGCGCCTCGCCCTGCGGCGCCGCCGCGCGGAGCGGGCGGAGGTGCGTCGATTCACGGCGAGATCGCGACGCCGCAAGATCGTCTGGCTGTCGTCGGTCGGCGCCGTGCTGCTGCTGGCCGTCGGCACCGTCGGAGCGGCCTACAGCCCGCTGTTCGCCGTCGAGCGCATCGAGGTCGTCGGAGTCGCGTCGCTCGACGTCGACGCGGTCGAGGAATCTCTCCAGGGCCAGAAGGGGCGCCCGCTGCCGCTCGTCGATCGCGATGAGATCCGTGCGGCGCTGACATCGTTCCCCCTCGTCGAGACCTATGCCATCGAGCCGCGCCCGCCGCACGACCTCGTCGTGCGCATCGTCGAGCGCACGCCGGTCGCCGTGTTCTCGACCGACGCGGGTTTCACGACGGTCGACGCGGCCGGGGTCGCGCTCGATACGGCAGATGCGCAGCCCGAGGGGCTGCCGGTCGCCGAGGTCGACGACGGTCCGCATTCGGAGGCCTTCGCCGAGATCGGACAGGTGCTGCGCGCGCTGCCCGACGATCTTGCTCAGCGCATTTCGACGATCCGCGCCACGTCGCCGGAGGACGTCTCGTTCGATCTGCCGGACGGAGGCGGCGTCACGGTGGTCTGGGGGAGCGCGGGCGACACCGCCGAGAAGATGGAGATCCTCTCGGCCGCGTTCGAGGCGACGCCGCCCGACACGGTGTCGACCTACGATGTGTCGTCGTCGGGCGTTCTCGTCGTTCAGTGATCGTTTTCTTCGAACACGCCGCGGCGCGCCTCGGGGATCACGGGCGTGCGCAACGTACCGTCAGTGACGAGCAGATATACATTCCGGTGAATAGTTTAACTCTCTTGTAGAGGTTGAAGGTTAGGCACACCGGGTGCAGCCCAGGTTCCGTCGATGGAGGCAGCATGAGCCAGAACCAGAACTACCTCGCCGTCATCAAGGTCGTCGGCGTCGGTGGTGGCGGCGTCAACGCCGTAAACCGCATGATCGAGCTCGGGCTGCGCGGCGTCGAGTTCATCGCGATCAACACCGATGCGCAGGCGCTCCTCATGAGCGACGCAGACGTCAAGCTCGACGTGGGGCGCGACCTCACGCGCGGCCTGGGGGCGGGTGCCGACCCCGAGGTCGGTCGCCGCGCGGCCGAAGATCACCAGGAGGAGATCGAGCAGGCCCTCGCGGGTGCCGACATGGTGTTCGTCACGGCCGGCGAAGGCGGCGGAACGGGCACGGGCGGCGCCCCGGTCGTCGCGCGGATCGCCAAGTCGATCGGCGCGCTCACGATCGGCGTCGTCACGAAGCCGTTCTCGTTCGAGGGCCGCCGCCGCCAGCAGCAGGCAGAGCAGGGTGTGGCCGTGCTGAAGGAAGAGGTCGACACCCTCATCGTCGTGCCGAACGACCGCCTGCTCGAGATCAGCGATCGCGGCATCTCCATGGTCGAGGCGTTCGCGACCGCCGACCAGGTGCTGCTCGCCGGTGTGCAGGGCATCACCGACCTGATCACGACGCCGGGGCTGATCAACCTCGACTTCGCCGACGTGAAGAGTGTCATGCAGGGTGCGGGAAGCGCCCTCATGGGCATCGGATCCGCGCGCGGCGCCGATCGCGCCATCAAGGCCGCCGAGCTCGCGGTCGAGTCGCCGCTGCTCGAGGCATCGATCGAGGGCGCGCACGGCGTGCTGCTGTCGATCCAGGGCGGATCGAACCTCGGCATCTTCGAGATCAACGACGCGGCCCGCCTCGTGCAGGAGGCCGCGCACCCCGAGGCGAACATCATCTTCGGCACCGTCATCGACGACACCCTCGGCGACGAGGTGCGCGTCACGGTGGTCGCGGCGGGCTTCGACGGCGGCGAGCCGCAGTCGCGCGTCGACGTGCCGGCCTTCAGCGGCCGGGCCGAGGCCGCCCCGCACCGTCCGGCGCTGCCCGGAGACGCCAAGGCCGAGACGTCGACCGACGCCGAGTCGGCCGAGCAGCAGGCCGAGCCGGCTCCCGCGGTGATCCCCCCGACGCCCGTCCTCGGCGGCGAGTCGAGCGGATTCGACAGCGGCGACGACGACATCGACATCCCCGAGTTCCTGAAGTGACGGCGGTGCGGTGCTCACGGGCGCGCGCTCCTCGCGTCGCTCGGTGTGACGACGAGGTCGTCCCGTGAGCTCCGCCGCGCTCGAATCCCGCCTCGCGCAGGTCGACGGATCCATCGCCGACGCGGCGAGGTCTGCGGGGCGCGACCCCGGCGAGATCACGCGCATCGTGGTGACGAAGTTCCACCCGGCAGCCCTCGTGCGCGAGCTCTTCGCGCTCGGTGTGCGCGATGTCGCCGAGAATCGACAGCAGGAGTTCCAGGCCAAGCACGATGAGCTCACGGATCTCGGCGACCTGCGCTGGCACTTCGTCGGCCAGGTGCAGTCGAAGAAGGCGCGCGCCGTGCGTCGTGCGGCCGGCGCCGTGCACTCGGTCGACCGCGACAAGCTCGTGGCGGCGCTCGATGTGCCGGACGCGGATCCGCTCGACGTGCTCGTGCAGATCAACCTCACCGATGACCCGAACCGGGGCGGCGTGCGCGAGGGCGACGCGCCGCGACTGGCTGAGACGATCGCGCGAACGCCGTCGCTGCGACTGCGCGGCGTCATGGCCGTCGCGCCGCTCGACGAGGATCCGGCGCGCGCCTTCGAACGCCTCGCGGGCATCGCGGCGCGCGTGCGAGGCGTTGTTCCCGACGCGAGCTGGATCTCCGCGGGCATGTCCGGTGACTTCGCCGAGGCGATCGCCCATGGCGCGACACACCTGCGGATCGGCACGGCAATCACGGGCCCGCGGCCCTCGCAGGTTTAGCCTTTCTGCAAGACGAGCACACACGACCCGGAGGACGCAATGGCGAACCCGCTAAAGAAGACGATGGTCTACCTCGGCCTCGCCGACGAGGAAGAATACGTCGCAGATGAGGTCGTTGAGGCACCTGCCCGCGTCTCTCAACGTGAGGAGAACCACGATGATGAAAAGCCGGCTCCCGTGACGCCGCTGCGTCGCCCGACCGTTGTGCGTCAGCCCGCAGCCGACACGGTGAACGAGATCGTCACCGTGCACCCGAAGCAGTACCGCGACGCGCAGACGATCGCAGAGCAGTTCCGCGACGGTCTGCCCGTCATCATCAACGTCTCGCAGATGTCCGACGCCGACGCGCGCCGGCTCATCGACTTCGCGAGCGGGCTGTCGATGGGGCTGTACGGCCGCATCGAGCGCGTCACCAGCAAGGTCTTCCTGCTGAGCCCCGAGAACATCGCTGTGTCGGGCGATGGCGGCATCGCGGCCGCTGATGACCAGGCGTTCGGCCAGTAATACCGGGAATCGCTCGTTCGGCCCGGTGCGCCGTGAGGCGGCGCCGGGCCTTTCTCGCGTAGGCTGATCTCTCGTGGGAGTCATCGGTCTGATCGCGAGTATCTTGCACATCGTGCTCTCGCTGTACGTGGTTGTGCTTTTCGCCCGGGTGCTGCTCGATTTCATCCCGTTGTTCAACCGCGAATGGCGTCCGCAGGGAGCGATGCTCGTCCTCTGCGAACTTGTGTTCACGGTCACTGATCCGCCGATCACGTTCTTCCGCAAGCACATCCCGCCGCTGCGCATCGGCCCTGTCGCGATCGACCTGGGCTTCGCTGTGACGCTGCTGCTGTGCTTCATCACACTGTGGATCCTGCAGGTCATCGCGATCCTGAACTGAACGCAGAACCGACCTGACGTATCATGAAACTCACCATCGAAAGAGGGGGCCCGATATGGCACTGACGCCGGAAGACGTCGTCACGAAGCAGTTCCAGCACGTCCGTTTCAAGGAGGGCTTCGACCCGGACGAGGTCGACGACTTCCTCGACGAGATCGTCGTGGAATGGCGCAAGACGATTGAGGAGAACGAGCAGCTGAAGGCTCGTATCGCCGAGCTCGAGTCGGGCACCGACGTCGCCGCTCCGGAGGCTGCTGAGGCTCCCGCTCCGGTGATCGAGGAAGCGCCTGCTCGCATCGCCGAGACCGAGGTCCCGGCTGCGGAGTCGGGCGTCAGCTCGACTGCGTCGAGCGCCGCGGGCATCATCGCCCGTGCGGAGCGCCTGCACGACGAGCACGTCTCCGAGGGCAAGGCCACCGCGTCGAAGCTCGTCAGCGAGGCGGAGACCAAGGCAGCCGGCATCGTGGCGGCGGCCGAGGCGAAGCAGCGCGAGATCTCGCAGAAGCTCGACTCCGAGCGCAAGAGCCTCGAGGGTCGGATCACCGAGCTGCGTCAGTTCGAGCGCGACTACCGTCAGCAGCTGCGGGGCTACTTCGAGCAGAAGCTCGCGGACCTCGACGCCCCTGAGTCGAGTTCGGGCAAGGCACCCGCGTCGACCGTCGGTCTCTGAACGCGCATCGCGTGAAGAGGCTCTCGCGCCTTTCTGCTTCGGCGGCCGGCATCACCATCGCGGTTCTCGCGATCGTGGTGCTGGCCGCCGATCAGTTGAGCAAGTACTTCGCCGTCGACCGCCTCACGGAGTTCGAATCCGTCGAGGTCGTCGGCGAAGCGCTGCAGTGGCGACTGGTCTACAACCCGGGTGCGGCGTTCTCGCTGGGCGAGAGCGTGACCTGGATCTTCACGATCGCCCTGGCGGTCGTGGCATGCATCATCGTCTTCCTCGCGATCACGCGGGTGCGTTCGCGTGCGTGGGCGGTCGTGCTGGGTCTGCTGCTCGGCGGTGTGCTCGGCAACCTCACCGACCGACTCGTCCGCGACCCGGGATTCGGCGTCGGCCACGTCGTCGACTTCATCCTGACGCCGTGGATGTGGTTCTGGACGAACCCCGCGATCTACAACGTCGCCGACATGTTCATCGTCTGCGGCATGATCGCCGTCGCCGTGCTGGTGCTGATCGGCATCAACTTCGACGGCACGCGGGGAGACGCTGAGGCCGAAGCCCCCGAAGCGGATGCTGAGGACACTGTGACCGAGGCCTCCGATGCGGATGCCGAGGACGCGGAGCTCGAGGCCGTCGCGGATGCCACGGGCGCCGAGGACGCGGAGACGGTCGCGTCTGCGGATGACACGGATGTTGAGATCGCGGCATCTGCCGACGCCGCGGTGAGCGACACGCGCGCCGAGCAAGGCGGTGACGCAGCCGAGACGGGGGCGTCCGCCGACGCTGCGACCACCACCGCCCAGCCGACGCTCCGCCGTGATCTGTACGGCCGCTCGCGGGAGCCGCGCACGGATGACTGAGTCGCGTCGCCTGCCGATACCCGATGGTCTCGAGGGCGCGCGCGTCGACGCGGCGCTCGCGAAGATGCTCGGTTTCTCGCGCACGTTCGCCGCGGAGGTCGCCAGTGCGGGCGGCGTGCGGATCGACGGCGCACCGGCGGGCAAATCCGATCGCGTGAGCGCCGGATCCGTCATCGACGTCGACTGGACGCCGAAGGAACCGCCGAAGGTCGTCGCATCCGATGTGCCGGGTTTCGCGATCGCGTACCAGGACGATCACATCGTCGTCGTCGACAAGCCGACCGGCGTCGCCGCGCACCCGTCGATGGGGTGGGAGGGACCGACCGTTCCCGGCGCGCTGCTCGCAGCCGGCGTGGAGATCTCGACGAGCGGCGCTGCGGAGCGCCAGGGCATCGTGCATCGCCTCGATGTCGGCACGAGCGGGCTGATGGTCGTCGCGAAGAGCGAGCACGCATACACCGTGCTCAAGCGCGCGTTCAAGGAGCGCACGGTCGAGAAGATCTATCACGCGATCGCTCAGGGCCACCCCGACCCCTTCTCAGGAACGATCGACGCGCCCATCGGCAGGCACCCGAACCACTCGTGGAAGTTCGCGGTGACATCCGACGGCAAGCCGTCGGTCACGCACTACGAGACGCTCGAGGCGTTTCCGCGAGCGACGCTCGTCGAGGTGCGTCTCGAAACCGGCCGCACCCACCAAATCAGGGTCCACATGGCCGCGCACCGGCATCCGCTCGTGGGCGACCCGCTGTACGGATCCGACCCGACGCTCGCCGAGCGGCTCGGTCTCACCCGCCAGTGGCTGCACGCTCACCGGCTCGGCTTCGACCACCCGGCCACGGGAGAGAAGGTCTCGTTCGAGTCGTCGTATCCCGACGACCTGCAGCACGCATACGAGCTGCTGGAGGACGGGCTCTTCTGAGCGCGCGAGTGAGTGCGCGCGCGTGAACGCGCGACCGCGAGGGCCGCAGCGCAGACCGGGCGCAGTGAACCGCCGGACGCAATGAGCGAGACGGCCGGTCGACCGGCTACTCGGCCGGTTCGGGCACCTTCAACGGCGGCGACTCGAACCGTGAGAGTCGCTGAATTCTGTCACGCTCGGTCCGATGATTGAGCACCGGCCGGAACGCACCGTGCGGCTCATACCAACCGGGAGCCTTCACAAGCGGCACGCAGCCGCGCATCATGATCTGCCAACCGGAGCGGTCGAGGCCATGATGATGCGCCCA